>PMAD01000322.1 GCA_003152415.1 Acidobacterium sp.
CCCGCCAGCAGTCCCAGCACCACGAACTCCACGCTAAATACCGTCGCGATCCGGTTCCGCGTCGCGCCCAGCGTCTTCAGCACCACCACCTCGCGCATCCTGCGGAACCGCGTGCTCGCTACGCTCGACGCCAGAATCACCAATCCCGAAAGAATCGAAAATCCGGCCAGGAACCGAATCACCAGCGTGATCTGATCCACCACCCCCGTAATCGTCTGCAAAATATCCGCAATGTTGATCACCGTCACCGTCGGATACGCCGCGAATAGTGCCCGCTCGATCTCCGGAATCGCCGTCGGCCGCGCGTGAATGTCCCCGTACCACACCGCCGGCTGACCCGCGAGCAGCGCCTTCGGCAGTATGAATTCGCTCCGCGCAAACGCGTGCTCGCCGTCGATTTTGTAGATCGCCGCCACCTTCACCGGAATTTCCTTGTCGCCCGCAATAAACGTCACCGGCGATCCGATCTTCAGGTTCATCCACCTCGCCGCACGATCCACCACCGCCAGGTCACTCCCGCCGGCGCCCGTCCACCACTTCCCTTCGGCAACCTTTGTTCCCGCCGGCGCTGCATCGGCCCACGACAGCGTCACGTTGCTCCGCAGCCGATTCGGATAATCCTTTAGCTTCACCTGATCCACCGGCGCGATCCGAGCCGACACAATCGGAACCGCCTCCAGCTCCCCGATGACCCCCGGCTGCTTCGCCAACACCGCCCGAATCCCTGGCAATTCCTGCGTGCTCATGTCGATGAAGAACAGATTCGGCGTGTCCGATTTTACGTCCTCATGTAATGCATTCACAATCGACCTCTGCATCAGGAAAACACTCAGGATCAGCATTACTCCAGTGCCCAGCGCCGCCAGCACTGCCGCCGACTGATTCCCCGGCCGGTACAGGTTCGCCAGTCCATGCCGCAGCGCCGAATTCAAATGTAACCGTGTCCGTGACAAAAAGGCCCGCAGTGCCCGCAGTGTTCCCGCCGAAAGCCCCAGAATGAACACCAGCAGCCCCGCCAGGCAAATCGCAAACCACTTCCCCACCAGCATCGAATCCGACAAAGCCGCCGCAATCCCGCCCAGCCCCGCCAGAATCACCACCACCGAACCCAGTTGCAGCTTGTGTTCCTTCAACCAGCCGATCCATCCCGCCCCATCGCCCGACTCCACCATCCGCCGCAGCACCAGGCTCGGCCGCACGTTCCGCACATCCAGCAGCGGCGGCAGGCAAAACAGCAGCGTCGTCAGAATCCCCGTTCCCAGCGCCGCCAGCACCGGATTCAGCGGCAGCCGGATCTCCGGCCGCAGCGGCAGCAGCCTGCCCAGTACCGTCGGAAACGCATACTCCACGCCCAGCCCCAGCACCACCCCGATCAGCGCTCCGCCCACGCCAAGTAACAGTGTCTGTAACAAATAGATCCGCAGAATATCCGCCGACCGCGCCCCAATCGACTTCATGATCGCCAGAATCTCGATCCGCTGCTGCAGATGCGCCCGCATCGCCATCGCCACGCCAATCGCGCCCAGCACCATCGCCACCAAACAGATCAAACTCAGCAGTCCCGTCGCCCTATCCACGCCCTGCGTCAGCGTCGGGCTCGTCTCGCGAAAATCCGTCACCTGCGCGTCCGGCAGAATCTTCTCGATCTGCGCCCGCACATCTGCCACTTTCAGCTTGTCGCCCAGCGCAAACAAGTACCGCTCCGTCGCGCGGCTCCCCGGCTGCAGCAGCTCCGTTTCGTCCATCGCCCGCCGCGTCATCATCACCCGCGGTCCCAGCCCCACGCCCGCTGTCATCCGGTCTGGCTCCTTCTCAATCACCGCCGCAATCCGGAACCACCGCCCGCCAATCTTCAGCTGATCGCCCACCTTCGCGCGCAGCCGCACCAGCAGATTGTCGTCCACCACCACCGTGTCATCGGTCAGTGCGCTTCGTAAATCCGCGCCCGTAGACAACACCACCGTCCCATAAAACGGATACTTCGCCGGATCCACCGCCTTCAGCGTCACCAGCAGCGGCACCGGATCCCCTTGCACCATCGCCATCGACACGGTCTCCGTTACGACCGTCCGCCGCACGCCCAGCCCGGACTTTTCGCTCGCCAGCGCATCCAGTTGCTGCGATTCGGTCGGCGTCGCCTGCCGGAACATCCGCGCCGACAAATCCCCCGCCATAATGCTGCGCGCCTGCTCCAGCAGCGTCCGCGCAAACGACGTGCTGAATCCCCGCACCCCCGTCAGCGCCGCCACTCCGATCGCCACCGACAGCAGCACGAAGAAAAACTTTGCCTTCCCCGCGCGCAGCTCTCGCCACGCAATCCGTGCAGCGGTCGACCACGGCAAAGCCGGCTTCGATCCAGGCGGCATGGGCTTGCTCCCCTCGGGCACGGTCATCGCCCACTCACCGAACTTCGCGCCGAAGGCGCGCCCGCCTGGACGGCCAGTCCCTGCAGATCATCCGCGACCACCAGCCCATCCTTTAGCTGAATCCGCCGGTCTGCGCGCTCCGCAATCTGCGGATCGTGCGTCACCAACACCAGCGTCGTCTGCGACTCCCGCTGCCGCTCGCCCAGCAGCTCCAGCACATGCTGCCCGTTCGCCGAATCCAGATTCCCCGTCGGCTCATCCGCCAGCACAATCGGCGGCTCCAGCACAAACGCCCGCGCCAGCGCCACTCGCTGCTGCTCCCCGCCCGACAACTGCACCGGATAATGATGCAGCCGGTCCTGCAATCCCACCGCCGCCAGCAGCGGCTCCGCCTTCTTCCGCGCATCGCCCCGCGCATTCAGCTCATACGGCAGCATCACGTTCTCCAGCGCCGTCAGCGTCGGAATCAGCTGGTACGACTGAAACACAAATCCGATCCGCCGCCCGCGAATCTCCGCCAGCTTGTCCTCTTCANNGCAATCCCAGCAGCGTGCTCTTCCCGCTCCCGCTCGCGCCCATGATCGCGGCAAACTGTCCCTTCGGAATCACCAGGTCGATCCCCCGCAGAATCTCCACCGTCCGCGTCCCGTTGCGAATCGACTTCTTCAGCCCCTTCACCTCGATCATCCGCTCTCCTCGCACCCCTACCCGTTAGACTACCGTTGTCGTCTAATTTGAGTTGTCATCGTCGTCATCCTGAACCGATTCCGGGTGCCCCATCCTGGCTCGCGCTTCTCGCGCGGCAGGGTGGGGGTTTTCCTTACTCCACACACGTAACCCATGCCCCGCCTCACCCTCATCGCCGCGTTTCTTCTCCCCCTCAGCACATACGCGGCCCCGCCCCGCCCCGTTCCCGTCCTCGCTCGCAGTCTTCCCGTGATCGCCTGTTTCGGAGACAGCATCACCGCGGGCTACGGCGTCGCCCCCGGCCAGGCCTACCCCGACGACCTCCAAACCGACCTCGACCACCGCGGCTACCGCTACAAAATCGTCAACGCCGGCGTCAGCGGCAACACCACCAAAGACGCCGTCGACCGCCTCAAAGACATCCTCCGCCTTCATCCCGCCGTCGTCATTGTCGAATTCGGTGGCAACGACGGCCTCCGCGGCATCCCCATCGCCGACTCGCGCCGCAACCTCTCCACCATCGTCTCCACCTTGCTCCAGGGCGGCAGCAAAGTCGTCCTCGCCGGCATCACCCTCCCGCCCAACTACGGCGCCGACTACATCGAGCAGTTCGACGAAACCTACCGCCTCGTCGCCGCCAGGTTCCACGTGCCGCTCCTGCCCGAGCTATACGCCCACATCTACGCCGTCCCCGGCGCCATTCAGGACGACGGCATCCACCCCACCGCCAAAGGCGCCCAACTCGTCGCCGACAATTTCCTCCCTCTGCTTCTCCCCCTCCTTCACAAATGATCCTGGGTGCCCCATCCTGGCGCGCGCGGTTTTCGCGCGGCAGGGTGGGGGTGTTTCCGAGGCGTCGCTGCGTCCGCCCGTGCGGCCAGCACCAACTCCGCTTCAGCTGCAGGCCACCGGCTACCCGCTACCCGCTCTTTAGTTGCGCTCAACTTTCCAGCAACTATTCCCTCCCCGCGTGTTTTCACTTTCCAAAGCGAATGACCAAAGCACGATCGAATCAAAGTCATTCGCCACACGGAGCCCACGTCATGAAACTCTCTCTCGTTGCTACCGCAATCCTCGCCCTCTCCAGCACGATCGGGATGGCGCAGACCTCCGCCACCATCAACCAGCGCAAGGATTATCAGCAGGACCGCATCGCCCAGGGCATTGGCAGCGGCCAGCTCACTGCAGGCGAGACCCGCAACCTCGAGTTCCGCGAAGCCTCCATCAATCGTGAGGAGTACTTCATGCGCCGCGCCGATGACGGCCACCTCACCGCCGGCGATCGCGCCGCGCTCAACTGCCGCCAGAACCGCGTCTCTGGCTCCATCTATCGCGACAAGCACAACGCCTGGGTCCGGTAATCCGAACAAGCGAATCCGAGTGCCCTATCCCCGCGCAGAAACCCGGCTGGCCCGGGTCTCGATTCTGAGACCCGGGCATCGCGGGGTTCGTTTTCTGATCGCTGTGTTCTGAACCCTGACCGCTGAGCGCTGAACGCTGGCGCCCTTCACCCCAGCACCACAAACGGCTGAAACAGCGTCCCCGCCACGCGCTTCCCCACCGCTACCAGTTCCCGCTGTCCCTCGAAAATCTTCACCAGTGCCGCCCCTGAATACTCCGGCAGATTCACCTGCATCCCGTTTCTGATCCGCCCCACTGTCTGCTCATCCGCCGTCACCGCTGGCAGTTCCGGCAATAGCATTCGCGGATGCGGCATCCGCTCTTCCAGCTTTCCCTCCGCCGCCAGCGCTTCCACCTCATCGAGGCTCAGCGCCTGCTCCAGCGTGAACGGCCCTGCCGCTGTCCTTCGCAAACTCGCCAGATGCGCCCCGCACCCCAGCCCCTGACCCATCGCATGCGCAATCGCCCGAACATACCCGCCTGCGGAAATCCGCATCGAGAACCGCGCCGTGTCCCCCTCCACGTTCTCGATCGCGAACGCACCCACCGTAATCCGCACCGGCTTGAGCTCAGGATTCTTTCCCGCCCGCGCCAGCTTGTACGCCGGCTTCCCGTCCACCTTCTTCGCGGAAAACGGCGGAGGCATCTGCTCGATCTCCCCGACAAACTTCGCCGCCTCCGACCGCACCGCATCGAGCGTCAGCGCAACCGAGCGTACCTCGCCCACTATCTGCCCCTCAGCGTCATACGTATCCGTCGCGAACCCGAACCGGATCGTCCCCGTATACGCCTTCTCGCTTGTGCCAAAGAACTGCGCCAGCCGCGTGTACTTTCCCAGCAGCAGCGGCAGCACGCCCGTCGCCATCGGATCGAGCGTCCCCAGATGCCCCACCGACTGCTCGCCCGTCGCCCGCCGCACCCGCGCTACCACGTCATGCGACGTCATCCCACCCGGCTTATCCAGAACCAGGAGCCCGTTCACTTCACTACGATACCGCGCTCGAGGTCAAAACAAATCCGGGTNNTTTTCGCGCGGCAGGGAGGGGGTTTTCACAATTGCGCCGTCGTCCGCTCCCGTATCAGCGACAAAAACTCCGCCCGCGTGTTCTGCTTCTGAAAAACCCCCAGCATCGCCGACGTCACCGTCGACGAATTCTGCTTCTCCACACCGCGCATCATCATGCACAGGTGGCGCGCCTCAATCACCACNNCCCACGCCCTGCGGATGGATCGCCTCCTGAATCGCCTCCGCAATCTGCCGCGTCAGCCGTTCCTGCACCTGCAGCCGCCGCGCAAACACCTCCACCAGCCGCGCCGCCTTGCTCAGCCCGATCACCTTTCCGTCCGGGATGTACGCCACGTGCACCTTCCCGAAAAACGGCAGCATGTGATGCTCGCACAGCGAATACATCTCGATATCCTTCACGATCACCATCTCGTCGTAGGCCACGTCGAACAGCGCCCCGTGCAGCACATCCTTCGGATCCTCGCGATACCCCTTGGTCAGAAACCCCAGCGCCTTCTCAATCCGCTCCGGCGTCTTCGCAAGCCCGTCCCGCGTCGGATCGGCATCGTACCGCCGGATAATCTCGCGATAGATATCCTGCGTTGTTACATTTTCCAGTCCGGTCCGCCCAATAATCTCGTGATCCAGCTTTTCCCGCTCATGCTCCATCGCCCTTGCCATTGTGCCCGCCTTATGCTCGCAGTTCGCTCGTCTTTCGCTCGATCCTCGCTCGTCTTTCGCTCGCCTCTTACTCGCCTTTCGCTCGCTTTTCGCTGATCGCTTTTCGCTAAACGCATTTTGCTTATCGCATCTCGCTATCCTCATCCCAATACTCAAAGAAGTTATTCGACGTCTCTTCCACCCGAACCGCCAGTGTGAGCCGCCGCGGCAGCGCCCTTTCCAGCCGCCTCCGAATCTCCAGCAACAGATTCTCCGTCGTCGGCACCGCTGCGCGAAAACCCTCCAGCGTATTCAGATTCTGATGATCGAACGGCTCCATCACTTCGCGTTCCACCAGCCCATCCAGTTCGGTCAAATCGCAAACCATTCCCGTCGCCCCATCGATCTCGCCGCCCACCATCACTTCCACCGTGTAGTTATGCCCATGCCCATACGGATTGGCGCACTTCCCGTACACCTTCTGATTCTCCGCCTCACTCAACGAAGCACAAAACAGCCGGTGGGACGCGCTCAGCCGATATCTCCGCCCCAAATACGCTCTCACTGCCTTCTCCCCCGCGTGAATCCGGGTGCCCCATCCTGGTTGCGCCTGATGTTGGGCGCAAGCAGGGTGGGGGTTTTCGCTCGCGCTCTAACCACCAAAATAATCCGCAAACAAATCCGGCATCTCATACACCCGTACCCGATGCAACCGCGCCCCCGGAATCTTCCCCTCCAGCCGCCGCCAGATCGCCACCGCGATGTTCTCCGTCGTAGGATTGGCCGCCTTGAACTCCGGCACTTCCAGATTCAGGTGCCGATGGTCGTACGCCGCCACCACTTCCTTCTCCATCACGTCCTTCAGCTGCTTTAGATCGACCACAAACCCGGTCACCGGATCCACTTCGCCCGCCACCGTCACCTCCAGCGTGTAATTGTGCCCGTGGCCGTTACGATTGGCGCATTTCCCAAACGCCCGCGCGTTCTCCTCCGCGCTCCACGCCTCGTTCCAGTAATAATGCGAAGCCGAAAACTCCGCCTTCCTCGTCAACAGAATCATCCGCGTTTCCTGGCTCCCAGCTCCTGGCTCCGGGCTTCTGTTCCCCGTTCCCTATCGCCTATTGCTACCCGCTACCGGCCACTGGCTACCGGCTGTTCTCTCCCTTTCCAGACTACCTGCTTCAGCACGGTGACGCGAAACCAGCTCCGCCACAGCAGCGCTGCATACAGCGAAATCCCCAACGGCGCCAGCACCACATCTCTGAACGGAAACCCCGAGTTCGCCACCCGCCCATACAATCCCCACAGCGCCCGCAGCCAAACCAGCACCAGCGCCGCCGTCGCCATCGGCGTCCCTAACACGCCCGCGCCCGCTCCGCGACCCGCCGTCCGCAGCCACCAAAAAAAACAAATCAGCGCCGGCACCCCCACCAGCACCGCCAACTCCAGCAGCCTCATCCCTGCCAGCATCGGAGCATTCCCGAACAGCAGCGCCAGGTTCTTCGTCCACCCCTCCACCATCGCGCCAAAGCTGCGATACATCCGCGCCGCCACCGCCTCCGGTGCATAGCGGAATCTCAATCCAAGTTTCCGCCGCTTCACCAGCCTCGCCAGCTCCACGTCCTCCAGGATCGAACCCTTCACCGCCGCGTGCCCGCCAATCGCGTCATACACATCGCGCCGCACCAGCAGAAACTGCCCGTTCGCCGCAGCTACCCGCGTTGCCGGATCGCTCACCCGCGCCGGCGTATACGTCGCCGCCAAATCGCTGAACACCAGCGGCATCAGCGCCCGCTGCGCCAATCCCCGCACAATCTGCCGCGGCGAATACGACAGCATCCCCGCCTCATGCCGCTCCGCTTCGACGATCGCCAGCCGGAGAGTATTCGGCGTCCCCGTCACGCCGGCCGCCGGTTCAGCCGGACCGTGCACAGTATCCGCATCCGTAAACAGCAGCCACTTTCCTCGAGCCTTTTGCGCGCCCGCCCAGCAAGCATTCGCCTTCCCCGTCCACCCCTTCTCGAGCTTCGGAGCCTCCATTAACATCACATCAGCAAAGCTACCCGCAATCTCCCGCGTCCGATCCGTCGAC
>PMAD01000056.1 GCA_003152415.1 Acidobacterium sp.
ACGTTGCGAGTACTTCAACCGCAAGGGCCAGCCCTGCCGCTCCACCACCCTGCGCGGCCAGAGCCACTGCTTCACCCACAGCCCGCGCAACCGCCGCGCCAAACACCCAGCTACCCCCCTCATCCCCCGCACCAGGCGCCAAAAGGCCCAGGCAAACTGGCTCATTTTCATGAACTTGCCACAGTCCAAAACAGCCCTCCAGCAAATCCTGCCAGATCAGGGACTTGCCGGAGTCCCCTAGGGAGGGGGAGGGGGGTGGGTGGGTCTCCACGCCGAAGTCACGGCAGCATGATCGCGCAGACCCCTCGCTATGTCGGAATTCTCAGCTTCGCAACTGATTCCATATGGTTACGGGACAGAACTGCGAGCGATCTCCACCAGAATGCCAACGCGGTCCGACGAGGTATCGTTTACCGGCCGTGGTCAAAGGGTGGATTCAACGTCTCCCCAGTGGGATCGAGAGGCGGACGATGACGACCCTGGCCGGGGGTTATGCCGGGCGCCGGCTGTTCCTCTTTCGCACTCTTGTGTGTTGGCGGCTGACATCCGCAGGAGCAGCGCACGACCAGCTCTACCGGGAGGATCACGTGGTGGCCCGGTTTGGGCGCGTCGTTGCCGAGAATGCGCTGGAACAGCAGGTTCGCCGCCACCTCGCCGAGTTGGTAGATGGGCTGACGAACGACGGTAAGCGCCGGCTGCAGCACATCCGCCATTTCGAAATCGTCAAAACCCGCCATTGCTATTTGCTGGGGGATCTGGATCCCGGATGCGCTAAGCGCGTGCAGGGCGTAGCGCATGCACAAATTGTTGCCTGCGAAGAGAGCTGTGGGCGGCTCGCGGCTGTTCAGCATGGAACGAATAAGAGCGGCTGTTCTCTCCGGCGAGCCGCAACTGATGTAAGGCCGGGGAGAGTGACCCGCGCCGGACATCGCTTCGCGATATCCCGCATAGCGGGCCTTCATGGTATAGAGCGTCCTGCTGAGACCCAGAAACGCAATCGAGCGATGGCCGTGACCGAGGAGATGCTCGACCGCAATCCTGGCGCCGGCGCGGTTCGGGACCAGGACTGAATCGAAACGTGAGCCACGCACGGGGCGATCCACGGTCACGACGTGCACACGGGAGAACGCTTCGCCGCCGTAGTAGCGGTCGTTGTCCGACACCGGAATGATGACAAGGCCATCGACCTGGCGCCGGAGCATGAGGCTGGTCTGCTTTTGTTCAATGTCCGGATTCTCATCGGAAGTGGTGAGGATAACGGAGTAGCCGTGCTGCTTAGCCACCGTGGAAATTGCATGGGCGCAGGTCGCGAAGAACGGGTCGTATAGATAAGGAACGATCACGCCGATGGTTTTGGAATTGACCGCGCGCAGACTTCGAGCGACTTCGTTGGGCTGGTAGTGAAGAACTTTGATGGCCCGATAGACCCGCTCCGCAGTTGTTGCAGAGACGCTGGCGCTTCCCGTCAGGACACGAGATACGGTCATTTTTCCGACCCCGGCCAAACGGGCCACGTCTGCCATTGTCGCGTTGCGCTGGATCATGTCCGCCTTTTTGTTCCTGTTCTTCAATGTATTCCTGGCGGCGGCGGCCAAGTCGTCTATGTAACCAGGGCAGTCGTTTGTGTGCCCCCTCAGTAATCACGCGATTCGGTAATCACGGACCCAGGCGAACGAGTATCCCTGCATCCCGAAACTGAAGTTTGCCATCGCGCACTTCTCGGGTGCTGCACTGACTGCGGTCCTGGCAACCAACAAGGCAAGTTCATATCGGCATGACTTTTGCCGGCACTACTTTGAGGCAGGCTGAATGAGGCGTTTCGCTGAAGCCAGATCTTTGCGGAGGCCCTCATCGCCAGGAACAAGCAAAAATGCAGCCCCGAGCTTTCCATAGGCTGCGTGCGCGTCCCCATTCTTCAGCAGCGTTTCGCCCTGGGAACGGAGGGTNNCGCTCATGATCAGAGCCTCCGCCAGCAGGACTCGAGCCTCGAGGAGATCGTCCGCGCCCAGGCTGCTCACCTTCAACTCATCGTCGAATTCGCGAGCGGCGGCGGTGCCATCTCCGCGCTCCAGTGCAATCTCGCCCAGCACGCGCAATGCATCCGAAGTCTGCGCATTTCCAGACAGGGCGGCCTGGGCCAATTCAGTGGCGCGGCCGACATCGCCAAGATCGAGCCATGCGACGGCCTCGCGAGCCTGCACCTGCGGGTCAGGGGCAATTGTGCTGAGGTCCGCCAATGTGTCTTCAGCCTGGGCCCTCTGGCCCGCACGTGCGAATGCCGCGGCCGCCGTTGCTTCGACCAGCGGTTTGGATGACAGAGCGGGACCAAAGAACTGGAACGTCGCCGACGCCTCAGAGTATTCTCCGGTTTCGAACAACGCCATACCCAGATAAGCGCGCGCGGTGGCGTCGTCGGAGTGAATCGCGATCTCCTGGCGCAGCGCTTTTTCGCTCTCTTCATATGAGCCACTGAGGAACGCCGCAAACCCGAGATTCCGCATCACGGGATCGAGCGCTGGATCGTCTTCAGCGGCGTAGTGGAACGGCAGGACGGCGGCGGCGTAGTCGTGTTTGCGCGCCAGCGCCGTGCCCATATCGTTGAGGCTGTTGGCCACCACTTCGCGCAGTTGCCGGGGTGTGGCCCTGACGCCGGCTTTCTTTACAGTTACCATCCCTGGAAGCTGGGAGGGATTGCCGGGGGCGCCGGCGGCCGCAAGACCGGCGCCGGCATCGGAACTGCGCTCCCCAAAGTCGGCTTGCGGCGCAATCTGCCGCTTCAGCGCGTCCTCGGCCGCGGTGTTCGCTGGATCGACGGCGGTTCCCTGCTCGTCAGCAATCCGATCCAGGATCAGCAGCGCGAGCCGCACCTGGCCGGGCTTTCCACGCTTGCTGCTTTCCTCCAGCGAGAGGTAGTGACGCAGCCCGTCGCCAGCCTCTGCCGGACGATCCTGGTCCCAGGCATTCATGCCTAGCTGGTACCAGGGTTCAGGCGCGGAGGGATTGACGGCGAGGGCCGCGTGCAAGTGGATCGCAGCTGACTCGTATTGATGGTATTGCGACTCGATTAAGCCGAGGGACAGATTGCTGGCGTATCCATCAGGATCGAGATGCTGCGCGGCGGTGAAAGCCCGCAGCGTCTGCTCGTTGTACTGGAAGCCATTGATCTCCCACGAAGCCATGCCGAGGGCAATCTGCGCTTCTCGCGAGTTGGGGTCAAGTTCGACGGCACGGGTTGCTTCGCGCAGTGCATCGTCGCGATCGGAGCACTGTTCCATGGTCTTGGAAAGCGCGATGCGGAGATCGGCCGAGTCCGGATTGGTGCTCAGGATGTGTTTCTCGAGTTCCGCTGCGTCGGCGGTTTCGCCCGACGTGAGCTCCGAGCGTAACAGCAGAAGCTCTGTGGGCAGGTCGGAGACAAGCCGGTCGGAGGATGGCAGCACCTGAAGGGCTTTGCCGCTCTCCTGGTCCTGTGGGTCCACGGCGGTAAGCAAACGCAGAGAAGCCACGGCAAGGTCGCGGCTGTATTCGAGGATCGCATCCGGCTCGCCGGAGCTGACTGCGTATTGCTCGGCGAGGATGAGCGGTTTCAGCTCCGGGCCGAAGAGATCGGGATCGGTTGTGGCGTGGCTGGGGGTCGCCTGAGCCGGAGCCGGTCCGGCCGCACCGAACACGAGGAGAAGAACGAGCAATGGAACGCAGCCACCGTGAAGCCTGGACAAGAGGGTTGCGGACTCGGTCATCGTCTCAATCCGGGAAAGGAACTCCGGCCTCGACAATACGGATGTCGTGATCGGTGAAGTCGTAATGAATGCCGGCCATCTTGATTTTTTCCATGTGGCAGGACGTGCAGCGAGACTTTGCCACAGGGCAGGCAGCCTGAAGCGCAGATCCGCGTGCGCTGCCGGCCGCGCCGTTGGCATGACAACGGAGGCACGCCGAATCGTAAGCGGCGGCATCGCGTTCCAGTGGCTGATGGGGATTGTGGCAGGCGAAGCAGGTGAGCCGGGCATCGCCGGCTCGACCCCAGCAGCGGCTTTTCTCCAGCCGGTAGGCGGGAAAACGCGCGGTGAGCGGGCCGACAACCCCCATCAGCTCGGCGTCTTTCGGAGTCGAGTGACAGGCCCCACAGAAATCGACGGAGACCGCGGGAGAATAATGGGCGGGGTTCACGATCTCCAGGTCGTCGTCATCTCCCGCGTCCATGGCTGCGACATGAGCTCGGCCGGGACCATGACAGGCCTCGCATGTGATGCCTGGCTGGTAATGCGCAGCGCTCAGCGGTTCGGTGGTGGTGAGTGCCGTGGCATGACAGGAGTAGCACTCGCGGGCTTCGAACTCGGCAAGCTTGCGCCCCTCCGCCATTTCCAGGGAGACGGGCGGAGCTGCCAGGCGTCCGGGAGTCCGGTCGAAACCGTGGAGGTCGGCAAAGTAGTTGAACCGGCTTTCGTAAAGCTGCCCCTTTTCCCACCAGAGATAACTTTGGGCGATGGCGCCGGATCCAAATGCCCACTGCAACAGCTCCGCATGCTCGTGCGTTCCATCGCTGACAGAGAGAATGAATGAACCGTTCACTCGGCCAACTTTGTAGCGCCAGGATCCGAACGTGAAGATGGGCCCGGTGTGCGTGGCGAGGACCTGCGAACTTGCTGCAGGCATCAGGGTGCGCGCCATCTGGGTTGTGATTTGGGTGCGGGCAATGCCAGCGTGACACCCAGCGCAGGCGGCCTCCCCCGCGAATTTTGACTCATCCGTGACCTGCCGGGTGGGCCACCATTGCGCCTGCTTCAGATGCTCACGGGTGGTGGAAGGCGCCGGGGGTGCGACATTCTCCGGCCCATGCGCAAGCGCGGTTGCCATCACGGCCCCGCTCATGAGAAGAAGCAGCGACAGTTTCCAGCCGGAAGAATGCATGGGCAGGGGAAGCACTATCACTCTACCAGCAGCGAAAGTCGAAGGGCTACGGGGCGATCCATCCCCGCCCAGACGTCCTGTCGAGGCAACCCGGCGCTATTTTGCCGTCGGGGGCACTACTTTCTCCAGCTGAGCGATCTGCTGCTTCACCATGTCCACGTTGGGTCCGGGCGGCATATAGGTAAGGCAATGCCGCAGGTGTTCCAAAGCGCCCGCGTACTCGCCCCTTCCGGCCAGAATGACAGCCAGAAGCTGTTCGGTGTTCGGCGCACGGTGGCTGGGGTCCATGGACAGCGAGGTCTCGGCGCTGGTCTCGGCCTGAGAGCGATTGCCAAGGTTCAAGTTACCCACGGCGTTGAAATACCAAATCTGCGGGCTACCGGCCGGGTTGAGTTTCAACGCCTGATTGGTCGCGTCCCTCACAGCCTGCCAGTTCTTTTGCAGGGCGGAAAGCTCAGCAATGGGCTCGTAAGGCGGGATGTAATTGGGATCGGCCGCCGCCGCCTTTTCATAGGCAGCCAAAGCATCCTGAGCGTTGTCCTTCTCTTCGAGCTGGCCAAGATGGTACCAGGCCTCGGCAAACTTCGGATCGATACTCACTGCCTTCTGCAGGTGGTGACGGGCGCTGTCGAAGTGCTTGTCAAGGTCGTCGTTGTGCGCCTTATCAAACTCCTTGAGAGCGTCGGCCGACGCTGATTCCGTTGTCAGGCTGACGCTAGAGCCGGCTGCCCGCTCGTCCGGAGTGAGCATAATTGTGCCGATCGATGGATCGTCCTCCAGTGTGCGGTTGGCAATGGTCACTCGTGTAGATGCGAAGCCTTCCACAAGGGCGCTGACACTGCATCCCACCAGCTCCGATGGCTGTGCATGATTCGGATCTTTCTTTTGCGAGATGACCTCGCTGCTCCTGGCGGGAGCCTGGATGTAAAAGCCTCCCTTTGGATCGGCAACCGTGTTGTAGCGCGACTTCCCGTCGCAGGTCACGACCACCGGAATGGGATCCCAGGGCAGTTTGCCAGCCGCCATCGCCACCTTGCCGAAGAACTGCATGCTCCCCGTCTGCTTGTTCATGAGCTGGTCCATATTGGCGTACTTGCCCACGGCGCTGGTTGCTTCCGCGCCACCGCTATTCACCATGGAGGAGGGACTTTGTTGCTGCGCCTGCAGAGCGGCCCAGCAAACCCACCACGCGCTCAGGATTCCCGCGATCAGCAGCTTGATCTTCATAGGGGGTCCTCCGGAATTCTATTTTGCCGTCGGGGGCGCCACTTTCTCCAGCTGAGCGATCTGCTGCTTCACCACGTCCACGTTGGGTCCGGGCGGCATATAGGTAAGGCAATGCCGCAGGTGTTCCAAAGCGCCCGCGTACTCGCCCCTTCCGGCGAGCATGACAGCCAGAAGCTGTTCGGTGTTCGGCGCACGGTGGCTGGGATCCATGGACAGCGAGGTCTCGGCGCTGGTCTCGGCCTGAGAGCGGTTGCCGAGGTTCAAGTTGCCCACGGCGTTGAAATACCAAATCTGCGGGGTACCGGCCGGATTGAGTTTCAATGCCTGGTTGGTGGCATCCGTCACGGCCTGCCAGTTCTTTTGCAGGGCGGAAAGCTCAGCAATGGGCTCGTACGGTGAGATGTAACTGGGATCGGCCGCCGCCGCCTTTTCATAGGCAGCCAAAGCATCCTGAGGGTTGTCCTTCTCGTCGAGCTGGCCAAGATGGTACCAGGCCTCGGCAAATTTCGGATCGATACTGACGGCCTTCTGCAGGTGGTGGCGCGCGCTGTCGAAGTGCTTGTCAAGGTCATCGTTGTGCGCTTTATCGAACTCCTTCAGTGCGTCCGGGGGCGCCGATTCCGTTGTCGAGCTGAAGCTTGAGCCGGCTGCGCGCTCATCCCGGCTCAGGGTGATCGTGCCAAGAGAGGGATCGTCCTCAAGGGTGCGATTGGCAATCGTCAGCCGTGTGGATGTAAAACCTTCCACGAGCGCGCTGACGCTGCATCCCACCAGCGCTGACGGTGCGGCATGGTTCGGATCTTTCTTTTCCGGGGATAGCTCGCTGCTCCTGCCGGCAGACACGATGTAAAAGCCTCCCTTCGCATCCGCTACTGTGTTGTAGCGTGCCGTGCCGCCGCAGGTCACGACCACCGGAATGGGATCCCAGGGCAATTTGCCGGCCGCCATCGCCACCTTGCCGAAGAACTGCAGGCTCCCGGTCTGCTTGTTCAGGAGCTGGCCAAAATTGGCATCTTTGCCCACGGTGCTGGACTCTTCCGGGCCGCCGCCATTCGACCCCGTAGAGGGGCTTACCTGGGCTTGCATCCCGGTCCAGGGAAGACAGAAAATGCTCAAAATTGCCGTAATCAGCAGCTGGATCTTCATGGGGCCCTCCTGCATTCGCCAACATTATACTCACTCGCGCCAAGGCACGGGACGGTGCAGGAACGCCGCCTTCCTGAGATTCAGAGCCATCGAACTAGCTCCACTTGCCGGTCCCTTCGACGATGGTGATGTAGCGATTCAGAGGCAGGTCGGAGAATCGCTCGGTGGCGCCGCTGGGCATTGGCCAGTTGACCTCGACGCTGTCGATTTTGGGCCTCTGGCCAAGGCCCAGGACCATCCGGGGATCGTGAGACGAAAGGAAGCTGCCGCCCCCAACCTTCACGCGCGAGCGCTTCAGATCTCCGGCCCGATAACTGACGCGGGCTCCGACCGCATCCGCATTGCACTTGCGCCCGATCAGATGGACGCCGAGCCAGTTGTTTCGCCGGCCGACCTGGTTATGCAGCAGCAGGGGCGCCTCATCGTTGGGGACAACGAGCACATCGACACCGCCGTCATTGTCGAAATCGCCGATGGCCAGACCGCGCGCGGGGAAGGTTCGGGAGAATACCGGCCCGCTTTCCAGGCTGACATCCCGAAACACCCTGCCCTCGTGATGAAAGAGGAGCAATCGCTGCTTCCACTGAATTCGTCCTGAGGCCTCCTGCAGCAACTCATCGGGAAACCCGTTGGCCGCGATCAGGTCGAGGTCGCCGTCATTATCGTAGTCAAAGAACTTCAGTCCCCAACCGCTCATCCAGCGGGTTGGCATCCCGATGCCCACCTGAGTCGCAACATCGTCGAAACTGCCGTCGCCGTTATTTTGATAGAGGGAAAAAACCTCCTCGTCGATGTTCGCGACGAAGAGATCCATCCAGCCGTCCTGGTTGAAGTCAGCCGCGTCCACTCCCATCCCGGAACGAGCCCGTCCATCTTTGCTGTACGCGACGTCGGCCTCCAGACCTTTGTCTTCGAACTTGCCCCCACGGTTCATGTACAGATAGTTCGGCACTGTGTCGTTGGAAACAAACAGGTCCATCCAGCCATCGTTGTTCACGTCCGCAGCCACAACGCCCCAGGCCTTCCCCAGGTGCTCCGCAATTCCCGCCGACTTACTAACATCGGTGAAGGTGCCGTCGCCGTTGTTATGGAACAGCCAGCTGGGTTCCGGATTGAAGGTTGTGGGAATGCAGTAGTGGTGCAGTCCCGCAGCATCGGTGGCGCAGCCGCGCGTAAGCTCAAACTGGGCAAACTGGCACACAAACAGGTCGAGCCTGCCATCGTTGTCATAGTCAAACCAAACCGCGCTCGTACTCCACCCGCCCGCGCCGACCCCTGCCGCATTCGTGACATCGGTAAAGGTCCCATCGCCATTGTTGCGATACAGAATATTTCGTCCGCATTGCGTCACGTACAAATCGGGGAAGCCGTCGCCGTTGTAATCTCCAACGGCAACTCCCTGCCCGTAGCCTCCGCCCGGCACCCGCGCTTTCTCTGTAACATCCGTAAATGTGCCGTCCCGATTGTTGCGATACAACGCATTGCGTAGCGGGTGAACGGGGGTGTAGAAGCTCGATTTACCGCTGTTCACGAAATAGATATCCATCCAGCCATCGTTGTCGTAATCGAGGAAGGCGCAGCCCGCCCCGCTGCTCTCCGGAAGATATTTCTGGGGAGATCTGCCCGCATCGTGCACCCATCGAATGCCGCTCCTTTCAGCAAGCACCTCCTCGAAGGGATAGAGTGCCGGCGGAACAGCAGCGTGGCTCAGCGGGGTCCGATAGAGAGCCGAGCCTGCAGCGGTCAGAGCTAAACTCCGGAGCAGCTTGCGGCGAGAAAAATCTCCGAAAGGCCGGACGGCTCCGGATTGTGAACGAAAGGGCACGAAACCCCTTAGTATAATTGGCGATGGACATACCCCATGCCACAGCGGGCACTCAGGTCCATTTGCCTCGGACTTGTTCTTTCACCGTGGGCGCTCCCGGCTTGGGCGCAATCCACTCCGGCAATCCAGCCTCCACCGGCCGCGACAGCGAATTCAGCCGAGTTCGCCCGTTTGCGAGAGCTGGCCACGAGCGAGAACGAAGCCGGCAAAACCGCAGAGGCAATCCGCGACTACCAGCAGGCATTAGCGCTGCAGCCTGACTGGAAAGAAGGATGGTGGAACCTTGGAATGCTGCAATACAGCGGCAGTCAGTTCCAGGACGCGCAATCCACTTTCGAAAAAGTTACTGCCCTTGTGCCCAATCTGGGGATCGCGTGGGGTCTCCTTGGATTATCCGAGTATGAGACAAGGGATTACGACGATGCCCTGGCACATTTGCAGAAAGCGCAGACCCTCGGGATGCAAGACGACGACGAAATTTCCCGGGTCGCCGACTACCATCTGGGCCTCCTGCTGAATCAGGCAGGCCAGTTCGACCGCGCGTCCACACTGCTGGCCGCAAAGTTCGGGTCCGGCACTGTGCCTGAACAAGTCAGGATTGCACTTGGGTTGGCCGCGCTGCGTGTCCCGCTGCTGCCGCAGAAGGTCGATCCTTCGCAGGAAGCGCTGGTTCTGGCAGCCGGAGACGCAGCGAGCGCCGATAACCCGGAGGGTTTCTCGGCGATTCTGCGCACGCACCCCAAGCTTCCCTGGCTGCACCTGGCATACTGCCGCTCTCTGGCCAGGGCCGGGAGAGCCTCCGAGGCATTGGACCAGTGCCGTGCGGAAACGCGGATCTCGCCGGAGAGCGCGCTTCCCTGGATTGAAGTCAGCCGCATCGAGCTGCAACAGGGTGCGCTGGACGAATCCCTCCAATCGGCCCAGACGGCGGTGCGCTTGTTTCCCTCCGCCATCGAAGCTCACCAGATGCTCGCCCAAGTCGCACAGGCTTCCGGAAAGATGGACGAGGCGGAGAAAGAGCGGGAAGTGGCGGCGACGCTCCCACCCCTCCAGGCTCATCCCGAAGAGCGCACCGTGAAGCTCTACGCGAACCTGAGCGACCAGGCACAGGCCGACGAAGCCGCTCAGGCGCAATGGAAGCAGGCACTGCGCGAGTACGTGGCAGCCGACTACGCCGCGGCCAGCGCCGATCTGAAGGCCTGGCTGGCCTCGACACCCTCCAGCGGTACCGGCTGGGCTCTGCTTGGATTGTGCGAGTTCGCCCTCAAAGACTACGACAACGCGCTCATTCATCTGGACCGGAGCGCGAAGCTCGGCTTGAACGCCAGCTCGGAATCCATCGACCAGGCGCGATATACCTACGGGATCCTGCTCGTGCACGCCAGCCGCTTCGACGAAGCCGAGACCATTCTGGCCACCGCATGGCATCCAGCCGGTCCACTCAGGCAGAAAGTCGAATTTGCCCTAGGCCTGGCACTGCTTCGGCGAGCGGAGTTTCCCGACCAGGCCAGCGCCACCGAGACAGAGCTGGTCAGCGCCGCGGGACGCATTGCGGTGCTTCTGGAGCAGAGCAAATACGACGAAGCNNNNGGCCGCCGCGCAGATGCAGGCGGAGCGGACCCTCTCGCCGCGAAGCGAACTGCCATGCCTGCGGCTCGCATCCATCGCGCTTCGCCAGAGTGACCCCGCTCCGGCCGTCAAGTGGGCGCAATGCGCTCTCGATCTGAATCATGACTCGGTCGACGCTCATTATCTGCTGGGGCGCGCGAGCCTGGA
>PMAD01000313.1 GCA_003152415.1 Acidobacterium sp.
CGCCGGAGAATTCGTGCGGATAACGGGGCATGGCGGAGTCGTCGAGGCCAACGGAGCGCAGGAGTTCCTGGCAACGACGGCGGCGTTCGGCGCGGGAGTGCTTTTCGTGGATCACGAGCGGCTCGGTGACGATTTGCTCGACGCGCATGCGGGGATTGAGGGCGGCGTAGGGGTCCTGAAAGACGGGCTGCATGCGGCGGCGGAGCGGGCGGAGTTGGGACTGCGGGACGCCGGTGACGGGGTGGCCGTCGAAAGAGACGGAGCCGGAAGTGGGTTCGACGAGGCCGAGGACCATGCGGGCGATGGTGCTCTTGCCNNAGCCGGATTCGCCGACGAGGCCGAGGGTCTGGCCGCGCTCGATGGAGAAGGAGACGCGGTCGACCACGGGAGCGGCGCTTTTTCCGCCGTAAATCTTGGTGAGGTCGCGGGCGGCGAGAAGGGGCACATCAGCAAAATTAACAGGCCGGGTGAGCGATTAAAATAGAGGAGAGCCAACTCCTTGCAGCATCTTCTCCAGAAACTCAATCCGCAGCAGCGCGAGGCCGTCGAGGTTCTCGATGGGCCGGTGCTCATCCTGGCGGGCGCGGGGTCGGGGAAGACGCGGGTGATCACGCACCGGATCGCGTATCTGGTCGAGCAGCGCGGGGTCGCGCCGGATTCGATCCTGGCGGTGACGTTCACCAACAAGGCGGCGGGCGAGATGGCGGAGCGCGTGGAGCGGCTGATGGGGCACGCTTCGCTGGCGAAGCCGCTGATTTCGACGTTTCACTCCTTCTGCGTGCGGCTGTTGCGGCGCGATATCGAAGCGCTGCGGATCAACAATGAAGGGCTGACGAAGACGTTCGCCATTTACGACGAAGCGGATCAGCAGGCGGTGGTGAAAGCCGTGATGCGGCGGATGGGGCTGGACGATAAACAGCTGACGCCACGGGTGGTGCTCTCGAAGATTTCGTGGGCCAAGAACCACATGATCGATCCGCAGGAGTGCTACCTGCAGTCGGCGGACCCGATGAGCGAGCGGGTGGCGCACATTTTCGAGGGCTATCGGAAGGAGCTGCGCAAGGCGAACGCGCTGGACTTCGACGATTTGTTGCTGGAGGCAGTGCGAGTGCTGAAGGTTTCCTCCGAGGTGCGGGAGCGGTACAACCGGCGCTACCGGTGGCTGCTGATCGACGAGTACCAGGACACGAATCGCCCGCAGTATGAGCTGATGAAGCTGATGGCAGGCGAGGACAAGAACGTCTGCGTGGTGGGCGACGAGGATCAGAGCATTTATTCGTGGCGGGGCGCGGACATTCGCAACATCCTGGAGTTTGAGAAGGATTTTCCGGGCGCGAAGACGGTGCGGCTGGAGCAGAATTACCGGTCGACGCAGAACATTCTGGAGGCGGCATCTGCGGTGGTGGCGCGCAATGCCATGCGCAAGGGCAAGCGGCTGTGGACTTCGCGCGAAGGCGGCGCGCTGATCGGATACTACGAGGCGCCGGATGGCGAAAACGAGGCGCTGTTCATCGCGGATTCGATCCAGAAATATTTGCGGAAGGCAGGGGAGGATCAGGACGCGGGGAAGTGCGCGGTGCTGTACCGGACGAATTCGCAGTCGCGGCTGGTGGAAGAGGCGATGCGGCGGTACAACATCGCCTACACGATGGTGGGCGGATTTTCGTTCTATGAGCGCGCGGAGATCAAGGACCTGCTGAGTTATCTGAAGCTGGTGCAGAACCCGCATGACTCGATCGCGCTGCAACGGGTGGTGAACGTGCCAGCGCGGGGGATCGGCAAGACCACCACGGAGACACTGGAGCGGATTGCGCTGGAGACGGGATCGAGTGTGTGGACGGCGATCGACCGCGCGCTCGACCAGAAGCTGTTGACGTCGCGCTCGCTGGCGGCTCTGGATGGGTTTCAGGGGATCATCCGGGATGCGCGGGCGATGATGTTGGCGGAATTTGCGAGGAAACTGGCGGCGGATGTTACGCCTGGGGCTGTTGAGGCGGTTGCGGATTTGGCGGCGGCGGCAGATGCGGACACCAGCTTCGATTTTGGTGCGGCGCAAGGACGGCTGGCGCTAACGCATGACGAGAGCGGCGACGATTTTGTGAGCGACGGCGCCGATTTCGATCCGGCCCGGCTTGCGCCGTATGAAGAGGAGCAGGTGGTGCCGCATGCGGCAGCACCTGCAGGGGGTGAGGCGGAGGCAGAGGCGGTTCCTGGATTCCGGAAGCCGGGCGGTGCGGCGACATTGCCGGAGCTGATCAAGTTCCTGATCGATCGCGCAGGGTACATTCGATCGCTCGAAGAGGAAGGGACGCCGGAGGCGTTCTCGCGCATTGAGAACCTGAAGGAGCTGGCGAATGCGGCGCAGGATGCGCAGGAGCGAGGGGAGACGCTGGCGGAGTTTCTGGATCACGCGGCGCTGGTGAGCGATGCCGACCAATACGATCCTGAGGCGCGGGTGACGCTGATGACGCTGCACTCGGCGAAGGGGCTGGAGTTTCCGCTGGTGGTGCTCGCCGGGCTGGAGGAGGGATTGTTTCCGCACTCCCGGACGCTGAACGATCCGCCGCAGATGGAAGAGGAGCGGCGGCTTTGCTACGTGGGGCTGACGCGGGCGATGGATTCGCTGGTGCTGACGCGGGCGCGCTATCGGCGGCGCTACGGCAACGACATGCCGGAGGCGTCGATTGCGTCGCGGTTTCTGGAGGAGATACCTCAGCACCTGATCGAGGACCTAAGCGGCGGGCGGACGCGTGCGACGAGCTGGGGCGGGTATGCGGCGAGCTATGCGGAGACGCCGTCACGCTTTGGCCGCAACAGCGGTGACGATCCTGGCGCGCGCCACTATAGCTACGAGGACGAGGACCAGAGCGCTTCGCACGGGACCGGGCAGCCGGGGCGTTCGGGACGGCGGGTGGTGAATCCGCCGGCGGGCTCGGCGGACAATATTGCGCGGTTTTTCTCGGGACGCGGCGGCGCGCCGGGGAAAGGGTCTCGGCCGAAGCTGAATGTTCCGGAGCCGACGGGAGCGAAGGGATTCAGGAGCGGGCAGCGGGTGCGGCATCCGAAATACGGCGAGGGCGTTGTGTTCCGGCGGGAGGGCGACGGGGAAGACGCGAAGATTACTGTACAATTTTCAGGATTCGGAGTGAAAAAGCTGGTGGAGAAATTCGCGCAGCTCGAACGGCTGTGACGCAGGAGCCCACTCAAGCCAACTGAAGGCTTGAATGGGGCACCCCAGACTCTGGAAAAGGATTCTCATGGCAAATACAAAAGCGATCGAAGACACGGCAGAACGCAAGAAGGTGAAACGCGCGGCCCGCAAGAAGGCTGCCCCCAAAGCAAAGCGCACCGTACCGCGCGGGTCGCAGAAGAAGAAGGTCAGAAAGCTGGTGCGCGGCCAGAGCAAGCGGTAGACACAGCGGCGCGACGCGCAAAGAACCCCTGGGGCTGGCGAATTCCCTTTCGTCAGTCCCGGGAAACGGCTAAACTCTTCGAAATCCACCCTCCCCGCAGGAGCTGTCGTTGGCGGATCAGCCCGCGCTTCCATCTCGGCCCGAAGGGACTCAAGCCAAGTCCCAGATTTTCGCGCGCAAATCCATCGACAAGCTGATCAGCGACTCGGAGCGCCCAGAGCATGCGCTGAAGAAGACTCTGGGGCCGGTTTCACTGACGGCGCTGGGCATCGGCGCGGTGATCGGCTCGGGGATTTTCACGGTCATCGGGACGGCGATCGCGGGGCAGCAGTTCCCTACTGCTTCGATTGAAAACACGCCACTGATCGACTATTTCATTCGGCACACGGCGATGGTGGGGCGGCCAGGCTCGGGGCCGGCGCTGGCGCTGTCGCTGGTGCTGGTGGCGATTGTGTGCGCATTCACCGGGCTCTGCTATGCGGAGCTGGCGTCGATGATCCCGATTGCCGGATCGGCGTACACCTACACGTACGCGACGATGGGCGAGCTGATCGCATGGATCATCGGGTGGGACCTGATCCTCGAGTACGCGTTTTCGAACATGTCGGTGAGTGTGGGGTTTGCGGCGCACCTGGTCGATTTGCTGGACTGGTTCGGGATTCATCCGGGGCTCAAATGGATTTCCCCTGCGTATCTGCCGGAGGGTTTACAGGACCTGGCGGGGCATGATTTATATCCGCCGGGGTGGCATTTCGGGTTCAACATACCGGCATTTCTGATCGTGATGCTGCTGACCGTGGTGCTGGTGCGTGGGATTCGCGAGTCGGTGGAGACGAACAACATCATGGTGCTGGTGAAGATTGCGGCGATTTTGATCTTCGTGTCCTTCGGCGCCGGCTTTATTCAGCCGAAGTACTACCATCCGTTCTCGCCGAATGGATGGTCGGGGGTGCTGACCGGCGGGTCGATCATTTTCTTCACCTACATCGGGTTCGATTCAGTCTCGACAGCGGCGGAGGAGTGTAAGGATGCGCAGCGGACTGTGCCGATCGGGATTCTGGCGACGCTGGCGATCTGCACAGTGTTGTACATCGGCGTGGCGGTGGTGCTGACGGGGATGGTGCCGTGGAAGTCGATGATGGGCGACGCGGCGCCGGTGGTGAACGCGCTGAAGAAGCTGTCGGTGCTGCCGGGCGGGCATCGGCTGCACTGGGTCCGGCTGTTTGTGGTGCTGGGGGCGCTGACGGGAATGACGTCGTCGATCCTGGTGTTCCAGTTGGGACAGGCGCGGGTGTGGTTCTCGATGTCGCGGGATCGGCTGTTGCCGGCGGTGTTCTCCCATGTGCATCCGAAATACCGGACGCCGGCGGTCGCGACGTGGGTGGCGGGATTTGTGGTGGGGATTCCGTCGGGGCTGCTTGACATCGGCACGGTTTCGAACCTGTCCAATATTGGGACGCTGTTTGCGTTTGTGCTTGTCTCGGCGGGGGTGCTGATCCTTCGCTATCGCGAGCCAAATCGGCCGCGGGGATTTCGCGCTCCGCTGGGCCCGGTGTTCCCGGTGCTGAGCATTATTTTCTGCGTGGTGCTGATGATGGGGCTGGAAGTGATGACGTGGATCCGGTTTTTCGTGTGGCTGGCGATCGGCCTGGTAATCTACTTCTGCTATAGCCGCCACCGCAGCGAGTTCGGACGCGGGCAGCGAATCGGATAAAGCGGTTCGGCGGCGATTGCCTAGTGTCGAATCGATAAACCTTTCAATCAGAACCACATCGGCTCGATGGTCACATCCATCGGTAACAAACGGGTGCCGTTCGTCACGCGCATCGGTAATTCTATTTCCGCTGCGCAGTCACCGAGTGCCCTGACCGAAGAGCCATGAAAGCCCTCCCCCTCCCGTAACTTATTGTAGTGACGCAAGATAAGTGCACGCCTGAAGCGTTTCCGTGCCACACTACACCATCTTATGAATTGCGGGTGTGGCGAAGCAAGGCTCGGCGTCACGGAGCGCACCGCACATCACGAGCCCATTACTCCGATTGCACGGCTTGCTGCGTTTTCTGCTTTTCTCTCGATCACGAATATTGAAATCCTGAACACTGCCGCCGTCCAGTCGAGCAGGGATAAAGATGAAGATCCCCTCTTTGGCTGCACTGCTTCTGCCGGTTCTCGCTTTAACTTGTGCCGCGCCATGCCCGGCACAAGACGCCCAAACCGCCATGCTGGTGAACGCCCCTGTTCCGTCTGAGACGGTCACGCCGGCGGCACCCGCGGAACCCGGCAGCAGCTCCGCACTGGGTGTGTTTCCAGTGCAGAATCCGCAGTTCAGGGAGAAGCCGCCGGGGATGGGCTTTCTGGACTGGAGCATGCTGGGGGCGGCGGCCACACTGCGGGTGCTCGATTACACCTCGACGGAAAAAGCGCTGGGCGAGCCGCAGAGCTTTCACGAGGCCATGCTGCCCAACGCTCTGGTGAAGAACAAGCCGGCGTTTGCGGCGTTCGAGGCGGGCACGGTCGGGTTGAATTACGTGGCGTATCGGTTCCTGGTGCGCCACGACAAGCGCTCGCTGGCTCGGGCGTCGCAATACCTGTATGTGGGCATCATGACGTTCCAGGTGTCGCACAATTATCAGCTGCTGGGAGACGCCCCGGCGAACTGAGGCTCAAGCCGATCCTGCTGCGCTGGGCGCGGCGCGGTTGACAGCCGCCCGCGCCTGGCCCTAGGCTGTAGTCAGCATGATTCTTCTCTCTATCCTCTGCGTGTGCATGTGCTGCTGTTGCTGCTGCACCCGCCGGGTGTGTGTCTGAGAGAAGCACAATAAGTTTCGGAGTCGCTCAGAACCCACCCGCTGCCAAATGGCCGGGTGGGTTTTGATTTGCGCTGCACTTCACAGGAAAACGGGAGAACCCGAGGAGGAAGCTTTCATGACACTACGCATCAACGATGTTGCCCCTGACTTCACGGCGGAGACGACACAGGGAGTGATTCGCTTCCACGAGTGGATCGGCGACAACTGGGCTGTGTTCTTTTCGCACCCCAAAGACTTCACGCCGGTTTGCACAACGGAGCTGGGCGCGGTTGCCGGACTGGAGAGCCAGTTTGCACAGCGCGGCGCGAAGGTGATCGGCCTCAGCGTCGATCCTGTCGCGAGCCACTGCAAGTGGGCTTCGGACATTAAGGAGGTGGGCGGATACGACGTCAACTATCCGCTGATCGGCGATCCGGAACTGAAGATCGCGAAGCTGTACGACATGCTGCCGGGCGATGCCGGCGAGACGTCGGACGGCCGCACGCCGGCGCAGAATGCTCCGGTGCGGACCGTGTTTGTGATCGGACCGGACAAGCGGATCAAGCTGACGCTGGCGTATCCGATGACGACGGGCCGGAATTTCGATGAGATTCTGCGGGTCCTCGACTCAATCCAGCTCACGACGAAACACAAGGTATCGACGCCAGCCAACTGGAAACCGGGGGACGACGTGATTATCAGCGGAGCGGTGTCCAACGAGGAAGCGGACAAGATCTTCCCGGGTTATAAAACGGTGAAGCCTTACCTGCGCACGACCGCGCAGCCGCAGTAAGTTGGGCGGCGCATCTCGCGCGCCGACAGCAAGGGAGAAGTCTCCGCCGTGCCGCACGGGCGCGGCGGACGGGGGAAGCAGGACCAAGGGCACCGGTGGCGAAGGGGCTAACGCGCTGGTCTGCAAAACCAGTATTCGCCGGTTCAATTCCGGCCCGGTGCTCCATGAAATCAATAATTTATGCTGCTCCGACAAATCAACGCCATACCACAGTAAACCACTTTAAAATAACCTGCTCTCACCCGACCCCTGGGAGCAGCCATGAAAATACGCCGCGAACGCTACCAGCACGGCTCGATCCGAAAGTTGAAAAGGGCGAACGGATTCGCGTGGGAATTCCGCTATCGGGTCAGCGAACGCTCTGGGAGTACTTGCCACTTGAACGTCGCCAGATCGAACAGCTTATGCATGAGGCTCCGCAAGTGTCCCTTGGTAACGGGAGCGAGGCTGCCCGAGCATTCAACCCAATTTGGCTAAGAACCTTTGGATTGGATTCGTCGACGGCCAGCAGATCATGGCAGAGGCTGCAGTCATTGCTCAGCGTCTGCCCATTCTTCGCAACCTGACTGCCGTCGTGACAGCGGAAGCAGCCCGGATAATCCATGTGCCCGATGTTGTTCGGGTAGGTTCCCCAGGTCACCTTCATGCTGGGAAAGACATTGCGCTTGTAGATGACGACTAAGGTTTGCACCGCTCTCCCCACTGTGCGGCGCTGGGCGCTCCAGACGTCTGGAAATTGCGTACGGTAGAAGTCCTCCAGCCCTGATGTGATCTTCGCCGTGGCTTCCGCCTGCGAGCTATAAGTCGCCTGAATCAGCTGCAGGCCGTCTTTGTGAACGAAGGGAAGATTGGGGCTCGGTCTGCCCTCCACCATGACCGAATCGATGGCCTGCTCGGCGGTCTGGAAGACATGCGTTGCCTGATCGCGGCAAGATCCGGAGTGTTGTCTCACCAGCAGGCGATTCAACTTACCTCACAGTTTGGTGGTACGCAGCGTGAGGGCATTCGCAATTACGGAGATGGAACTGAAGCTCATAGCCGCCGCCGCGATCATGGGGTTGAGCAGCAACCCAAATACCGGATACAGCACACCGGCAGCAAGAGGTATGCCGAGAGCATTGTAGAAGAATGCGAAGAACAGGTTCTGGCGAATGTTGCGCATGGTGCGTTGGCTCAGCCGTCGTGCCTTCACGATCCCGCGCAGGTCGCCTTTGACCAGCGTGATTCCGCCAGTCTCCATTGCCACATCCGTTCCGGTTCCCATCGCGATTCCAACTTGTGCCTGCGCCAGCGCAGGCGCATCGTTCACTCCGTCCCCGGCCATCGCCACCACGGCCCCTTGTGACTGGAGATTCTTCACCACGTCAGCCTTCTTTTCCGGCAACACGTCGGCTTCAAAGTCAATGCCCAGCTTTTGAGCCACCGCAGCGGCAGTTGTGTGATTGTCGCCCGTGACCATGACGACCCTGATACCGGCCTGCTTCAATTGCTGGATCGCCTGGACGGTCGACCCCTTGATAGGGTCGGCGACCGCGATCAGGCCCGCAAAGCGCCCATCGGATGTCACGAACATGACGGTTTGGCCTTCCTTGCGAAGGCCTTCTGCCGGTGCCTGCAGAGCTTGAGAAGATGCACCGAGATCCTCGATGAGAGCGGCGTTTCCAACACCAATCCGCTTGCCCTGCAGGATTCCAGTGACCCCTTTCCCGGTAATCGATTGAAACTCGGCAACCGGAACTAACTCAATGTTCTTCTCTCTGGCTCCGGCTATGATGGCCGCAGCAAGCGGATGCTCGCTTGCCTTCTCAAGGCTGGCAACTAGCTGCAGGAGGTAGGTCTCGTCGAAACCTTCTGCCGGGACGACCTGCGTCAGGCGCGGTTTGCCCTCGGTGAGTGTGCCAGTCTTGTCGACGACAAGAGTGTCCACCTTCTCGAAAATCTCCAGGGATTCAGCGTTTCGGATGAGGATCCCCTCGCTGGCCCCTCGGCCTGTGCCGACCATGATGGACATCGGCGTCGCGAGCCCTAAAGCACATGGGCAGGCGATGATGAGCACCGCCACCGCGTTCACCAGTGCATGAGCATAGTGAGGCCGGGGCCCAAAGATGGCCCACACAGCAAACGTGATAACCGAAGAAACCAGGACTGCAGGGACGAAGAACTTCGCGACCCTGTCGGCAAGCCGCTGGATGGGAGCTCGTGTTCGTTGCGCCTCGCTCACCATCTTCACGATCTGCGCCAGAAGCGTATCGGCTCCTACCCGTTCCGCCTTCATGACAAAACTTCCGGTTCCGTTGATCGTGCCGCCGACTACTTTTGCGCCAGCCGCTTTCTCAACGGGGATTGGCTCGCCGCTCACCATCGACTCGTCGACGCTGCTCCGTCCTTCGATCACAGATCCGTCCGTCGGGATCCTTTCCCCCGGACGAACACGGATACGGTCTCCCACCTGAACCTCGCTCAGTGCCACATCCGCTTCCTTTCCATCCTGGGAAATACGGCGTGCCGTCTTCGGCGCGAGCCCAAGCAGTGCCTTGATCGCGCTGCTTGTCTGGCTGCGAGCCTTCAACTCCAGCACCTGACCGAGCAGCACCAGCGCGGTGATCACGGCGGCTGCTTCAAAGTAGAGGGAAAGATTGCCGGAGATATCGCGAAACGTCCGGGGGAAGATTCCTGGCGCAACGACGGCAGCAACACTATATAGATAAGCGGNNGGCCAGGCAGAACATCTGAGAGCATGACGGCGAGCAGGGGAACCGTAAGGGCCACGGCAACCCAAAAGCGTCTTGTCATGTTGGCTAGTTCAGGATTCGCGGAGTCGACCGATACGTCGCGGGGTTCGAGTGCCATGCCGCAAATGGGACAATTGCCCGGCTGATCGCGGACGACCTCCGGATGCATGGGGCATGTGAACTCGGTACGGTCAGTCACAGAGGAGATATCAACCGGTTCAAGAGCCATCCCGCACTTCGGACAGGAACCTGGTTTTTCCGCCTGCACCCTAGGGTGCATTGGACAGGTAAAAGTCGTTCCAGGAGAAGAAACGGAAGTAGTCGCCATAGGTATTGGTGATCTCACTGAAGCAGGAAGCGCTCTGATTTATATCGTCGTGGGCATACGCGGCGGCCGGTAGGCCTGTACCTGTTGGAGCGAGCCCAAAGACTTTACCGGCTGTGATGTAGATTCACGCCGTGATCGGTACAGCAGTTTGTGACGCATTTCTCTCCTGCCGGCGACAGCTTCGGTGCAAAATGCCCAAGCTTAACTGTTGATGCTCACAGGCGCGCGAACGATTTCTACGGAGCATCCGGCATGGCGAGCGACGAATTCGGCTACACTGCAGCAGGAATCGCCTGAGTCCACTCTGCCCGTGAGAACCGACGACGATCAGGTCGGCGTGCCACGCCGCGGCGGCGTCAATGATGCTCTCTCGAACATCGCCCGTCTCGACGGCAGTGTCTGTCGTGAATTCCGCGCTGCGCAGCTCCTTCGCGACCCGCTCGACGAGATCATGGGCGGGCTTTTCTTCGCTCTCCAACTCGGGGACATATCCGGCAGCCATTTCCGGAGGCGCCGAGAGAGCAACCGGCTGCAGAACATGCAGGACCCGGACCTCGGTATCTTTCGGGAGAAACTGATTAACAACGGCCCGGACCAAATCAGCAGAGAACCGCGAATCGTCAACTCCAAGCAATATCTTCATCATTCCACTCCTTCATCATGGAAGCGGGCGTCCGGCAGCAAGGGTGTCGGGAAATTTGGCGTAAATCAGCATCGCCTTCATAATTCACTTCCGAGGGAAGGAACGCTGGAGAGCGCCGGCAGGGAGCGGCTACGCCGATCTGCAGCAGCCCTCTCAACATTCTGGAGGGGAATCTCGGTGCGTGCAGGTTGCGTTCGATACGAGCAAGCCCGAATGAACGTACGCATGTAGGAATGGGCCACCTGGTTCCACACCATGGGCCTTGAATGGAGGTAAGCACGTTTGCACATCGAATGGCGCGCAGCATGGTTGTCCAGTAGTTCGATTGCCGCACGGGCGATCGCGCCTGGATCCTCAAAAGGAACCAGGGTGCCGCGTCCATTGTTCAGAAGTTCGGCAGCGTGCCAGTATGGCGTCGAAATAATCGCTTTCCCGGCGCCCAGAGCATAGGCAAGCGTTCCCGATACCGCCTGCGCCTCGTAACGGTAAGGTGTGACGTAAACGGAGGCTGAGCAGACCAACGACGCCATCTCCTGAGGACTGAGGAAGCGATTCTGAAAGATCACGTGCTTCTCCACGCCTAACTCTCTCGCGAGGGCCTGTAGCTGGAGCAGATACCGATCGCCTTCGACCAGCCGAACATGTGGGTGGGTTGCGCCGGCGATGATGTATACAACGTCGCTGTGCCGAGAAAGGATCTGTGGCAGCGCGCGGATTACATTTTCAAGGCCTTTGTTGGGAGACAGGAGCCCGCACGTAAGCAATACCGTCGTTCCTTCGGTCGGAGACAGCTTCCTGAAGAACGCTGGTTCCTCGAAGGGCAGATTGGGAATGCCATGAGGAATCATTTCGATCTTTTCCTTAGGAACGCGGAATACATCCTGCAGAAAACGGGAAGAGTGCTGGCTCATGACAATCAGGCGGTCGGAGCGGGCGGCAATTTCCTGCATCACGACGAGCTGGTCAACATTTGGCTCGCGAAGAACCGTATGCAAGGTTGTGACAACCGGTATGTTGAGGTGGCCGAGAAGATGCAGGATATGGCTGCCGGACCTGCCACCAAAGATTCCGTACTCGTGCTGCAGAGAAACGACATCGACGCCGCTGGAATTGATAAACTCGGCTGCTGCCCGATAGGAAGAGAGATCGGCCTCGGTTAGTTCGAACCTCACTCGCGCCGGATAGCTGTAATGAGAATGCGGATCGTTCACGGCTACAACAAAAACACCGGCGTCCCCGTACGCAGCAACAATTGCATTGCACAAGTCAGTCGTGAATGTGGCAATACCACATTGTCGAGGAACGTGGTTGCCGATCATCGCCACCCCTGGAATCGGCGGAGCGGTTGCCCCAAACATTGCCATCGATTTTGTTTCGAACACACGAGGACGCGCTGCACTCGGCAATGCGAGATTGCGGCCTGAAATCACGGAAAACTCATGTGCGCTCAACGTAGGTTCCTTTCCGGAGGATCCAAGTGACATAGAACGCTCCACAGCGTGAAGGGGGAGCTGACGCTGGTTCGAAGCAGCTCAACCGGCTGAAATCCGAAAGGGCGGATTCCGCTGCCTGGTTTTCGTTCACGCGATCCGGATGAAGTCCGTCCCGCCAGCCGCTCGTCCCCCGCGTGGCACTGGTAGCTGTCAGATTGACAACTCGTCACCCACACCGAGCGAAGCCCGCTCCCGGATGTGCCAGAGGTGAAGAGTTGCTCTGGCAGTCCGGAAGCCCGGATACCTCGAGACCACGTATCTGCCCCAGCTCCGCGGCGCTGAACCTGCCTTCAATCTGGCTCACAGCACGACATCGCGGGCCGGTTCAAAGCTTCCTTGGGTGCCATGGTTCATCCGCCGGCACGCCCACGGAGCCGCCCACCTGGGCATCGGCTACCGGTTCAGGGCCAATCAGACGGAGAGGAGTTTTCGGATTCTCCTCCACATCTGCCTGCTTACCGGAAGCTCCACTCTCCGCCTCGGCTACAGTATCCGGCCGGATCGGGGAGGAAAGCGACTGCGCGCTTCCTGTGAAGATCTGACTCTTAACATCCGATTTTGTATTGAGGCTCATAGAGGCTCCAGTCTTCCTGTTGCTTACCTGAATTTGCTCGTCTGAAGCTAGGCATGAATGGCTGAAGGCGAGTACGGAAAACTCACGACAACCTCCTGAGTATAGGCGGAAATAACTTCGACAAGTGAGCAAAACAGAACAGTTCGTTGTTAATGCGCGTGCCATGCTGGTATCGCTGGCAAGTATAGGGGCGCATGATCGCGTGACTCACACATCTCGCCCCGCTGCTTGCGATTCCTTGCACCGGAGGTGCCTTCCCTGAGGAAGACAATGTGCCTCTCGAATACCGCAACGAACGTTGAATATGACCGGTGGAATCCCCAGCTGCGTCTATCGCTCTGCTGACGGGTGACATCGGCNNTGAGATGGAAGATCATCGGTGCAAGATCGCGGCTGCCAAGACGGAGGACCCTCGGTGTGGCAGCTTGCTCCGTGGAGTGACGATTCAGATCGAAGACCCAAGGTGCAGGAGCCTGCTCCGTGGTGTAGAGATTGAGGTGGACGATCCTCGGTGCAGTCGCCTGGAGATTGAGGTGGAAGACCCTCGGTGTAAGGCCATGCTCATGACGTGGTGACTTAGGCTTCAGGAAAATCTCCGGTCCCAGCCGAATACTGTTCGCAGTTGAATGCGGCCAGAAAGAAATCGCGGCATTGAGCCCAGTGACGCGTGTTGAAAGTGATTCAGCAACTTATTTGATCGGTGGCGGCAGGCGTCCGGAGCAAGGGTCAAGCAGCCTTGAGCTTCTCGGCTTTGTCTGCGATGCACTGCAATAGTTCTTTCCAGGATTTGATAAACGATGCGGCTCCCTCGTTCTGGAGTCTGAGACCCATGCCCCTGGTGTCAATCCCTGCCCCGGCGAACTTGGCCAACTCATCTTCCGCATGAGGATGCAGCGTCTCACTGACAGTCCCGTGATCGGCGAGCGCTTTCAATGTCGCCTCAGGCATCGTGTTCACGGTGAAGGGTGCGGCCAGGGCCTGGACGTACAGCGTGTCGGAGGCTTGAGGGTCCTTCGTTCCGGTGCTGGCGAAGAGCAGTCGCTGGGCACGAGCGCCCGCATTCAGGATGCGCTGGGAGCGTGGCGAGTCGAGCAAAGTGCAATAGCTCTCATACGTCTCTCTCGCAATGGCGATGCCCAGTTGGTTCCGCAACTCCGAAGGAACCGTGTCTGCTACCGCTACATCCCAGCGACTGACGAAGAGTGAGGCAACAGAGCCAACATCGGGATTCAGTCCGGCTACGACACGGCGCTCGATGCCGCGCAGATATGCCTCGGCGGCCGCGACATACTGCGCGGACGAGAACAGGAGTGTTACGTTGACTGGCACACCCGCGAAGATAGCCTCTTCAATGGCGGGCAGGCCCTCCTTCGTGCCGGGTATCTTGATGAACAGGTTAGGCCGCCCGGCGCGAGCATGGAGATCCCTGGCTGCGGCGAGGGTGGCTGAGGTGTCGTGGGCGAGCAAAGGCGATACCTCCAGAGAGACCCAGCCGTCCACGCCGTTCGTCCGATCGTAAATCGGACGAAAGAGATCGGCAGCCTGGCGGAGATCCTCGATCGCCAGCTCGAAGAAGAGCGCCTCACCCGACTTGCCTTCCTGCAATTTCTGGTGGATAGCGTGGTCGTATTCGCGGCTGTTTCTGAGCGCGTGATCGAAGATGGTTGGGTTCGACGTGAGGCCGGTGATTGAGAACTCCTGGATGTAGCGGCGGAGCGTGTCTTTCACCAGTAGTCCGCGGGTGATGTTGTCGAGCCAAAGGCTTTGACCCATTTCATGGAGCTTTTGCGTAGCTTTCATTCTTTTCCTCCCGGATCGCTCACGGATTAGGCGTTTGAGTGTTGGTGTGTTGGGCTACGGTCGATGAGCGCTGCGCGGTTGCAACAGCGTGTTATCCGAGCGTCTCCTGCGGGTGGGGATTGTGCCAGCTACCGCCTGGAGCAAGGATCGCGTCAGCCTGTTTCGGCCCCCAGCTTCGGCGCTTGTAAGGATGAACCCGGTGGTGATTCTTCAGGACGGGATTAACGACTGCCCAGGCGGCTTCAACCGCATTCTCACGCGTGAAGAGCGCTCCATCGCCAATCATGGCGTCGCCCAGGAGCCGCTCATAAGGAGCTTCCTCACCCGGCTGTTCTTCGCAGAGGTAGAGCTCTCGTTGTTCTCCGATGAAATCCTTCCCGGCGATCTTCACGCGAGCGGCGAGGGCGATGGCCGAGTCGGGCGACAGCCGAAAGCGTAGATAATTGGATGGGCCGGTCGCCGGCGATGAATCGGCGAAGAGCCTCTGCGGCGAGGGCTTCAGCTCCACCACGACCTCGGTTGCGGTTTCAGACAGATACTTACCGGAACGCAGGTACCAGGGCACTCCCTCCCAGCGCCATGAGTCAATAAAAAGACGCAAGGCGCAGAAGGTTGCGACGCCGGAGTTTTTCGCCACGTCTTTCTCCTGCCGGTAGCCATCGTACTGACCACGGACCACGTCGTTGGGCTTCAGAGGGCGCATNNGCGACGATCTGGAAGAGGTGGTTCTGAATGACATCGCGCAGACAGCCGGCGGTTTCGTAAAACGCGCCGCGGCCCTTCACGCCGAAGGTTTCGGATAGGGTGACCTGGACGCTTGCGACATAATTGCGGTTCCAGATCGGCTCCAGGAACGAATTGGCGAAGCGGAAATAAAGGATATTCATGATCGCTTCCTTTCCGAGGAAGTGATCGATCCGGAAGATGGAGTCTTCCGGGAACACTGAGCGGGCAACCCGGTTGAGCTCCCGTGCGGAGGCCAAGTCGCGGCCGAAGGGCTTTTCGACGATGACGCGGGCGTGCTCGGCCAGGCCTGCTTCGCCAAGTCCCTTGATCACTGTTTCGAAGAGCGAGGGTGGGATAGCGAGATAGTGTGCTGGACGTCTGGCGCTGCCCAGTTCTTTCTTAATCGCCGCGAAGGTGTTCGAATCTTTGTAATCGCCACTAACATACCTGAACAGCGACAAAAGAGACTGGAGGGCGCGTTTGTTATCGATTCCCCCCGATCGCTCTATGCTGTCCGTCACGCGCTTGTGCAGACGATCGAGGCTCCACTTCGGGAAGGCGACGCCGATGACCGGCGTGGTGAGAGTGCCTCGTTTCACCATGGCGTACAGCGCCGGGAAGATCATCTTGTGGGCCAGATCGCCCGTCACGCCGAAGAGCACCAGCGCGTCTGAATGGGAAGATGCCATCAGGCGGCAACTTTCCCGGAGGCGGCCTTTTCCTTATGGCCGCCGAATTCGTAGCGCAAAGCAGACAGCAGTTTGTCGGCAAAGTCGTCGTCGCCGCGGGAGCTGAATCGCTCATAGAGCGCGGCGCTGAGCACAGGCGCCGGAACAGATTCGTCGATGGCCGCTCTGATCGTCCAGCGCCCTTCCCCGGAGTCTGACACGCGGCCGGCAAACTTCGCGAGGTCGGGACTCGCGAGCAGCGACGTGGCAGCCAGATCCAGGAGCCACGATGCGATAACGCTGCCCCGGCGCCAGACCTCGGCAACGTCGGCCAGGTTCAGGTCATATTTGTAGTGTTCGGGATCGCGTAAGGGCGTAGTCTCGGCATCGACGGCGCTCTTTTGCTTGCCTGCGTTGGCGTGGTGCAGAATATTCAGGCCTTCCGCATAAGAGGCCATCATGCCGTACTCGATCCCGTTGTGAACCATTTTGACAAAGTGGCCTGCGCCGCTGGGGCCGCAGTGGAGGTAACCGTGTTCTGCGGTGCCTCCCACCTTTTCGCGGCCCGGCGTGCGTGGTGCCTCCTCGATGCCTGGAGCGAGGGCAGAGAAGATGGGTTCAAGGCGCCGAACGACGGTGCCATCGCCGCCGATCATCAGGCAGTAGCCGCGCGCTGAACCCCAGACTCCGCCGCTGGTCCCCACGTCGACATAGTGAATACCCTTCGGCTTCAGGTCGGCAGCGCGGCGGATATCATCGTGATAGTAAGAATTGCCACCGTCGATGATTACATCGTCGCGTTCGAGGAGCGGGACGAGGGTCTTCAGCGTCAGATCGACGACGGCGGCGGGCAGCATCATCCAGATGGCGCGAGGCTTCTTCAATTTATTTGCGAAGTCTTCGAGCGAGGTCGCGCCGACTGCGCCCTCCTTACTAAGTGCCTGCACGGCTTCCCGCGTGGTGTCGTAAACAACACAATGGTGGCCGGCGCGCTGAAGACGCAGCACCATATTGGATCCCATCCTGCCCAGTCCGATCATGCCCAGTTCCATGTGGTTTTCCTTTCGACCCTGTTCGGTTGTTCGAGCGCTCATACTTCCGCGTGCTCCGCCAATGACATTCGGCGGTTGCCGAAGTGAGCAGCCGGAAAAGTCTGGACGAACTCCCAGACGAGCACCCCTCCAATGATTGCTTCCCCTCCCACAGAAGATATCCTTTTTCCTCTGGGATGCTTAGGCGAATGGAGAACACATCATGGATGAGGCTGGCGCGGACACAGGGAACTTTGGTCGCGCCAACCGATGCTTCAACGCCGACGAATCGACAAGATGGGCGTTGACCAGGCTTATACCGCCTTCGCATCCCGCAGAAGCTTACCTCGGCGTTCCTCGTATTCCGCGCTTGTGACCTCACCCGCGGCATACCGCCTTTGCAGGAGTTGCAGAGGCGTTTGCAAGTCCCGGTAGGTAGTCCAGTTGCTTCGCCTTACAGGGATCATGAATGAGAAGAACAACATCCACAGGATGACCCAGAAAATCCACCAATATGCATGCATCCCGAACCAGTAAAAGTGGTACATAGACACCTCCCGATGTTGTTACGCAATACTGCACAACTCGAACTCACTGATCCGGCCTGAAGTGTCGGCGCACTCTATGCCCGACCTGCCAACCGCGCCCCCCAACTCAATCCGGCTGGAAGAAATTACTGTCTGACAGATAAAACCGAAAAGCCGATACATCTGCCGAAAGAAATGAGCCGTTATCCAGCGGGTGGAAGCCTCAGAGTTTGGGCGAATCTATGGGGCTCTTCCTTACAAGCTTTAGTGTTTCATCCTGCAATCCGGCGCGCTGGTCAATCGAATACATCTGGCGGCGCATCATCGGATGGCAAATCGTTTGTTACAGGTTGCAGTGCTTTCATCGATCGCCAGCAGTCCCTTGCCGTCAGCTACTATCTTCGCCGCTGTTTCCGCGACTGTCTGCGTATTCATTGGGCGCGGCTCCATTTCCAGTTCAGGATCTCGGGCATGTCCTGGCCGTGAGCGTCGATGTAGTGTTTGTGTTCGATCAGTTTGTCCTGCATCTGCTGCTTCAGATAGGCTCCCCTGGAACCGAGATTCGGTACCCGATCCACCACGTCCTGTACCAGGTGGAAGCGGTCCAGGTCGTTCTGCACCCTCATGTCGAAGGGGGTCGTGATCGTGCCCTCTTCCTTGTAGCCACGCACGTGCAGATTGCGGTTAGTGCGGGCATAGGTCAGCCGATGGATGAGCCATGGATACCCGTGAAATCCAAAGATGATGTGTTTGTCCTTTGTAAAGAGCGAATCGTAATCCAGCTCAGTCAACCCGTGGGGATGCTCTGTGCTGGGCTGCAGCTTCATCAGATCGACGACATTGACCACACGCATTTTCAGTTCGGGCAGATGTTCGCGAAGGACGGAGACGGCAGCAAGAATCTCCAGGGTGGGCGTGTCTCCGCAGCAGGCCATCACTACGTCGGGCTCGCTGTCCTGGTCATTGCTGGCCCATTGCCAGATCCCGACACCTTCCGTGCAATGCACGACCGCCTGATCCATCGTCAACCATTGGGGAAGGGCGTGCTTTCCCGCGACCACTACGTTGACGTAATTCCTACTGCGCAGGCAGTGATCGAAAACGGATAAAAGACAGTTGGCGTCCGCCGGAAGGTAACAGCGCACGATATCGGCCTTCTTATTGATGACGTGGTCGAGGAAGCCGGGATCCTGGTGGGTGAAACCGTTGTGGTCCTGCTGCCAGACATGGGAGGCCAGCAGATAGTTCAGCGAAGAGATATCGCGTCGCCACGGAAGTTCACGGCATACCTTCAGCCACTTCGCATGCTGGCTGAACATCGAGTCGATGATGCGAATGAAGGCTTCATAGCTGTTGAACAGTCCGTGCCTTCCGGTCAGGAGATACCCTTCCAGCCAACCCTCGCACTGGTTTTCACTCAACATCGAATCCAGAACGCGGCCGGCCGGCGCGAGGAACTCATCGTTGCCGAATTCGCGCGCATCCCACTGGCGATTGGTTACCTCGAAGACTGCCTGAAGCAGATTCGAGACGGTTTCATCCGGGCCGAAGACACGGAAGTTGCGCTTGTCCTGATTCAACCTGGCAACATCGCGCAGGAAGGAACCCAGCACGAGCGTGTCTTCTACCTGCACTGCACCCGGCGAGGTCACCTTGACCGCGTGGTCGTGGAAGTCGGGCATGTGCAGATCGTGCAGAAGAATACCGCCGTTAGCGTGTGGATTGGCGCCCATGCGGCGGATGCCCTGCGGAGCCAACTCAGCCAGTTCCTGGATGAGTCTCCCATTCTCGTCGAACAATTCCTCGGGTTTGTAGCTCTTCATCCAGTTTTCAAGGAGCTTGACGTGATCGGGATGCTCGGTATCGACCAGAAGCGGCACCTGGTGGGCTCGAAATGTCCCCTCGATCTGCAAGCCGTCGACGACCTTCGGTCCCGTCCAGCCCTTGGGCGACTTCAGGACGATCATTGGCCAGCGCGGCCGAGTCGTATCATCGTTACTGCGTGCATTACTTTGAATCCGATGGATGTCCTCGATGGCAGTGTCGAGGGTGGCAGCCATGAGTTCGTGCATCTCCTCCGGCTCATCCCCTTCCACAAAGTAAGGCGTCCAGCCACAGCCCCTCAGGAATTGATCCAGTTCATGATGCTCGATGCGGGCGAGTACGGTTGGATTGCTGATCTTATAGCCATTCAGGTGCAGGATCGGCAGCACCGC
>PMAD01000337.1 GCA_003152415.1 Acidobacterium sp.
CAAACTCTCGTTTGAAACCTGAGGATTCCCAACCGTCGACGGAGGTCTCGGGAAGGAAATCCGGCTTCGCCTGCGCTCGAAAACGCAGCGAAGCACTACATTGTGAGAATGATCAAACCAGATCTTTCCGCATTCTCACGACTGGCATGTTCTACCTGATTGTCAAAGATCCTGAACGGTTGACCGCCTGAGCGGACCGCTTTGGATCAAGGCCGCAACTGATTTTTCAATCGGTTGCGAGTCCTCGAACTTGTTGCGCCTTATTTTTGCGCGAACTTTTCGAGATTATCCAATCTCGATGGCACCTGTCAAGGTCAAGCGATTAACTTGCCTGACACCCACCGTGCCGTCCGCGTGTTACCGAGGCCCTCTGTATGGAAGGAAAACCCGGAAAGCGCCAAACTTTTGAAAGACCATTCCGCGAGCACAACTCGCGGGGGCGGCTGACCGCCCATGAGGAGTTTTCGAGGCATGCAAAACCCTCGACTCCGCTTGCAATGGATTGTTCTGTCTGGCTTACCGTGCGCCCCTGGCGCACCGAGTGTCGAACAGATCCGCTTCGCTCTCCTTCACAACCGGATCACGAGAACCCGTCCGCGAAGCCCTGCCACTGCTATCAATCTTTTCTACTTTACCATGACCGACTACGAATCGCAAACCGACGCGCGGAAAGCGACTTGATCGATGGTACGTGAGGGGCAGGATGGGCGCAAGCTGTTGAAAACGGGGCGAAGCTGTTGAAATTCAATGGCGGTGGATTAGGCCGAGGTCGGTGAGGCCGTTGACGAAGAATTGCATAGCGAGGGCGACGAGGAGGAGTCCCATGATGCGCACGAGGACGCGGATGCCGGTTTCGCCGAGGAAGACGCGGATGCGATCGGCGCCGGCGAGGACGAAATAGCTGACGAGAGCGGTGATGGTGATGGAGCCGAGGATGGCCAGCATCTGCCAGTGGTTGGGAGCCTGGCCGACGAGCACCATGACGCTGGAGATGGCGCCGGGACCGGCGAGCATCGGGATTCCAAGAGGGACGATTCCAGCGTCTTCTTTCGCGGCGGCTTCCTCGGTTTCGTCCTGGGATTCCTGGGTGGGGGAACGGCGAGCCTCGATCATGTCGATGCCGATGAGCATCAGGATGAGGCCGCCGGCGATCTCGAAGGCGGGGAGCTTGATGCCGAAGAGCGAAAAGATGAACTGGCCGGCGAGGGCAAAGGAGATGAGGACGATGAAGCAAGTCAGGGCGGCTTTGCGCGCCATGCGGCGGCGACGGTCGGGTTCGACGCCGGAGGTGATGGCGATGAAGGAGGGGATGGCGGCGAAGGGATCGACGAGGAAAAAGATGGAGCTGAGGGCAAGGAGGGAGAACTTGACGTAGGTGGAGTTGAGGGCCTCCTCGGCCGCAGTGGTGGGGGAGACGAGATACGCCGCAACCGGGGACGCAAGCTGCTGGATCAATTGAGGCTGAAGGTGCATTCTTTGAGGTTCAACTGTCAGCTTAACTTGTCAGCTTAACTTGTCAGCTTAACCCAGGGATTCGATGCGCGGGCGAGAGCAAAAGGTCCGGGCACAGGGTATTTCAGTGAGCAGTGATCCGGGCCTGTGGTCTTCAGCGAAGATTCAGGAATCCGGAGTAGTCTGGCTGGGCTTGCTGGTCAGGCGGGAGGGAAAGTCCATCATGAGAAATTTCCGGGGAGCGGCGTGGTTCGCTGCAGCGGTTTGCGTGGTTGCGATGAGCGGGACGGCGCGGGGACAGAGTGCGCCGGCCGGCCCATTTCACGTTGTGCAGGAGTGGAAGATTGGCGGCGACGGCGGGTGGGATTATATGGCTGTCGATCCGCAGTCGAAGCTGCTGTATGTAACACGCGGCAATCATGTGATTGTGGTGGATACCAGCGCCGGCAAGCAGGTGGCCGATATCACGGGACTGCACGGGACGCATGGTGTGGTGTTCTCGTCGGATGGCGCGCATGGGTACATCACCGATGGCGGCGCGAACCAGGTGGCGGAGTTCAACCGGCAGACGAACACGATCGAGAAGACGATTGCGGCGGGAACGGGTCCGGATGGCGCGGTGTTTGAGCCGGTGACCAAGACGGTGTGGGCGTTCAACGGGCGCAGCCACGACGCAACGGTGATCGACACTGCGTCGAATGCAGTGGTGGCGACGGTGGCGTTGCCGGGCAAGCCGGAGTTTCCGGTCGCGGATGGGAACGGGTTTGTGTACGACAACATCGAGGACAAGAGTGAGATTGTGAGCATCGATGCGAGGACGCATACGGTGACTGCGACATGGCCGACTGCTCCGTGCGAGAGCCCGTCGGGGCTGGCGATCGACCGGGTGCACCACCGGCTGTTCGCGGTGTGCGATGGCGGAAAGATGGCGGTGATGGATGCGGAGAGCGGCAAGGTGATCGCAACGCCGGCGATTGGGGATGGTCCGGACGCGGCGCGGTTCTCCGCGGGAGATCAGTTTGCCTTCAGTTCCAACGGTGGGAGCGGGACGCTGACGGTGGTCCACGAGGACGATCCCGATCACTACACGGTGGTCGAGGATCTGCCGACGAAGCGCGGGGCGCGGACGATGGCCATGGATCCCGATGGATCGCATTTGTACCTGGTGACGGCGGAATTTGGACCGCGGCCAGCGGCGACCCCGGACAATCCGAGGCCGAGGCCGACGATTGTGCCGGGGAGCTTCGAGGTGATTGTGGTCGGCAAGTGAAAAGACAGCCCGTAGCCGGTGGCCTGTAGCCGGTAGCTGTGTGGTTTCTGAAACAGGAGCCTCGCGTGATGCGAGGCTTTTCTTTTGATCGCCGGGACGTATACCTAGTTATGCGCGACGCGTTCGGCCCGTTTCGCCCCTACACTGAGGGGGGCGATGAGCGCGGCAATCGAGTTTCGTAACGTGTGCTTTGCGACGGCCGAGGGACGGCTGCTGCTGGACGGAATCTCGCTCGCGGTGGAAGAGGGCACGACGACCGTGGTGCTGGGGCGGAGCGGATCAGGCAAGACGACGCTGCTGCGCACGGTGAACCGGATGGTGGAGCCGACGAGCGGCGAGGTGCTGGTGGCGGGCAGGAGCGCGCGCGAGGCGGACTTGATCGCATTGCGGCGGAGCATTGGGTACGTGATCCAGGAGACGGGGCTGTTCCCGCACATGACGGCGGAGCGCGATGTGGCGCTGGTGCTGGAGGCGGAGGGGCGGCCGCGCGAAGAGCGGGTGCGGCGGAGCCATGCGCTGCTGGGGGCGGTGGGACTGGAACCGGAACAGTTTGCCGGACGGTATCCACATCAGCTGTCGGGTGGGCAGCGGCAGCGGGTGGGGCTGGCGCGGGCGCTTGCGGCAGAGCCCAGTGTGCTGCTGATGGATGAGCCGTTTGGGGCACTCGATCCGCTGACACGTGCGGAGATGCAGGACATGATGCGCGGGCTGATGGCGCGGCTGAAGAAGACAGTGCTGCTGGTGACGCACGATCTGGATGAGGCGCTGTATCTGGGGGATCGGATCGTGCTGCTGAGCGCCGGCAAGCTGGTGGCGAACCTGGGGCCTGAGGAGTTTTTGCGCTCGCAGCAGGCGGAGGTTTCGGAGTATGTGCAGGCGTTTCATCGCGGCGAAGAGAGCGCTGCGGAGGAGAAGCGCGCATGAGCGGATTTCTGGCGCAATACGGCGGAGAGATTGCGACGCTAACAGTGGAGCATTTGTGGCTGACCGGAGCGGCGATGCTGTTTGCGACGGCGATTGCTGTGCCGGTGGGCGTTTGGCTGACGCGGTCGCCCCGATGGGCGAAGCCGGTGATTGGCGTAGCGAACGTGCTGCAGACGATTCCGTCGCTGGCGATGTTTGGATTTTTGCTGCCGCTGCCATGGCTAGGTGAGCGCGCGGCGCGAGTGGCGATTATTGCGCTGACGGCGTACGCGCTGCTACCCATTTTGAGGAACACCTATGCTGGAATTCAGGGGATCGATCGGTCGCTGATCGAAGTAGCGCGGGCGCTGGGGCTGACGGATGGACAGCGATTTTTCAAGGTGGAGCTGCCGCTGGCGGCATCGTTTATTTTGGCGGGACTGCGGACGGCGACGGTGACATGCGTGGGGATTGCGACGATTGCAGCGGCGGTGGGCGCAGGAGGATTGGGAGAGCTGATTTTTCGAGGCGTGGCGTCGGTGGATAATCGGCTGGTGCTGGCCGGGGCGATTCCGGCGGCGCTGCTGGCGCTGGGGTGCGATGGGGCACTAGGGCTAATGGAGCGGTGGTTTCGCGTGCCGGGTCCGGGGACGGCCGCATGAAGCGAGTATTTGTCACTGTTGCGGTGACTTTTTGCGCGCTGCTGGCGGGATGTTCACCGCCGCGACCGGATCGGCCGGTGATTGGGGCAAAGAATTTCACGGAGCAGGTGGTGCTGGGGGAACTGCTGGCGCAGGAGATCGAAGTGAAGACGAACCTGAAGGTGGAGCGTCGGTTTTATCTTGCCGGCAGTTACATTTGCCAGCAGGCGATGGTAGCGGGGCGGATCGACGGCTATGTGGAGTACACGGGGACGGCGCTGACAGCGATCCTGAAGCAGCCGGTGGATCGGGATCCAATGCGGGTGTGGACGACTGTTCGGAATTTGTATCAGTCGAAGTATCACATTGTGGTGGGGCCGTCGCTGGGATTTGAGAATACGTTTGCCATGGTGATACGCGGGGACGATGCGCGACGGCTGCATTTGACGACGCTGAGCGAAGCGGCGCGATACACGCCGCAGTGGCGTTTGGGCGTGGGGTATGAATTCGAACAGCGGCCGGATGGGCTGCCGGGGTTAAGCGTGGCCTATGGATTAAAATTCGACGGGCCGCCGCGGACGATGGACCTGGGGCTGCTGTACCGGGCGCTCGATGCGCATCAGGTGGACATGATCGCGGCGAATTCGACGGATGGGCCCATTGAGGCGCTGGGGCTGACGGCGCTCGCGGACGACAAACACTACTTTCCGCCGTATCAGGCGGTGCCACTGATTCGGGCGGAGGCGCTGCAGCGGTGGCCGCAGATCGCGAATGCGCTGGCGGTTCTGGCGGGGGAGATCAGCGCGAAGGAAATGCGGGCGATGAACGAGGGGGTGGATGGCGATCATCGCGATCCTGCAGAGGTGGTGCGAGAATTTCGAAGGGAGAAGGGACTATGAGCAGCCGAGATGAGGAGATGACGGAAACGAAGGGAGAGATGTCGCCGCGTTTGCAGGCCAGGATCGCAGGGGCGTTTTATCTGGTCAGCGTCGTGACGGCGGTGTTCGCTGAGTTTATTTTTCACGGTCGGCTGGGTTTTTTCGCGGCGGTAGTGGTACCGGTGTCGTGCTACATCGCCGTGGTGCTGCTGCTGTATGGCATTTTTCGGGTGGTGAAGAAGAGGCTCTCGTGGGTATTTGTGTTCTTCGGCCTCGCGGGGCTTCTCTGTGAGGCACTGCAACTGCAAACGCGGGGGGTGAACCTCGGCATGGTTTTCCACGGATTTTACTGCGTGGTGCTCGGCTTCCTGATGCTGCGCTCGACGTTTCTGCCCCGCATTCTGGGAGTGCCGATGGCCGTTGCCGGATTGGTCTGGCTGCTGTATCTGTTACCGGCGCTGGCCCACCGTCTGGCGCCGTATAACACAGCGGTGGGCCTCGCTGGGGAGGCGTTGCCGATGCTGTGGCTGCTGGTGATGGGCGTGAACGAGGAACGATGGAGGGAGCAGGCCGCTGCCACCGGGAAGAGGCCCAATCGAGGGGCTGGGGTGGGCGGCTGAGGAGGATCAGCACGGCCAGGGCCGAGCCGGGTGAGAATTTGGGGGTCCTCGAAGGCGGGATGGCCGTCTCTCATGTGCATCGTGAAGTCGGCGGCGCCGGATGGGCGACGCTGGGGAGTCAGGAACGAGGCACGCAATGTTGGGCGGCAGGACTGGTCTTTTTCTCCTTGGTTTGGGCCTTGTGGGTGGTCTGAGCGGATGCGCCGGGTCGGGCAACTCAATCCAAACAATTACGCAGGTGAATCCCACTGCGGTGATTTGGGTGGCGGCGCCTCCGACGTCGATGGCGGTGAGCGCGGCGGCGACGCTGTTGGCTGCGACAACGTATCCGATCAGTCCCGGCAGCAGCGGAAACGCAGCGGTGACGTACACGATGACGTGCGGGACGCCGAGCGGGTGCGGGACCTTCAGCGCGAGCGCCGAAGGTGGGGCGGTGACGTATACGGCTCCATCGGCGATTCCGGCGGGAACGACGGTGACGGTGACGGCGACCTCGGTGGCGGATACGAGCCTGTCGGTATCGGGGAAGATCACGATCGTGCCGCCGATTCCGATAGCGGTTTCATTCTTTGCGATGCCGCCGGCTTCGCTGCAAGTGGGCGCGCAGTTTTCGATGAGCGCGGGGATCACCAACGATGTCTCGGCGAATCCGCAGGTGAGCTGGGCGGTGAGTTGCGGAGGGCCGTCGTGCGGGTCGTTTGGTCCAGCGATGACGGGAAACGAGCAGCTAACGACGTATACGGCGCCGACGGCGACTCCACCGGGCGGGAACGTGACCGTGACGGTGACGTCGGCGACGGATCCGACGAAGTCGGCGNNCGACGACGAGCATCGCGATCACGGCGGCGGCGGCGACGCTCGCAAACGGGACTTATGTTTTCCAGATTGCTGGGCAGCCCGGGCCGAATGCGATTTTCTATACCGGCTTGCTGGTGGCGAACAACGGGTCGATCACCGGCGGGGAACAGGATGTGGCGAACTACCTCGAGTCCGATGAGAGCGGCAACTACGCGTACACGGTGCAGGAGACGATTACGGGCGGCAGCTATGCGACGACGCCGGATGGGAACCTGCAGATTTCGATTCAGCTCGGTGCGTATGGGTCGGAGACACTAAACGGGACGCAGCGATCAGGGGGGCAGGGGGTCGTAGCGGGGATCGACGGCATGGCGGCGACGGGGACGCTCGATTTGCAGACCAGCATGGCTGCGCCAACGGGAGGGTATGCGCTGTCGCTGTTTGGCGGCGATGAGTACAGCGACCCGGTGTGGATCGGCGGGGTGGTGAACATCGACAGCGCCGGGGGGATTTCGGGGAACGGAAGCGAGCTGGATGTTCTGGACGGGCAGGTGGGTTTGAGCGGCGAGGATATGGTGGGCGCGAGCACGGTATCCGCGCCGGATGCGTATGGTCGGGTGACGATCAAGCTGTATCCGGGCACGGGCTCATCGCTGCAGCCGGTGTATCTGGCGGGGTACATCGTGGACGCAACGCACATGCGGCTCATCGAGACGGAGGACGCGGTGGACGCCATGAATTTCCTGGGGGTTCTGGGAGGGACAGCGCTGGGGCAGGGCGCGAACACAGGAAAGTTCAGCACGGGCTCGGTTGTGGGGACGAGCTATGTCTTCGGCGCACAGGGCACCGACGAGCATGGACCGCTGGACGTTGCCGGGGTACTAACATCGGGCGCGAACGGCACGGTGACGGGCACGCTGAACTGGAACGATCTGTCGGGCAGCGGGACGCAGGAACCGATTCCGGTGTTGGGTGCGTGGACGGTGGATGCGACGGGGCGGATGACGGTGTCGAATCTGGTGAGCGGATCGAGCCCCAGTTACTCCATGCACGTCTATCTGACCGGGGATGGGAGTGGGCTGCTGCTCTCGGACACCAACGACAGTATTTTTGCGGGACAGGTTTTCGAGCAGCAGGCGACGACGTTCACGGCGGCATCGTTCAGCGGGGCTTATGGTCTGAACGGAACGGAGTATGTGCCGAGCGGCGTGTATGGCGAGCTGGGCGTGGAGGGTCCGCTGACGTCGAGCGCGAGCGACGGCAGCGATGCGGTGGCCGGTTTTGTGGACAATGCCAATGGCGCGGCGGACTTCGCGGTCAGCGGCAGCCTCAAGGCGAGCGGGAACGGGGTATTCACGGGAAGCCTGGCGGGGTTCACGCCTGGAACGCGCACGGCAAGCAACAGCTTCACGCTGTATGTGGTGGATGGAACGCAGGCGGTGGCGATCGAGACGGATGATCAGCAGCTGATGCTGGGCAGGCTGGAGAATGTGGAGTGAACGAGGGGCGTTTAGCGAGGAACATTTAGCAAGAGACACTTAGCAAGAAGCGTTTGGCGAAGGACTCTTAGCGAGCGGCGTTTAGCAAGAACCGAGCGAAAGGCGATCCAACAGCGAGCAAAAAACCAGCGAAAAGCGAGTGAGCCGAGCGAGGGACGAGCGAGAGGCGAAGCAAAAGCGAGCGAGAAACGATTAGCGAGAAATCGTTAGGGAAAGAGAAAGGCCGCCAAACCGCGGCCTTTGCTTTGATCCCCAGGCGGGCTACTGGCCGGCGGTTGAGGAAACGTACTGGGTGGCATGGTTGCCGTGCGCGACGGCGGCGACGCAGGTTGCGGTCCCGGTGACCGAGTAGGGAGAATTCTGGACGCCGGTGAGGGCTCCGGTATTGGGATTGAGCTGGGCGGCGGCCACAGCGTTGAACTGCGAGAGCGAGGCGTAGACGTAACGGCCGAAAGCCGGATCGACGAGGATGCAGGTGGGACCCGGATCGCCAGTATTGAACGTATTGGCCGCCAGGGCTGATGGCTGGCCACTGGCCTGGGAGATGGTGAACGCGCTGATGGTGGAGGCGTTGTAGTTGGTGACGTAGAGGTATTGGTCGCGGGGATCGACCACGAGATTGACGGGGAAGGTGCCCGTGGCGAAGGGGCCGTTGGTCAGCGGCTGGAGAGCGCCTCCGGCGAGGATGTCGTAGACGATGAGCTGGTTCTGGACGCTGTCGGTCGTGTAGAGAAAGCGGCTGGTCACATCGATGGCTATGCCGGTGGGAGTGGTGCCCGCGGAGAAGGGGCTGCCGGAAACGCTAGTGAGGACGCCAGAGGAACTGACGGTGAAGCCGGAGACCGTTCCCTGAGTTGGGCAGGTGGAGGGCGTCGGGGGCGGCGTCGCGGTGCTGGGCGGTGCGGTAGTCACGACGACGGAGTTGGTGTTGGAGACGTAGGCGTAGCTGCCATTGGGCGCGATGGCTACACCGGTAGGGAAGCACTGCAGCGTGGTGTACGCCTGGCCACCGGAAGAGACTGGAGTACCGAGGCTGCCGTCGGAATTGATGGGGAAGACGACGAGCGCGCCGGGACCGGGAGCGGCGTCGGTGAATCCGGGGCCGTAGTAATCGAGGACGAACAGCAGGGTGCCGGCGTTATTGATGGCAAGGGCGGTGGGCTCGGAGCCGGGTGTGGAGTAGGTGTGGCCAGAGGAAAGCTGGCCGTCGGTGCCGATGACGAATTGCGCGATGTTATTGCTGCCGTGGTTGGCCACGTAGAGGTACTGGCCGTCGGGCGAGGCGACTTCGGCGACGGGGTTGGCACCCTGGGAAGAGACAGGCGAGCCGGCGACCTGGCTGATGGCGCCGGACTGAGAGTCGACATGCCAGGAGCTGACCTGGCCGTTGCCGCCGGCGCCGGCGCTGTTGGAGGTGACAAAGAGATAGTCGATGGTGTCACTGGGGCTGCACGAGGTGATGCCGAAGCCCAATCCCAGACACGCTGCCGCGGCCAGCAAACCCTGACCGATTCTCGTCCACTTCATGCTTTTCCTTCGTCCCTCGCGGGAACTTCGTTCCATTCTAGAGTCCGGCGCGGGAGCCGGGGAAACACTGTGGGCGGAAAACTTCAATGGGAGCCGCCTAAATCCCATTCTTGTTGCCGCCGGGGTGGGTGATGGCGGCCACGCAGGTGGGCTGACCTGAGGAAACGTAGGGGGAACCCTGGTTGGTGATGAGGGTTCCGGTGGACGGATTCAGCTCGGCGCCGCCGACAGTGCCGCCGATGTAATCGGCGGTGTAGAGGAAGCGCTGGGTATTGGGGTCGGCGATAACGCAGAGAGGTCCTGAAGAACCCGCGTTGCTGGTGGTGACGAGCGAGGGCAATCCGGAGCTGAGCGCGTAAATGCTGAGGGAGCCGTCGGTGTAATTGGTTACGTAGAGGAACTTGCCTGAGGAGCCGGTGACGATGGTGCCGCCCATGGGCATGGTGCCGGTGCCGACGGTGGATGCCAAGGAAAGAGCGCCGCTGGACTGAATCGAAAACGTGTAGAGCTGGTTGAGGAGACTGTCAGTGACGTAGATCGATCCGTTGCCGGGATCGGCGAGGATGCCGGTGGGCTGAGAGCCAGCGCCGGTTGAGAACGGGCTGCCGGAAACCTGCGTGAGCGCGGAAGAGCCGACCGAGAAAGCGGAGACGGTGCCGGAGGACGGGCAGGAAGCGGGGAGGGTGGGCACGGTTCCGGTAACGGGAGGCGAGGTGGTGACGACCACGGCGTTGGTGTTGGTGACGAAGACAAAGTCGCCGTTGGGGGTGACGGTGAGATTGGAGGGAAAGCACTGCACGGGGAAATAATTGGCGGCTCCGACGGTAAGGGGCGAGCCCAAAGAGCTGAGGCCGGAGGGACCGGGGTTGATGGGATACACGATGAGCGCGCCCGGGCCGGGATTCAGATCGGTAAAGGAGGGCTGGCCGGGCGCGGCGGGTGCATAGTAATCGAGCACGTAGAGGGCGGTGCCGGAGGGATTGAGGGCGATGGCGACCGGTTCGGTGCCGGGTGTTGTGACCGTCTGCAGAGGATACAACTTGCCGTCGGTGCCGATCGCGAACAGGACGATGGTGTTGTCGTCGTGATTGGCGACAAAGAGGTTCAGGCCGTTGGGAGTTGCCACCTCATAGACGGGGTTGCGTCCGCCGGAGGGGTAAGGGGAGTCGGCGATCTGGTGAAGAGCCCCGGATTCGGAGTTGACCTCGTAGACGTTGATCTGGCCGGGACTCTGGAGATTGCTGGTGACGTAGAGGAAGTCGATGGTGTTGCTGGCGCCGCAGGAGAGGATGAGCAGCGACAGAGCCGCGCTGGACGCGGCGGCCAGGAGCGGGGTGCCAAGTTGCCTGAACTGCATGTTCCAAAGTCCTGCGCGCATCAGTCTGTATTGGAGCTGTAGAGGCACCAGGTCGGAGTTCCGACGGTGGCAAACGTGGAGCCTTTGCGGAGGTTGGTCAGGATGCCGGTGTTGGGATCGATCAGCGAGCCGGAGACCGTGCTGGAACCTGCGTCCGCAGTGTAGAGGTATTGGTGCGAGGGATCCTCGAAGATGCAAACGGGACTGGATCCGGTGCCGAAGTAGCCGGGGGAGAGGGTGGTCAGATCTCCGGTGCTGCCGGTGATGTTGAAGGCGGAGATCACGCTGCCGGCTTGATTGAGCCCGGGGGACACGGTGTTCGCGATGTAGAGGAACTTGGAGCCGCTGTCGGTGGTGAGGGCAGACATGCCGGCAGCTCCAGAGAAATTGGGATAGGCGCCGCCGGAGATGGCCGAGAGCAGGCCATTTCCACCCTGGGTGAAGGTGTAGATCATGTTGGCGCCGGAATCGAGGACGTAGACATAGGTGCTGGAAGCAGCGGCGCCGATGACGCTGATGCTTTGAGCACCGGTGATAGGCTGCGCGCCGCCCGGAACCTGGAGGAGCTGGCCGGTGGAGCTGGCGTTGTAAGCGTAGACCACCTGGGTATTGCCAGTGGCAGGATCGCTGGCCTCAGCCGTGTAGATGTAGTTGGACACCTCGTGGAAATCAATGGGGAAGCAACCGAGGGGAAAGTAGGAAAGCGGACTGCCCAGGGCGGTCTGCTGCTGCTGATTCTGGACAAGGAAGAGGCGGCCAGTGGAGGAATCGATGCTGAACACGGTGATGTCGCCGGCGGGACGGTAGACGCCGCTGGCGGAGTCGTAGCAGGGAGTGGCGGCGCTGACGGTGGGCGATGCGGCGGTGGTACTGGGGGTGGTTCCGGGCTGATATTCATCGAGGACGTAGAGATAGGTGCCCCCGGTGCTGAGTGCGAGGCGGAGGGAACCAAAGCCCTGGCTGGGATAGGAGAGCTGGAAAGCCATGCCGCCGTCGCCGCCAATGCTGAAGAGGGAGACATTGGCGCCGGTCCAGGTGATGGTTCCATCGGCGGCGTTGGTGGGTTTGCCCTGATTCAGCACATAGACGTAGCGGCCGCCGGTAAGCAACTGAGCGCGGATGGGGTTGGTGCCGCCGGAGCTGAGCGGATCGTGGGGGGCAGCGGTGAGGACGCCGGTCTCGTTGTCTTCCCGATAGGACGCAACCTGGTTGTACTGGGAGCCGGTGACTATGATGTAGGCCTCAGTGTAGTCGTAATTGCAGGATTGAGTCCCAAATCCGATGACAAGGGATGCAGCGAGGGCCAGAGCGATCCGGCCGAATTTCCTGAACTTCATGCGCTTCCTTCACGCCGGGCCACCTGGGAAGGCGGCCGCGACAAGCTGTATGGATAATCCCGGACCATTGTAAATGGAACGGAGCACTTGCGCCGCGATTGCGGAGAGCCCAACCGCCGCTGGGGGAGGCGGCGATCCGGATCCTGGATGGTTAGACGCGCGTCACCAGACTCGGCAAGCGTCGTCGGGCATCATAGGTTGGCCCACATGGCAACCAAAGGCTTTGCCGAATTCGTCGAAATTGCGGACGACGCCGTTGGCGCGGAACATGCCGGGGGAATGGGGGTCGGTTTTGGCGGCGACGCGCGAAACCTGCTCGGTGCGATTCTCGCACCAGATTTGCGCGAACGAGATGAAGTAGCGCTGGGCTTCGCTGTAGCCGTCGATTTTGTCGTCGATGGTCTTGCCCTGCTGGGCGAGGGTGGCAAGCAAGGCCTGCCAGGCGATGCGAATGCCGCCATTGTCGGCGGTATTTTCGCCGAGGGTGAGCTTGCCGTTGAGATGGACGCCGGGCACCGGCTCAAAGCTGCCGTACTCGTCGATCTCGCAGGCGAGACGCTTCTGGAAGGCGGCGTTATCGGCATCGGTCCACCAGGGTTTGACGTTGCCCTGGCCGTCGTACTTGCTGCCTTCATCGTCGAAGCCGTGGGTCATCTCGTGACCGATGACGACGCCGATTCCGCCGAAGTTGACAGCTGGGTCCTTGCTGAATTCATAGAACGGCGGCTGCAGGATGCCGGCGGGGAAATTGATGTCGTTCATGGGGGGATCGTAGTAGGCGTTGACGGTGGGAGGAGTCATGCCCCACTCTTTTTCGTCGACGGGCTTGCCGACCTTGTTCAGCTCGTAGTTGAACTGGAATGCGGAGGAGTGGTCGAGGTCGACGATGAAGTTGGTGCGGGTCACCTCGAACTTCGAGTAGTCGCGCCATTTGTCGGGATAGCCGATTTTCTGACGGAAGGCATCGAGTTTGGCCTCGGCCTGTTTTTTGGTGTCGTCGCTCATCCAGGGAAGGGACTGGATGTCGTCGGCGAGGGCTTTTTTGAGGGCGGCGACGAGTTGCTCCATGTTCTGTTTGGCCTGGGGCGGGAAGTTTTCCTTCACCCAGTCCTGGCCGACGGCTTCGCCGAGGGCGCGATCGGTGGCGGCGGTGCAGCGCTTCCAGCGAGCGGTTTGTTCGGCCTGGCCATTGAGGGTTCTCTGGAAGAAGTCGAAATTGGCGTAAGTATAGGGCTGGGAGAGCCAGGATGCTACGCCATTAATGACGTGGAATTTGAGGTAGGCCTTGAGGGCGTCGAGGCTCTGGTCGGCGATGACCTGATTCTCCGCTTTGAAGAAGTCGGGCTGGCCGACATTCAGGCTGTCGACTTTGGGGGCATTGATGCCGGCGAAATAAGCAGACCAGTCGAAGCTCGAATCGAGCTGACCGAGAGCGGCAAAGGTCATGATGTGGTAGCGGTTCTCGGGATCGCGGAGTTTGACGCGCGGCATGGCGCCTTTGGCGAGCGCGGTTTCGATGTCGATGATCTGGCCGGCTTCGGTCTTCGCCTGGTCCTCGGCCTCGCCGGTGAGTTTGAGGACGGTGACGATGTAGGCGCGATACTTGTCGCGAATCTCCTGCATATGCGGATCGTCCTGGATGTAGTAGTCGCGGTCAGGGAGGGTGAGGCCACCTTGATGGACGGCCTCGATCTGTTTCGACGAGTCCACCTGATCTTGTTCGACGCCGAAGCGGAAGAAGATGCCGGTCGGGGTACTTGAGTCAAGATACGCGGCGACGGCGGCAATGTCCTTCTTGTCTTTGATCGCGTCAATGCGGGCGAAGAGCGGGAGGATGGGCTGGTCGCCGAGCTTGTCGGCGAGGTCGGTGTTCATGCAGGCGGCGAAGAAGTTACCGTACTTACGCTGGAGCGGCGTGGACGGAGAATCCGCAGCCTTTTTGAGATCGACATAGAGGAGGTAGCGATTGCGCTCGGAGAGCTCGTTGAAGCGGCCCCAGCGGGACTGGTCGCTGGGAATGGGGTTGTTCTTACGCCAGTTGCCACAGGCGAATTGGTAGAAGTCGGTGCAGGGATCGGCGGTCTTGTCGATGGCGTCGAGGTCGAAGCTGTGCAGAGCCTTGGGCTCGACCGGCGCCTGCGAGGTGTCGGGAGCGGAGAGGAACTGCTGGGCGGAAAGAACGAAGGGGCTGCAGAGCAGAAGCGCTAAGGCATGGGACCGGAAGGCTCGAAAGCCGGCAGAGTGAACGATGCGCATTGGAATCCTCAGGAAGGCGGTGACGGGGGGAACCGCGGTGAAATGTGTGCAAAAACGATAACACGGAAGAGAGGTGCCGGGCACCGGGCGCGGGGCTCCGGCCACAGATGTGGGGGCCTGTTTAGACCGCGAGCCATCCTGCCTTGAGGAGCATTTCCGTGGCTACTTCGGACAGGGAACGATTTTCGTTGGCTACGGTAAAGTCCACGAGGTGGGCGCGGTCGAGAATGGCGTTCAACCCCGCAACGCGATCGACGAACTGCTGCTGGAGCAGGCCTGGCTCGCGCGTTCTGACGCGCTGCTGCACGGTTGCGAGGCTGGCGGTAAGACGACAGACCTGGACGCTGGTGGCTGCGACGGCTTGGCGGCAGAATTCGAGGGCGGCACGGTTTTCCATCGCACGGGCCACCAGAAATCGGTGGACGCCGAGGGCGGCATAGTTCGCGCACACGAATTGGAGGTTCGAGTACATCACGCTGTCAGTGGGCTCCCCCGACGGGAGATGGGCGAGGCCGAGGGCGTCGAGATCGATGGCGGCGTGTGGGATGTGACGCTGAGTAAGAAGATCGGACGCTTCGCCGAGAACGGCTGACTTCCCCGCACCCATCGTGCCGGTAATGATCAGCAACGATGCGGTTTGAGGCTCCACGCGGCTGCGCTTAGAAAATTTTTACGTGGAAGGTGAGGTATTTTTTGGGGTCTTTGCGGATGGCGGTGACAAGGTCACTGGTATCGGTCATGACTTTGTCGGCGTGGTCGTAGAGCTTGCGGTCCTTGAGGAGCGCGCCGATGCTGCCCTGGCCGTCGTTGATCTGGGTGAGGACGGAATCGAGCTTGTTGATGGTGTCAGAGAGCTTGTCGGCCATTTTTGGATCCTTGATGAGCATGCCGGCGGCGCCCTGGCCCGCGTTGATGGAAGCGGTGATCTGATTCAGGTTGTGGGTGGTATCTTTGAGCTCGTTGTAGAGGGTGTCGTCTTTGAGGAGCTTGCCCATGCTTCCCTTGCCCTCGTCGAGCTGGGTGGTGATGTCCTCGAGTTTGGTCACGGCGCTGGTGGCGCGGTTGTAGAAGGTGTCGTCGTTGACCAGCTTGCCGACGGAACCTTTGCCGTTGGTGACGGCGTCGATGAGGGCCTGGAGCTGACTGATTGTGAGGACGGCTTTGTTGTAGAGGGTGGGATCGTTGATGAGCAGGCCGATGGAGCCTTTGCCGGAGGTGAGGTCGTCGGCAAGGGCGTTGACTTTGGCGAGGATGGTGTCGAGCTGCTGGATCGTGCCCTGGCTGGCCTGGATGACATCCTGGAGGTTAGGGGTTTCGGTAGTGGGGAGCTCGGTGTTGTTCTGCACGAGGCCTGCGGTCGCGAACTTGCTGTCGATGTCGACGACGGTGTCGCCGAGGACACCCATGGTGGTCAGGCTGGTTTTTGAGTCCTGGCGAATGCCGTCCTGATACTTCTTATTGATTCGCATGGTGACTTCGACCGGGGTCAGTTTGCGGTCGGGGACGATGCGCATGCCGGTGACGCTGCCGACGGTGAGTCCCTCAAGGCTGACCGGCGCGCCGATTTTGAGACCGGCGGAGTTCTCGAAGTAGGAGCGGACCATGAGATGACCGGACCAGAAGCCGCCGGTGCTGTTGGACATGAGGAAAATCAGCGCAGCGAGGGCCGAGAGGGCGACGATGACCAGCACGCCCACTTTCAGTTGTGACCATCGCACTTCCTGTTGACCAGGCACGCTTTTCCTCGGAAGAAGAAGACGAACGCTGCTTCGCAGAAGGATACCAGAGGACGGGCTCAGGGCTCAGGAGTCAGGAGTCAGGAGACAGGAGACAGGAGCTACGCGTGGTTCTCGCCGTCCCTCAGTGGGGGGCGTAGTCTATGGCCTTTTCGGTGCGAGAGTTGTAGACCGAGAAGCTGCCTCGGGGGGAAGCGGTCAGTTCCAGGTCGAAGCCGGTATCGGGGCCGTGGAGGTTGGCGATGAAGGGGTCGGGGGGATTGCCGGGGCCGGCTTCTTCGGAGTAGTGGAGCTGCCATTCGGCCTCGAGGCCCGGAATCTTGCGGACGGTTTCGACGGTGGGCTTCGATCCACCTTTGGTTGCGCCGTTATCCATGATGGCCACGCGGGGGGTGATGGCGTCAACGAGGGCGGGGCTGGAGCTTTGATTCCAGCCGTGGTGCGAGACGATGAGAATGTCGATGTGGCCAATGACGTTAGTGGGACACATCATGTCCATTTCCTTGTCCCAGGTGAGGTCGCCGAGGTCGAGGATACGGAGCTTGCCCCAAGTGAGGAGTGTGCCGAGGGAGCGGGCGTTCTCGGTTTGATCGGCGGGGCGGGGCGCGGAGTCTTTGCAGAAAGGGTTGGGCTGGCCGGCGCCGGGGAGCGGTTGGTCGATGAAGTTGCCGTCGGCGGTGAGGACGAGGGCGGAAAGGCCGGGGATGGGGAGCCGGTCGCCGGGCTTGGCGACGATGTGGCCGTATTTTCCGGTAGCGAGGACTTTTTGATAGCCGGCGAAGGCATCGGCGGTGGGTTTGTCGCCGGGTTCGCGTAGCGGGCCGTGGTCGATGAAAGTGCCGACGGGGATGCGGTCGACGAGCTGCGGGACGCCTCCGGTGTGGTCGACGTGGTAGTGGGTGAGGAGGACGTAGTCGATGTGGTCGAGGCCGGCGCGTTTGGCGGCGGCGACGATGCGGTCAGCGTCGCGTCCCTGATAGTCGGGCCAGCCGGTATCGATGAGGAGCGAATGGTGGTCGGGGGTGACGAAGAGGGTGGACTGGCCGCCTTCTACATCGATGAAGAAGATCTTCAGGTCGCCTGTGGGGCGCTGGGCGCGGAGGGTGGCTGAGGAGGCGAGGAGCAGGCAGGCGAAGAGGGCGAGGGGGCGCGTGAAGGGCAGCGCAGACTTCATGGAAGGCTCCGAGGGGCGAGATTTCTCGACCGAGACATAATAGACCGCGGGTTCACAAAGCGGATAGCGGACAGCGGATAGAAAGTCGGCGCGCGCGCTGCTGCGCGGGGGATGACGGAGTTCGTCAGCCGAAGTGGATGAAGCCGAGGGCGGTGGCGACGACGCCGGCGAGGCCGAAGACCATCCCCATATACCAGTAGCCGCGCTGGCGGGTGAGCAGGGTGATGGAGGTGATGACGAGGCCGATTTCGAGGAGAGCTTCGCCGAGGTCGAAGCGGTCGGCGCGGTACTCGGCCTTATGGACTTCTTCTTCCTGCTCACGGGCGGCGACTTCGGTGTCGGCGAGGTCCTGGTTCCACTTCTGCAGGTGGGCCTTGTAGCCGTCAGTGATCTTGTCGGCGGAGGCCTGATCGCGGATGGGCAGCGTGGCGAGCATGTCGGAGATCAGCTGGGTATCGTACTGGCGGATTTTGTGCGCCTGGTAAAGGTTCCACTCGTCGGTGGCGCGGGCCTGGAAGAGCACAGCCTCGGTGTGCGAGCGGTGACCGAGGACAGTGACGATGGCGACGACCACTGCCAGTACGCTGATGGTGAAACTGACGGGGTGCAGGCTGGGTTCACCTGCGGCGTGTTCGTGCTGCTCCTGGAGTTCGTTGGCTTCGCTGGCGTCCATAGGGTCTATTCGTGAGGGTGCAGGGGACAGCGTACAGGGGACAGGGCAGAGTGGCAAGGATGTCGGTGTAGTGGAAGAGGGACCGCGATCAGCGCTGTTTGGCGGGGGCGGAGACGCTGGCGGTGGAGTTTTCGGACTGGAGGACGCTGACGATGCGGGTGCGGAAATCGTCGTAGGTGGGCGCACCGTCAATGGCGCCAAGGGTGGCCGCGTTCCCGCCGAAGTAGCTTACGAGGGCAAAGCGGTGCAGGGTTGAGCCGACGACGTCGGGATGCTGCAGGTGATAGGCGGCCTGATCCTGATCGTCGGCGGCGAAGGCGTAGGAGCCGAGAAGCGCGCCTTTGTCGTCGAATTCGTTAAAGCGGTAGAAGATGTGATCGGGGCCCTGGGGATCGAAGTATTCGATGGCATCGATGGTCTTGTCGCCGGCGTGGAATCGCTCGATGACTATGCCGTTGGTTTTGGCGGCGGAAGGATGATGCCCGTCGGCGTGGTATCCGCGGAGGATGGAGCGCTCGATGTCACGAGACCGGCGATCACCGGTTTCGGAGTAAGCCTCGAGCAGGCCGGCGTGGACATCGGTGCTACCGGGCCAGGCAGCCTGGGCATTTCGGAAACAGACCAGGGCCTCGTCGGGCTTGCCATAGTCGAGCAGGAGGGTGCCGATCATAAAGCTGGCTTCGGCGTTGCCGGGATGGGCGTTGAGGATGGCTTCAGCCCCGCTGAGGGCCTGCTGGCGGTTGCCGTTGAGGAGATCGGCGCGGACGGCGGCGAATTCTGATTCGACCAGGGGCGAGGAGGATCGGGGCGGAGGGGGGGAGCAGATGGGACGCTGGGCCTGGGCCATGGCGATCGAGGGAGATATGGCGATCAGGAGGGCCGTGGAAAGCAATTTCATCCGCTACCTCGGGGGCTGGGGGG
>PMAD01000095.1 GCA_003152415.1 Acidobacterium sp.
CCGCGCCGTTTGCTCCAGGCCCGTCCCGCATCGGAGAGCGCCGCCGCCGTTCCGGAGGTCCCGATCACTAGCCGGACGCCGTCGGGATGAATCCGCCGCCTCGCCCTGCGCAGCTCGCGGTCGATGAACTGCCGCAGCCGCCGGACCTCATCCTTCCCGGGCACATCGCTGCGCACAAACTCCTGCGTCAGACGCACCGCGCCCAGGGGCAGGCTGATCGTCTCGTGCATCCGCTTGTGCTCGGAGAGCGTGATCTCGCAGCTGCCGCCGCCCACATCCACCAGCACACAGCGTCCGCCCGCTCCCGGCTCGTTCTCCACGACACCACGATGAATCAACCGGCCTTCTTCGAGGCCCGAGATGATCTCGACGTCCCAACCCGTCTCATCCCGGACCCATGCCTGAAACGCTCGCGAATTGCGCGCATCGCGCATCGCCGACGTCGCCACCGCACGCACTTTGTCCGTTCCGTGCAACTGCACTGCTTTGTGGAACCGCTTCAGCGTTCGCAGCGTCGCCGCCATTGCCTCCGGCGAAACGATGCCCGTCTCGAAGACGCTCCCTCCCAGGCGGGTCACCTCGCGATCCTCGTGCACGATACGCAGCCGATGCTGCACCACGCGGCCAATCTTCAACCGGCAGGAGTTCGATCCGATGTCGATGGCTGCAAAGGTCTGCATGATTGCCGAAAAAGTTTGTGATTCTCAGTTCAGGAACAATTCATTCAGCACGATACACGAGCGTCGTTACAGCGTCGCGCTGCGCGGCTGGCCAACCACGCGCCGACGCGCCGCGGTGCGCGCTGCCGGACGTTGCGACGCTGCCAGCCACTCGCCCATTAGCCGCCCGCGCAGCTTCGCCGCCATCTTCATCGCGGCCACGAAATGCCGCTCGCGCTCTCCTTCCAGCAGCGCAATCAGTTCCAGTGACTCATCGCCCAGCGCGGTATGCGCTTCTTCCGCCAGCACCAGCCAGTCGTGCCAGTCGCCGATCTCGTCCTGCAGTTTCTTCAGCGTCTCACCCACCTGCTTCGCGTGTTCATCGCCCTGCGCCGCCAGTTCCGCCACGTAGCGAGCTTTTTTGGCTCCCTTGCGAAAATCGTGCAGGTTCCCCGCGTCCAGCACCTGCATCTCCGACGCCAGCCGCGCGAAGCTGTCGAGCGCCACAACCCCCGGCGGCTTCTTGTGCGCTCGGCGTGCCCCTCTGGCTTTCAATGCGCCTCCCAGCTCCTCCACTCGCTTGTCGAGCTTCGCCGCCAGATCATTGCCCTGCGCCCTCAATCCCACCGCGAGCTCGCTCCGCCGGTGCTTCAGCCATGCATCCAGATCGTCAGCCTGCTGCTCGACGTTGGTCGTTCGCAGCTCCGCCTCCGGTGTCTCCAGCACATCGGGCTTTCCTAACCTCGTTGCGTCCCCCTTTTCGTCCATCCCCTCCGCCACGGGATTCACCGCCCGCTTCGTCAGCTTCTCCACCAGCTTTCTGTGCACATCCAGGTCCCGCACCGGCCCAGCTTCGCGCCGGATTTTCTTCAACAGCCGCATCGCCGCGGTCACCGCGCTGCGCATTGGCTCGCCCGCATCCCCAATGGGGATTTCCCGCAGCAGGTCCTCCAGCGTCGCCTGCAAGCGCCGCGTTCCCGTGCGTGTGTCGTGCACTGCATCGACTCCCGGATCGTCGGCGCATTTCACCAGATTTTCGCGCAGCTTTTTCTTGAGCCGCCGAATGTTTTCAAGATCGTCCGTCATTGCCGCGCGCCACTCCCCATGGGCTCTCACTGTTATTCTGAACCTTCTCCCCGAGCTACCACCAAATGACATTCCCTCCTCTTTCCAAAACTCAACCGGTAACCCTGTCTGGCCCTCCGCTCTGCAACACCCCAGCGCGAGCGTGGACTCCCCTTCTGCTCGTCCTCATCGCCGTCTATTTTGCCGCCCTTTTCTCTCCCGCGCTCCTCGACGACGCCGACGCTACCCACGCCCAGGCCGCCCAGCACATTGCCACCAGTGGCGACTGGGTCACGTTGTACGTGAACGGCATCCGCTATCTTGAAAAACCGCCTCTGCCCTACTGGATGGTCGCCCTCGATTACCACCTCTTCGGCTACAACGTCTTCGCCACCCATCTCCCCATGGTATTGGCCCTGCTTGGATGCGCATTCATCGTATGGCTCTGGGCGCGCCGCGCCTGGGGGGACAGAGCCGCATTCTACGCTGCTCTGGCCATGCTCACCTCAGTCGGCGTCTTTCTCTTCACGCGGACCCTCATTCCGGAATCGATCCTCACCTTCTTCCTTCTCCTTGCCCTTTACAGTTTCCTCACCGGCACGGAGGACCGCAAACCGGCGCGCTTCTACCTCGCCTATGCCGCGCTCGCGCTGGCTCTTCTCGCCAAGGGACTCATCGCGCCCGTCTTTTTTGTCGCCGCCGTCGTTCCCTGGCTCGTCCTCACCGGAGAATGGCGTCGCTGGCGTCGGTTCCATCTCTTCACTGGATTGCTGCTTTTCCTCGCCATCGGCGCGCCGTGGCACATCCTCGCCGGCCTCCGCAATCCCGACTATGGCAATCCCGTTGGCAACGTCCCCACCCCCGGTCACGTCCACGGATTCTTCTACTTCTACTTCATCAACGAGCACTTCCTGCGCTTCCTCGGACTGCGCTACCCACACGACTACAACCGCCAGCCCTGGTACGTCTTCTGGCTCGGCCAGCTCATCTGGCTCTTCCCTTGGAGTCTTTACCTGCCCGTGGTTCTGCGCCGCGCATGGCGCAATCGCCATCTCTTCTATTCTGACCTGCGCTACGATGCCACCAACACCATCCAGTTTCTTGACCCAAAGCTGACCGCCTTCGAATCTTCCGCCCTCGCCGCGCGTCTCCGTTTCCGCGCCCGCACCAGCCTCCTGCTTGCGCTCTACGCTGGCTTCATCCTGATCTTCTTCGCTCTCTCGACCAACCAGGAGTACTACACCTGGCCCATGTATCCGGCGCTGCTCATGCTGATTGCCGGCGGCCTGTCGGTCATCGAAGAATCACAGACCGAAGGCCGGCGAGCCTCATCCGGATGGCTCACCGGCGCGCAGGTGTTCTTCATGGTCATCGGCGTCGCGGCAGCCGCTCTGCTCGCCTGGGGTTTGTGGGAGTCGCGCCACCTGCCCTTCGTTGCCGACATCGGCACTTTAATGGCGCATCGCGGCGTGGGCGATTACACCCTCTCCATGTCGCATTTCTTCGACCTCACCGGCCCCTCCTTCGCGGCGCTGCGCCTGCCCGCGACCCTCGCCGGCCTGGCGTTCCTGCTGGGACCGCTGGCCGCCTGGCGTCTCCGCCGCCAGGGTCACGCCTTCGAATCCACGGTCTCCGTTGCCTTCACCACGGCGGTTATCCTCATCGCCGCTCACATTGCTCTGGTGCGCTTTGAGCCCATGCTCTCCTCGCGCGCCATGGCCCACACCATCAACCGGATCACCGCCGCGCCCGCTAACGCCGATGCCCAGCTCATGCTCTACGGCGATCAGGCCGACGGCTCATCGATCCTCTTCTACACCCATCGCCCCGCCCTGCTGGTCCACGGAGCAACGCAGTATTTCTCTCCCGACCCCGAGACCAACGGCCAGGTTTTCGGCTCCTCGATGATCTGGGGCTCCGACTATCCCGACGCTCCGCACATTTTCCTCAGCGATGCCGATCTTCTCCGCCTGTGGGGCACTGGTCCGCGCAAACTCCTCTTCGTCCCCGGCGATTTTCACGGTCACGTCCAGGCGCTGCTGGGCTCGCACCTCTACCCGATCCAGGAACTCTCCGACAAAACCCTCTACACCGACCGCCCACTCTGATCACTGTTCACTGATCACTGCCTTTAAGGCAGCTTCTGCACCGGCGTCGCTTGCGGAACCGTCAGCTGGAACTGATCATCGGTCAGCGGCTGGTTCACCACCAGCTTTTGAAATGTGATGAGAATCTGATACTGCTCCAGCGGCCGCTTGATCGTGATGGTCCCGGGGAAACGCTCTGTTCCAAACGTCTGCATCGGGCCATACGTGGCAATGGTCTGGATCTGTCCATTCTGGTCGTAAATATCCTCTTCAACCGGCCGCAGATCGATCCGGCTGAACTGGATTACTCGCTCAGCCAACTCCACATTGCTCTGGGCCTGGGGCCGCGCCACGGTCAGTATGTACTCCGGCCGGATCTCCAGCTTTTTGGTCCTGGGATTCACCCCAGTATCGCTGTCCACGGTCATCAGCAGCTTGTCCGCTGGTCCGATCTTCCGGATCAGCAGCGAATCGAAGAATACATAGGGCCGCATGTTCTCCAGTGAGTTCGGCGACGGCTTCGGCACCGCGTTCGTCCCTTCGATCACCTTGTTCTTCGGTGGAATCCACAACTGGAAAGTCTTGCCGTCGCTGCCCATGTCAAAGGCCCGTGTGTGCACCACCGGCAAAAATCCGATCACCCGCAGCGACTCCGGCTTGCGGAGCAGGATGTATCCGCTGAACGACGTGTAGGTCGTCTCTCTTCCCTTCAGCGAACCGCCCTCGGTAGCGGTAAACGTAACCGTCGCATTCAGTGAGTCGATCGCGTCGTATTGCTTGTTAATCGCATCGACCAACTGTTCCGGTGCAGCCGTCAGCACATTCACCGGCATCTTCGCCACCGGCACTTTGCGCGTATGCCACAGGCACCCGTTCAGCGCCGGCAGCGCCAGCATCAGCGCGAGCGAGAGCCTGGTCCGTATTCGATGCGTCACGTTCAAGGCAATAACCTGCGAGTATATTCCGCCAACGCGACGGCTTCCCCTGCCGCATCTCCACCGCATCGTCGCCTTCATTGCGGCTGGCCCGCGTGACGCACCGCGCGCCGGTACGCTTCCACATCCTTCGCGTGCTGCTCCAGCGTCGCTGAGAACCGCGACTGCCCCGCTGGATCCGCGCCTGCCGCCACAAAGTACAAATAATTCGTCTGCGCCGGATGCATCGCCGCCTCCAGCGACTTCAGCCCCGGACTGCAGATGGGTCCCGGAGGCAGCCCCGCGCGCCGATAGGTGTTGTACTCCGAGTTGGCCTGCAGATCCGACTGGTAGATCGTGCCCCGATAGCGCCCGTCCAGCAGCGCGGCGTAGATCACCGACGGATCCGTCATCAGCGGCATGTTTTTCGCCAGCCGGTTCTCGAATACGCTGGCCACCAGCGGCCGCTCCGCGTCGATCGGCGTCTCCTTCTCCACCAGCGACGCCAGCGTCACGGTCTGGTGAACGCCGGTGGTCAACCCGATCCCTTGTGCCGCCTGCCGAAAGCGCTTCACCATCGCCGCCATCATGTCCTGCGAGTCCGTGTGTCGCGCAAATCGATAGGTATCCGGGAACAAATATCCCTCAAGGCTCGGCGCCGCCGCATCCAGATCGCTGATCAGCCCTGTATCCTGCCGCGCGGCCGCAATAAACGCCGCCTTCGATCCCAGTTCCGCCGCCTCGACCCTGCCCGCAATATCGAACAGATTCGACCCTTCGGGGATCGTCAAGGCGACCGTATCGACATCGCCGCGCCGTATCCGATCCCACACCTCGCTCATCGGCGCCGGATGATCGAACCGGTATTCCCCGGCCTTCAGCGTCCCGCCCTTCACCAGGTGCAGCGCCAGGAAAACGTACTCGCTCTGGATAATCCCCTGCTGCTTCAGCAGCGCCGCGATCTGCGTGCTCGACATCCCAGGCGAGATGTCCACGAAGGTCTCCGTTCGCGGACCGGCAGGGGCCAGCAGCGCGTAGGCAAGCGCGCCAGCCACGAAGAGAGCCGTCAGGAGCAGTAAAGCAAAAAAGCGTCGCACGAAGGGGAAACCCTGTTTTGATGGGTGTCTCTTTGATTCCTTAACACATTGTAAGATGCGGCTTTCTTCCCGTCCCCGGGCTAAGATGGACACTGTGGAACCCCGCCTGCTGGGCCTCGATTTCGGAGACCGCCGCATTGGGGTCGCGGTCTCCGACGAGCTCGGTCTGACCGCTCAGCCCGTCCTCACTTTGATCCGCAAAAATGCGAAGCAGGACCTCAAATCCCTCGGCCGTCTTCTGCGCAAATTCGGCTGCTCCGCCATCGTCCTCGGCAATCCCCTCTACATGTCCGGCGACGTCAGCCCCCAGGCAACGAAAACCCACGCCTTCGCCGAAACCCTCCACGAAGCCTTCGCCCTGCCCGTGCATTTGTGGGACGAGCGCCTTACCTCCGCCGAAGCGCACCGCCATCTGCACGCCTCCGGCCGCCCCGCCTCCGGTCATCGCGAGGTCGTCGATCAGGTCGCTGCCGTATTGATTCTGCAGAGCTTCCTCGACGCCCACCGCTCCCAGGAAGCGTCGTATAATCGTCAGTGAGGCGGTACCCCAGCCTTCGGATTCATACTCCTTTTTGAAGGGCTCTGATCCATTTCGCTGCGGAGCGGAGGCGGTCTTCCCGTTCCGTATCGCATCCGTTTTGCTTAAGAGAGCGCGTGATCGGAACGTCCCCCAGAAGGAAATGGTTTCATGCCCGAACACATCAAGAAGAAGCTGCTGGAAGAAATCAAAGAGCTCGAGCATGAGCTTACCCACGAGCTGCCTGCCGAGATCAAAAAGGCAGTGGCTATGGGTGACCTCAGCGAAAACGCCGAATATCACATGGCCAAGCAGCGCCAGGATTTCGTCAACGCGCGCCTCGGCCAGCTCAAAAAGCGCATGGCGGAACTTGCCCTCGTCAACCTCGCCAACATTCCGCGCGACCGCGCCGCCTTCGGCTCCACCGTCCTCGTCTACGACACCTCGAAAGATGAGAAAATCGAGTACAAGCTCGTGACCAGCGAGGAGTCGGACGTGAGCAAAGGCCTCATCTCCACCACCTCTCCCATCGGCAAGGCGCTCGTGGGCAAGCAGGTGGGAGACATGACGACTGTGGTAACGCCCAACGGCAACCGCGAGCTCGAAGTTCTGAAACTGGCAACCATTCACGACGACGAGACCCAGGCTGAGGCTTAACCGGGAACGCAGTGAGCAAACCCACCCAAATCACGTGGACCCGTGCATTCGGCGCCGGTTGTGGCGTGATCCTTCAGGCCATTGTTAACGGGCTCGCCCTCACCCGCATCTCTCCCAACATCCTCACTGGCCTCGGACTGGTCATCAACACCGGCGCCGCCGTCCTCTTCGGATTCGGCAACCAGCAGAACTACGTCCGCATGTTTCTCTATGCCGGCCTCGTCATCATCGGCGCTGGCATCTTCGACATGGTCGACGGCCGCGTCGCTCGCCAGACCCACCAGGTCACCGTCTTTGGAGCTTTCTTCGATTCGGTGATCGATCGCTACTCCGACGTCGTCCTCTTTTTCGGACTCCTGGTCTTCTACGCGCGCGGCAATCGCCTCTTCTACGTCTTCCTCGCCGCCTTTGTCATGATCACCTCGCTGATGGTCAGCTACACGCGCGCCCGCGCCGAAGCCCTCATCGGAAAATGCAAAGTAGGCTTCATGGAGCGCCCCGAGCGCGTCGTCCTCATCATCCTCGGCGCCCTCTTCGAGCGCTGGGGAGTCATGGCGCCGGTCCTCTGGGTCCTCGCCGTCATCTCCACCGTTACCGTCATCCACCGCATCGTCTACACCTACCAGCAGACCCGGCACCTCGCGCCGGTCGTTGAGATCCAGCACCTCGTTCAGACCACGGCGCAGCCCGTCCCGCAGCCCATCGCCATGCGTGAATCCCGAGGATCTGACCCACACCCCGACCTCCCCGCTGCCAACGCGCCAAGGGTGTGACCGAACTGTTCGCCGCTACGGTGCTTCATCCGGCAGCTTCATCAACTCTGCCACGTCGTGGATCAGAACCGGAAGCCGATATTCGACAATTTCCCAGACGATCCGGTCGTCAATGTGCGCGTAAGCGTGGATGAGAATATTGCGAAAAGCAATGATGTTGCGACTGTCGGTGATCTGCGCCGCGAGGACAGCATCCAGGCGTGCCAGTTGTACAAGGGCTTCGCCGATAATGGAAAAGGCGCGCTCCACAGCAAACCGCAACATCGGATCAGCCCGATAGTCGTTAAGAGTCTTGCCGACGGCAAACTGCGCGACCAGTCCCGCCGCGTCCTGGATGTCGTACAGATACTTCCGCGCCTCAAGCCGCATACAGCAGCGCCTTGCTTTGCTCGATGCCCTTGCGGAACCAGGGATTTCTCACTGCAGATGCCACGACGAGGTCCACAGGCCGCCCAAGGAGCTCCTCAAAGGCCTCTTTCAAATCGAAGAAGTTGGCCGCGTAACTGCCCGGCGGCAACGTCTCGAACTCCACAAGAAAATCGAAGTCGCTCCCGGAATCGAATCCCAAACCAGCCGCCGAGCCAAAAACCTCAAGTCGACGAACGTGATGCAAACGACAGAGCTCAACCAGTTCCGCCTTGCGCGTCGTAATTTCGGGAACCATCGGTAAGCTCCTGCCCAAAGGCAATATATCGTATCCTCACCCTGATCGAATCTGAATCGGTCCGCCTCTACTCCTTAAAGATCCCCTTCGGGCAGATCGCGTGCACCCCCACATTCCCATCCACCAGCTGCGTGATGTCCACATCCACCGCCACGCTGGTCAGCATGTAGGCGTCATCGCGGGAGAGATGCTTCGCCGTCACCAGAAAATCGATCATGTTGCGCACCGCCATTTCGGTCGCCGTTTTCAGATCGGGGCTGAACCCCATGCTGATGTAACTGGTCGGCGTTTCGCCCCGAGGCCACAGCAGATGCTGGTCCTTGTGCACCACAAACCGGAACGTCCCCGTCAGAAACGTCTCCATCGCCGTGATGTCCACCTCGCCATTGCCCTGCCCCGCGTGTCCATCGCCGACCTCAAACAGGGCCCCTTTCGCATGCACCGGGATGAACAGGCTCGTCCCCGCCACCATTTCTTTGTTGTCGATGTTGCCCGCGTGCATCCACGGCGGCGCACTGTCATACCGTCCTGCTGACTCCGGCGGCGCATCGCCCATGCTGCCGAAGAACGGATGCAGCGGAATCTCGACCCCAGGCGCGAAGTGCCCGATCATCTTCTCCCGATCCAGCGGAATGATCTTCCTCCGCCCATAAGGGAAATCGTTGGGCAGGAATCCACGCCCGACGCTGAACCCGTTGCACGCAAACGGTGTGTCGATGTCGATCTTCACGATCTGCACCTCGAGCACATCGCCCGGCTCCGCCTCCGCAATCTCCACCGGCCCGGTGAGAATGTGCCCGCCCGGTCCCTTGTCCTTCACTTCCTTGTAAATCGTGTCGTTGTACGCAGGAATATCCGCGGGAGCAACGCCCTCTTCTTCCAGCCGCTCCGTCGATCCGCAGGTCGACAGCGTCTGAATCCGCACCGTGTCACCCGAATGCACGGTCAGCACCGGCTTCGCCTTCGACCAGTAGTATCCCCACGCCACTGTGGTCGGCGTGGCATTCAGCACAATTGGCGTACTCTGCGCAGCCACCACAAGGCAAAACAAAAGCGACACCCCGGCCCAGGCATAAGCCCTCATCCCTGCCTCCATTGCCTATACAGAATTTGATTCAGCTTAGAAACATCCTAACCGCATCGCGGTTCGCTATCGTAGAGCGTATGCGCAGCTGCGCGGTTCCAGCCGTCCTTTTCACTCAACTCCTCGTCTCGCTCGCCGCCGCGCAGAATCAGACCCCGCCGTACACACTCCGCATCCCGGTCGACGAAATCTCGCTCACCTTTCACGCTGCCGATGCCCGCGGCAAGCCCCTCACCCATCTCACGCGCGGCGACCTCAGGCTTTCCGACAATGGCAAGCCCCCGGCCGCCATCGTCATGCTGCAGGAATACGACGACCTTCCCATCCGCGCTGGTTTCCTGTTTGACACCAGCGCGTCGATGCTGGATTACGTCACCTTCAACGGCTCCATCATTCACGCCTACGCCTCGCAGCTTCTCCGCAAAGGGTACGACCGCGCCTTCGTCGAGCAATTCGACACCGATACCTTCATCCGCCAGGAGTGGACCGACAGCGATTCGGCCATCGCCACAGGAGCCGCAGCCGTGGGCGACCTGCCTGGCCGTCTCGATCCCCTCACCGCCATTTTCGATTCGCTCTATACCACCTGCCGCGATCAATGGAAGCCTGATCCCGTTCAGGAAACCGGCAACTTCATCCTGCTCTTCAGCGATGGCGAAGACGACGCCAGCCATGTCTACCTGAGCGAAGCCGTCGATATTTGCCAGCGCACGCGCACCGCCATCTACGCCATCGTCAATGGCCGGCCGCGCCAGTTCTCTGACGGCCTCCGAACCCTCCAGAACCTGACCCAGCAAACCGGTGGCCGGCTCTTCGTCAATCCGCACGGCAGTCAGATCTTCGAGGACTTGCAGACCATCGAAGCCGAACAGCGCAACCAGTATCGCCTCGTCTACAAGCCCTCTGACTTCCAAGCCGACAGCAGCTTTCACCGCATCCGATTGCAGTGCTCGGTTCCCGGCGCACGCGTCGTCACCCGCTCCGGCTACTACGCTTTCGCCCGTCCCTGAAGCGGCATCGAAATACGACCAGGGGCACAACCCGCGGCCTCGCATTATCGTGCGCGAAGCGCGTGTGCCTGGACGGCCAGTCCTAGTTCTCGTGCAACGCGGTCTTCGGATCCATCCCAGCAGCCCGCAGCGCCGGCAGCCACGAGGCAAACGCGGAGATCGCCAGAAAGACGACGATCATGCTCGCCAGGGTCACCGGATCGGTCGCCTTCACCCCCACCAGCATCGCCGTCATCACCCGCCCCAGCACAATGGCCGCAATCAATCCGATCGCGATGCCGATGCCGCTTAGCCGCAGCCCCTGCATCACCACCAGCTTCACGATGTCGCCCCGCTCGGCGCCCATCGCCATCCGCACCCCGATCTCCGCCGTCCGCTGCCGCACCGCCGTCGACAGAACGCCGTACAGGCCCACGCCGGCCAGCATACCCGCAATCACCGCAAACGCCGTGATCAGCAGCAGCGAAAACCGCGTGCTCGCCTGCGCATCGTAAACAACCGTCTGGGCCGGCTCCATGTCTTTGATCAGCAGAGAGCGGCTGACGCCCGCAATCGCCGCCCGCACCTGACTCTCGTATCCTGCCGGGTCGCTGCCCGTTCGCACCGCCCACGAACGAACGACGCCCGAGCCCAGAAAAGCATCGGGGAAATAAATCTGCTCGCGGCCCGGTTCAGCCAGCGATTCGTCGCGCTGATGCCCCACCACGCCCACAATCTGCACCCATTCCGCCTGCGGCCCGCGAATCCTCGTCAGAATGCGCTTGCCCACCGCCGATTGCCCGGGAAAGGCTTTGTTCGCGAGCGCCTGATCGACGATCACGTTGTTGCGTCCGGGCAAATTGTCGTCCTCGGTAAACGTCCGCCCGGCCAGCAGCGGCGTCCGCATCGTTTCGAAATATCCCGGCAGCACAATCTCAAAATCCGTCGCTTGATATTTGCTGGGATCGGCGAGTGCTTCCTCGGTGCCCCACCGTATCGGGCTGAACTGGCCGGTTAGTGGAAAAGGAAACGACGCGGTTACACTCTGCACGCCGGAGATGCCGCGCAGGCTGTCATCGATCCTCCTGATCATCGCGACCCGCGCTGCAGCCCGCGCCTCGGGCGACGATCCCGGCTGTTGCCCCACGGCCTGACCAGCGCCCAGCACTCGTAAGGTGAGCAGGTGGCGCGCATCGAATCCCGGATCGATACGCTCCAGATCGAGAAAGCTGCGGAACATCAGCCCCGAGCCGACCAGCAGCATAAACGACAACGCCACCTCCACCATGATTACGGCATTGCGCACCGTCGCTCCGCTCGCCAGGCCCGACGTGCGGCTGCTCCCGCGCAGCACATTCATCAGCGCCGGCAGCGTCGCGCGCCACGCCGGAGCGATTCCGAACAGCAGCGCTGCCGCCAGTCCGGCCAGTGCCGTGAAGCCCAGCACCGTTCCGTCGATGTGAATCGTCTCGAGGCGCGGCAAATTCTCCGGCGCCAGCGCCCGCAGCTCGCGAATGCCCGCCCATGCCAGGGCCAGGCCCGCCGCCGTCCCCAGAATCGCCAGCAGACACGCCTCGGTGAACAGCGGCAGAATCAAACGCCAGCGGTTTGCGCCCAGCGCCGACCGCACCGCAAACTCCTGCTCCCGCAGCGAAGCGCGCACCAGCAGCAGATTGGCCACATTCGCGCATGCGATCAGCAGCAGAAAGATCACCGACCCCATCAGCGCCAGAATCGCCGGCCTCACCTCCGCCACCAGATGCTGCTGCATCGCCTGCATGGTGATGGAATACCCGATCGATGCGGCCATCGGGATCGTTCGGCGGCTCTCCGCAGCCACCGCATCGGCCGCGCTCCGCGCCTGCTCGATCGTCACTCCCTCCTTCAGCCTCGCCACCGGCACAATGCCAAAGTCGTTGCGGTTCGCGGCATCGTAGTCGAGGCGGTTGGCGATCCACAGGTCCGGCACGCCTTCAAGGTTGTCCTCGGGAGGAAAATACAGCCGGAACCCCGGCGCCAAAACCCCCACCACCACCGACTGCGGTCCGCCAGTCGCGTTCCCCAGCGTGTGCCCGACAATACTCGGATCGCCACCGTACCGGCGTCGGAAGTACTCGTAGCTCAGGATCGCCATCTGCGGCAGCTGCGGAGGCGCTGCCGCTCCTGTCTGCCCCGCCTGCCCAGGCTGCGGCTGCGGCGCCTGAGGGATGCCGTCACTCTGGTTGAAGTCGCGGCCGTACAGAATTTTCGCGCTCATCAGCTGGAAGAAATTCGTCGTCACCTGCGCGAGCACGATCTGCTCCGGCGTCCCGTCGGCCCGCTGCGCGAGGATCGGGAAGGAGAAAACCCCAGCCATATCCGAGAACTGCCCCCGCGTGCCGTTCTTCAGATCGATGTAATCGGCGTTGGAAAACGGCAGTCCGTGGACGTTGCGCTTGCGCAGATCCATACCCGCCACCACCAGCTGCCCCGGATTCTTGTAGGGCAGTGGCCGCAACAACACTGCATTCGTCACGCTGAAGATCGCCGTGCTCGCCCCCACTCCCAGCGAGATGGTCACCACCGCAATGATCGTGAATGCAGGATTCTTCCTGAGGATGCGGCCTGCGAGCAGCACGGTCTTCAGCATGATCACCCCATTCCCGGCGCACGCGGGCACCGGACAAATCTGCCAGAAATTTTCAGTCAGTCCTTGGAAGACGGGGATAAGGAGAACTGCGGCCCCACATGCTAAGCCGCCAGCTCCTGCGCACCATTATGACCTGGCAAACAGCAAAAAGGGAGCAGCCTCAGCCGCTCCCTTCCTCCTGCCGTTCCTATCCCCTATTCCCTGTTCCCTGCCTTATCACCAGCGCCCCCACGCCCGGCTGATGTAATCCGTCATCGTCATCGTAATCAGCACTACGAAGGTCAGAAACCCAGCCGCCACCGTCAGCTTCGTCAGTTTCGAGCTATACTTCACATGCATAAAGAACAACACCACCAGCGTCATCTTGATGCACGCAATCGCCAGCGCCACCACCGCATTCAGGTCGCCCGGCAGATCGATCAATGACGCCCCTACCGTTAGCCCGGTGAAAATCAGCAGTGTCCCGCCAATCGCCAGGTAAACCTTCGGAGTGACGATGTGCTCTCCGTGATGTGTCGGTTCATCGTGATGCTTCGGTTCCGCCATAATCTCCGTCTCCCGAACCCGATGAATTGAGCCTATCTGCGCTCTGTGCTCTGATCACTGCTCACTGTTCCCTGTCCTTATCATTGATGTCGACTGATCAGATACAGCAGCGGAAACAGAAATATCCATACAATGTCGACAAAGTGCCAGTACAAACCGAAATTCTCCACCGGCGCCACGTGGCCGCTGGTATAGGCCCCGCCCCAGCCCCGGATGATCAAAATCGTCAGCAGAGAAACCCCGATCACCATGTGCAGCGCGTGCATCCCCGTCATCGCGAAGTACAGCGAGAAGTACACCTGCGTCTTCTCCGCCATATCGAGCGAGAGCTTATCGTCCGGGTAGTCTTTGGTTCCGTGCAGGAATCCCTGCGGGCTGAAGTTGAGCCCCGGCACATGGTGTTCCACCCATTCGTCGTGCCACTCATAAGCCTTCACGCACAAAAAGCTGCAACCCAGAATCAGTGTGGCGATGCACCAGCCAACCAGCGCCTTGCGCATGCGCGTTTCCGAGGCGTGCACAGCCATCGCCATCGTGAAGCTGGAAATAATCAGCAGCGTCGTATTCAGCGTGCCCGCCCACAGGTGCAGCGAATGGCTCCCCGCCACGAACGCCGGATAATACCAGTTGCGGAAGATCAGATAAGCGCAGAACAGGCCGCCGAAGAACATGATCTCCGTCAGCAGGAACAGCCACATGCCGAAGGTCGCGGACTCCCGCTGCTGCTCCACGCTCTCGAAGTGGTGGCGCAGAAACGCCGGATGCTCGTGCTCGGCGTGACCTGCTTCCGCGGTCTGAGCCGCAACTGTGTGGCTATCCAACGGTAGGCACCTCGCTCCCCTTTTTGCTTTCCAGCCACTCGTAGTCGTAAGCCTCGTGCGTTACGATCGGCGTCTCAACGAAATTCTCCGTCAGCGGAGGAGACTGAATCTGCCACTCCAACCCCGTCGCCTGCCAGGGATTCGCCCCAGCAATCTTTCCATATTTCAGCGACCAGGTCAGATACAGCAGCGGCAACAAATATCCCACCCCCAGCACGCTCGCGCCGGCGCTCGAAAATACGTTCAGCACCTGGAACTCCGGCGGATACGCCGCATAACGCCGCGGCATTCCCAGATAGCCAAGGATGAACTGCGGGAAGAAGGTCAGCACGAATCCCACAAACGTGATCACCGCCGCCAGCTTCGATACCCCTTCCGGATACATCCTCCCTGTGATCTTCGGCCACCAGAAATGCACGCCTGACAGATAGGCCATCAGCATGCCGCCCACCATCACAAAGTGGAAGTGCGCCACGATGAAGTACGTCTCGGTCAGGTGGATATCCATCCCCATCGACCCGAGAAACACGCCAGTAAGCCCGCCGATAGTAAATAGCCCGATAAATCCAAACGCGTATAACATCGGCGTCTCAAACGTGATCGATCCCTTATACAAGGTCGCCGACCAGTTGAAGATCTTGATCGCCGAAGGTACCGCTACCAGCATCGTCAGCANNCGAGAACACCAGGGCCGAGTAGTTCGAGATACCCATGATGAACATGTGGTGAGCCCAGACGAAGAACCCGAACACCGCAATCGCCACCGACGAAAACGCGACCGCCGTGTATCCGAAGACCCGTTTCCGCGAGAACGTGCTGATCACCTCGGAAATCACGCCCATCCCGGGCAAAATCATGATGTATACCGCCGGGTGCGAATAGAACCAGAACAAATGCTGGAACAGCAGCGGGTCCCCGCCTTTGGTCGGATCGAATACCCCAATCCCGATCGTTCGCTCCAGAATGACCAGCACCAGCGTGATGGCCAGAACCGGCGTGCCCAGCACCATCAGGATCGATGCCGCATAGTGCGACCAAACGAACAGGGGCAGCCGGAACCATGTCATGCCCGGCGCGCGCATTCGGTGAATGGTCACGATGAAATTCAGCCCGGTAAAGATCGAACTGAATCCGGCCACAAAAACGGCCATTCCGGCTGTGATCACATGCGTGTTCAGGTAATGCGTGCTCAGCGGCGTGGTGAACGTCCACCCTGTGTCGACGCCGCCGAAGATCAGCGCGCTAAGGAGCAGGATCCCGGCGACAACATACAGATACCAGCTCAGCAGATTGATCTTCGGAAACGCCAGGTCCTTCGCGCCCACCATGATCGGAATCAGGAAGTTCCCGATCGTCGCCGGCACCGATGGCACCAGGAACAGGAAGACCATGATAATGCCGTGCGCCGTGAACACCTTGTTGTAAGTGTCCGCGGCCAGCAGATCGCTCGGCGGCGTCAGCAATTCGAGACGAATCAGCCCTGCCATCGCCCCACCTATAAAGAAAAAGAACGTGATCGAGATGAAATACAGCATCGCGATCCGCTTGTGGTCGCCTGTCAGCAGCCAGCTCTTCAGTCCGTACTCCTTGTTGAGATACGAAACCTTCGGCAGCCTGGCTGTCGCCTGGTCCGGCAATGTGAGGATTGTGCTCATGGCTTCACCGCTCCTGGCGCAAGCGCCGGGGCCGAGGTCCCTGGCGGCGTCGCCCCCGTCTGTATCGACTGCGCTGCGCTGTTGTCGATCGTCTGGTCGATCCGGTATTGCGAATTGAGTTGCCGCATGTATTCCACCAGGTCGATCAGGCCTTCTTCGCTTACCTGGCCCTGGTAAGTCGGCATAATCGGCGCGTAGCCCGCCACCTCGTGCATGGTCGGATTCAGGATCGTGTCCCGCAGAAATGCATCGTCGACTGTTACAAATGACCCGTTCTTCAGCTGCAGGTGCGATCCGTATACATTAGCCAGATTCGGACCATGTGCATTCGGCCCGCTGTTATGGCAGGAATTGCATCCCAGGCTCGCGAATAGCCGCTCTCCGTTTTGCGCCAGCGAATTACCGCTCGTCGACGCCGCTGCCCACGCCTCATAATCCTCCGGCGTCATTGCCACCACCTCGCCGATCATCTGCGAGTGCAGCGTGCCGCAGTACTGCGTACAGAACAGGTGATATGTCCCCACTTGGGTCGCTTCGAACCATTCCGTGTTGTACCGCCCTGGAATCGCCTCGCGCTTCACCCGAAATGCCGGAATCGAAAAACTATGGAAGACGTCCTGCGAAATCAGCGTCACCTGGATCGGCCGGTTGATGGGAATATGCAGCGCGTTAATCTCATGCTGTCCGCCCGGATGCTCCACTTTCCACATCCACTGTTTGCCTACCACATAGATGTTCATCGCGTTGGTCGGCGGGCTGTAGATTCTGAAGTACAGCAGCGCGCCCCATACGAAACAGATCATAAAGAGGATCAGAGGAATGATCGTCCAGGTCGCCTCCAGCAGCGTCGATCCCTCAATCGGCGTGGCTGTCGGGTTCGCTTCCTTCCGGTACCGGATGGAGAATGTCACCACCAGCAAAGCCACCGCTCCCAGGCCCACCACCGAAATAGCAATCAGGAAAAAGTAAAGCGCGTCCGCATACGGCGCGATGCTCGACGCTTCCGGCGGGAAGATCGCGAAGTAAGTAAGCCACTTAATTAAAAATTGCCAAAGTACCGGACTGATGAAATGCATCGTCGCCTTTATCCGTTCACCAAGCGTGCTTTTTGCTCCCGCGCTTCCCGTATGTCGCGCCGGAAATTCACCACCATGTAAGTACCAAGAATCAGAACCGTCAGCAGGCACCCGGCCTGCACGATCCGCGCTATCAGCAAACTGTGCCGGTTCAGCTGCGGATCGTACCTGTAGCAGTAGGTCAGAATGTTATCCACCGGCGACCCAATCGTCCCATGCGAAGCCTCCACCAGCCCCAGCTGCAGATCCTTCGGCGAAAACTCTACTCCCAGGTAGTATTGCGCCAGCCGTCCCTCCGGAGTCACCAGCTCGATCGCGCTCGCGTGCGCAAACTGCGTCAGCTTTCCGTCCGGCCCCTGCACCCGCACAAATCCAAATCCCACCGCGGACGCCAGCGTATTGATTGCCGGCTGCTCGCCGGTCAGAAAATGCCATCCATTCGCCGCCTGCGGCCGTCCGTACCGCCTCAGATAAAACGCCTTCTCGCGCGCGGCAATCTCCGGCGTCTCGGTCGGGTCGATGCTCACCAGCACCACATCGAAGTCCCGCCCCGGATTGAACTTCACCATCTCCAGCGCCCCCACCAGCCCGTCGATCTCTTCCGGGCAGAGAATCTTGCACTGGTAGTACACCAGCGACAGAATCACCGGCCGCTTTCCAAAATAGTCTCCCAGCCGCACCGGTTTTCCCGTCTCATCGCGAAATTCCAGATTAAGCGGCAGCTGCGCATTTAGCCGTTGCGCGATGCCAACCTTCTTCAGCACCGGCGGCTGCTGCTCCGCGGAATCTCCCATCTGTTTCTGCCCGTACCAGGATTCCTGCGCCTTCGCGGACCATCCGAAGCCCAGGCACACCATCGCGCACGCGAGCACCAACCCCGCCGCCTTTGCCCATCTCCGTCCTGTCTCGGCCCGCTGCATATCTTCTAACTTGCTCCCGCTAACTCAACTAATCCCCGCCCTGCACGCTACCGGCTGCCTCATTGGTTATTTGCCTTGCTCGACGTCTGCTCTCCCGCCTCCTGCGTCGCGCCGTGCAATGCCTGCTCGTATGCTGTCCGCGCAAATCCATCAGTTAGTGGCATCTGCACAACAGGCTGCTTGTCTCCCATCATCGGCGCCTGATGTTGCGGCGCCGGCGCCATCGGTAGTCCGCGCTGCGCGATCAGCTCCATCGCCCGCTCAATCGGAATCCTCACCGTGCCTTTGCTCCGATCGATCCAGCTGTAGTAGCTCAGCAGCAGATCCTCGCGCTCGTGCAGATCGGCCAGGTCCTGGTTGCCATCGTCGGTCTCCAGCCTCGGCGTGGGAAATTGCTGCGTCAGCTTGGCCAGCTGCTCCTGCTCCAGCGCCGGATTCGACTGGATCGCCTTCCGCGGCGCAATCTGGTTCGGCGCGTTCCACTTGTTAGTCTGACCATCCGCGCGGTCCAGGCCGTTGTTGATCACCTTACCCATGCCGAAGCAGAAGACGAAAAACACGCCCACGGAGATGAACAGCCCCACCAGGAACACCATGATCCCGCCGGTGTTCGCGTCCGTAACTTCGTAGCCTTCCCTCAGCGACGCATCGTCCCCATGCGTCTTCGGGTCCAGCTTCGGGTCGTGCGGTTCAGGCGTGGGCATAGTCATGCTCCAGAATCTCCGCAAGATGCGGATCGTTGGTCGCGATCAGCGGACGCCGCTTCAGTTCGCTGAAGTAATAAACCAGCCAGAAGCTGAACAGCGCTCCCGGCACTGCGATGTATTCGAGGATTCCCCAGCTGAAATGCAGGTTTCGCGCCGCATCCCTGAAGTTTGGCTCGATCAGCCAGAACTGGTCCCAGAATCGCGCGAAGATCATGATGCAGCAAACCGTCGCCAGCCGGCTCTGAATACGTTTCAGATCCCGCGACAGCAGCAGGGTGAACGGAATGAGCCAGTGGAAGATCACATCCAGGGTCGCAATCACGCCCCAGTTCCCGCGAATCCTGTCCAGGTACCACGGGATCTCTTCCGGCGAATTCCCCGACCAGATAATCAGGAACGATGCGAACGCCAGATAGATATTCAGCATCACAAACGCGAAGCATAGCTTGCCCAGATCGTGCTGCTCGATGACCCGGAACGTGCTCTTGATCGGCTCCGCCTTCGACAGCGCAATCAGCGTCAGAATCGACAGCGCCAGCACTCCGAACGCCTGCCCTACCAGGTATTGGAAGCCGTACACGGTCGAGTACCATGTCGGATCGAGCGACATTACGAAGTAAATGGCCAGCACAAACAGCAGCACCGCGTACAGCACCACTCCGAATCCACTCAGGTTCTCGAATTTCACCCGCCAGTACGCCACGTTCGGCTCCGGATCGGCGTCCCGCTTCACTGACCAGCGATTCAGCAGCGTGATGTACAGCGCGAAAACCGCGAAGCACACCAGCGATACCACATAAAAGTTCGTCACGTTCAGCATCGGCTGCTTCCAGTGAATCGCATGCGCCTGATCGATGGTAATCAACCCCTGCTTCAGTGCTGGCGCCCAGTTATCGTATCTCGCCCAGATATACAGCTTGCCGAATGACGCTCCAAGCAGTGCTACCGGAAACCACATCAGCACCACCACCGGCCAGGTCCGCGTCATCGCCTCCAGCGGCCGCCGGATGATCAGTCCCCACTTGCCGCCCGACAGATACTGCGTCATCAGCAGCGCCATGCCCCCGAAGCAGAAGCCGAAGCACAGCATGAAGCCTTCCAGCCATCCCCGCATCACGTGGTCCCATCCCAACTGGTCCTGCCTCTGACCCAGGAGAGCAAGGATCACCGCCAGGATCGAGAAGACCAGCCCCGCTCGCAGCGCACGCCTCCGCCACACATCGACGAACGCCGGCGCTCCCGCCGTGGATGGCAATCCTTTGCTGAATGATTCGTTCGCCATTATGGCTGCGCTCCTGATGGCTTGGTGACCACGTTCTTTGACGCCGAGGGCTTGGAGGCATTCTCCGCGGGCGCTCCGGCGACGATCCCTGCAGTCGGGGCTCCATAGACCGCCGTCGACGGCAGCGGCCACGGCCCGGCATAGCTTGCCGGCTCACCCAGCCGCTCCGTGATGTCGCTCAGGTTCTCCACCTGCGCTCCCGCGGGCACATCGGACGCCGCCGCGTTCTGGCTCAGCTGCAGCGCGCGAATGTACGCCGCAATTGCCCAGCGATCTTCCGGCGCCACCTGCACCTTGTAATCCGGCATCGCCCCAAAACCGTTCGTCATGACGTAGAAATAGTGGCTCAGCGGTTCACTCAGCCTCTTCGCATCGTGCAAATTGCCCGCCGGCTTGTAGCCGCGATCCACGATCATCCCCGCTCCATTGCCCACCCGCGAGTGGCATGGCGTGCAGTACACGTTGAACCGCTCCTGCCCGCGCGCCAGAACCTGCATCGTCACCGGAAACGGCATCATGTCCGCTTCCTTGCCATTCATCAGCCCCGTGTAGAAGTACTCGTTCTCGTAGAGTTGCCCCCGCGCCACCGTATGCGCCACCTGCGGGCGCACCGACCGCCCGTCGGCGAACAGCGTCGTCCCGCGCTGCGGAAACATTCTCGGCTGGTCCTGCATATCCTGCCGGCAACCGGCCACCAGCAGCAGCACCCCCAGCGCCCCCAGAACCACAGGAATCCGCGTTAGTGCCCCGCCTCTCGCTTTTGAGGCGTGCGGCGGCGGCGAGCAGAGGAACATGCCCTTTCTGTGCCCTGTGCCCTGTGCCCTGCGCCCTGCGTTAATACTCCACCTCCACCACCGAAACCGGCGACTGCGCTTCCAGAAAGCCCCGCGTCTCTGTGGCATCGAATTTCGGATCCGTCGATTCCAGACACAAGAAGAATTTGTCGGTGCTCGCTCCGCTGCGAAAATTCGGCGCGTTAAACACGGGATGGTACGGCTTCGGCAGCCCGCACAGCGCCAGCATCCCGAACGCCGCCGAAAGACCCGCCCACAAAATCGTCCACTCATACGCCGGAACCAGAAAAGCCGGCCACGAAAAATACGGTCGCCCCGCGATGTTCAGCGGATAGGCCCACACCGCGATCCAGGTCTCCAGCCCAAACATCGCCGCCAGCCCCAGCAGTCCACCGATAAGCGTCACCAGCGACACCTCATCGCGATGAAACCCGATCGCCGCCGCCGCTTCCTCAACCGGGTATGGCGTGTAGCAATCCATCCGCCGGTACCCGGCGTGATGCGCCGCCTTCGCCGCCTGCACCAGCCGCGTCGGCGAATCGAATTCAGCCATCAGGCCGTACACCCCTTCAGGTAAAGGCATCAGTCACCTGCCTCCGGTAGAGGTTCAGCGCGCTCCCGCACCTTCGCCTGCGGCAGCATCAGCCGCAACTCTGACATCGGGATCATGGGCAGGAATCGGATGAACAGGAAGAACAGAAACGTGAACAATCCCAGCGTTCCCAGAAACGTCGCGTAGTCCCACCGCGTCGCGCGATAAGTGCCCCACGACGACGGCAGATAATCGCGCGTCATGCTCGTCACCACGATCACGAACCGCTCAAACCACATGCCGGTGTTCACAATGATCGACATCAGGAACATCAGCCCCACGTTTACCCGGAACCTGCGCAGCCACATCAGCTGCGGCAGAGCGATGTTGCAGCTGACCAGCACCCAGTACGACCACCCCATCGGCCCGAACATCCGGTTCCACATCATGAAGTATTCCCAGTGGCTCGCCGAATACCACGACATGAAAATCTCCGTCGAGTAGCCGTACGCGACAATCAGCCCCGTTGCCAGCATCACCTTGGCCATGTTGTCGATGTGCCGGATCGTAATCAGATCCTCGAGGTGATAGAACTTGCGGATAGGAATCGCCAGCGTCAGCACCATCGCGAATCCCGAGTAAATCGCGCCCGCGACGAAATACGGCGGGAAAATCGTTGTGTGCCACCCCGGCATCAGCGCCACCGAGAAATCGAGGCTGATCACGCTATGCACGGAGAGCACCAGCGGTGTCGCCAGTCCCGCCAGCAGCAGCGATGCCGTCTCGTACCGCACCCAGTGCCTCACCGACCCGCGCCAGCCCACCGCCAGCAACCCGTAAGTAAACTGCCCCAGCTTGCTGGTCGAGCGGTCTCGCAGCGTTCCCAGGTCCGGAATCATCCCGATGTACCAGAACACCACCGAGATCGTTGCGTACGTCGAGACCGCGAACACGTCCCACATCAGCGGCGAACGGAACTGCGGCCACATGCCTTCATAAGTTGGCACGGGAAACATGAACCAGTCGAACCACGCGCGTCCGACGTGAATGGCCGGATAAAGTCCCGCCATCATCACGGAAAAAACCGTCATCGCTTCCGTCGCGCGGCCAATCGTCGTGCGCCAGTGCTGTCGCGTCAAAAACAGCAACGCGGAAATCAACGTGCCCGCGTGCGCCACGCCGACCCACCAGATGAAACTCACGATGTCCAGGCCCCACATCACCGGATGGTTGTTGCCCCAGACGCCGACACCGATGGAGATCTTATAAATCAAGGCCAGCGGCAGCACCACCGTCGCGCAAAATGCCGACGGAATAAACAGCATCCACCACCAGCACGGAATTTTGCCCTCGGCGAACGCCGCGAGCTTGTCCGTCAACACGCCGAGACCGCGATTATTTTCAACGACCGGCGCGCGGCGCAATTCCGTCGGCGGCGCGAGCGATTCCAGATTGATTGTGGATTCAGCCATTAGCTGTTCCCTTTCTCAACGGCTTTGTATTCGTTTTCAAACGGATTGCCGTTGTGAAGCTCAAATTCTTCAAAGCTGTAAGGCCATTCGCGGTAATCCGGCATCAGCGGATTCGGATTGCGGATGCGTGCGAGATACGTCGTACGCGGTTTCGTGAGCAGATTACCGAGGACGGAATAATTCCGATCCAAAGTTTTCAATTTGGAAACCGTGCTGTTCGGATCGCTGACATCACCAAAAACGATCGCCTGCGCCGGACATGCCTGCTGGCACGCGGTCTTCGGAATCGTCCCGGCGGCTTCCGTCAAGCGCACGTCGTCGGATGCACCGGCCTTGACCTTTTGTGCGATCTTCGCCTGCTCAATGCGTTGCGTGCAATAAGTGCATTTTTCCATGACGCCACGCATCCGCACCGTCACGTCGGGATTTTTCGACATCTTGATCAAATCCCATTCGTCATCCTCGCGCATTCCACTGTCGGGATTTTTCCACCAGCGCAGCATGTCCCATTCACCGCCCGTCTTGTGCAGCAGCGGCGTCGAATACATCGTTCCCTTGAGTTCCGTGAGCGGACGCTTGTTGAAATCGAGATAATTGAAACGGCGAACCTTGTAAGGACAATTGTTCGAGCAATAGCGCGTGCCCAC
>PMAD01000197.1 GCA_003152415.1 Acidobacterium sp.
CTGGGTACCGAAGTCTTTCTCCGCATTGGGCGGGCTTCGCGAAAACAGCGATTCTTTCTGCAAACCCTGAGGTAATGGCTGTATAGCTTTCTGCAAACTTCCGAAAGATGAAATTCCTCGAGTTACACGAGCGCCTGCGGCTCGAGACGTGGCGCCGCATCGACCAGGGAATCCTCAGCAGTTCGCTGCTGGCCCGTCAGACCGGGCTGGCGCAGGCGCACATTTCCAATTTCCTTCATCGCCGCAGGCGCCTCAGCCTTCCGGCTCTGGACCGCCTCCTTCGCGCGCAGGCCATCGGTGTCGAGGACCTGTCTCCCTCCGGCGTCTCGTCTCTGGAGGCGGTCGAAGGGTCCATGGACATCGTGCCCATCGTTTCGCAGATCGTCGCGATGTCCTCGCCCATCATTGCTCCCCGCGCGGTTCTCGGCTGCGTGCAAGTCCCCTCCGGCTGGCTGGTCAGTTTTCCTGCCCGTCGCGCGGTCAGCCGCCGCAGCTGGGAGCGATTCGTTGCCGTTCGCGTCTCCGCCGCGCAGGCCCTGCCCATGGACCCGGTCCTCCGCATCGGCTCCATCGTCGTGCTCGACCGCCACTACAACTCGCTGGCCGCCTGGAGGCCGCCCAATCCGAATCTCTATGGAGTGCCCCCAGGAACGCAGATACTTTTCCGCCACGTCATCTTCGAGTCCAACCGTCTTGTGCTGCGCCCCCGCGCTCTCGAATATCCCATCGAGGTCATCGAACTGGATCCCGAGGACTCTCCCTCTGATCTGCTCGTGGGCCGCGTCTGCCTCTGCATTTCTGAGGTCTAGGCGACTGTGTCGGCGCATCGCTGCGCTCTGATAGCATCGCCCTCAGAGGTGATCCATGGATTCAGTTCCAGCCCCAGGCAATGGCGCTCGGCGCAACGAGGACATCGCGCTTGACCTGCTGAAGTTTGTGGCTGCCACAGCGGGCGTAGGCCGCGCCAGCGCGCCGGCCACTGGCTTCGTTGCGGGTGGCGCTCCCAAACCGGAGGAGCAGGTGACCCATTTGCTGGAGTTGTACGCCCGCTGCCTGCGCGTCGTGGAAGGAAAGCCAGCCCAGGCTCCGGTGTAAGCCCCTTGTCCCGCCCGTCTCATCTCGGGATGCTCGTCTGCGGAGCAGGCGTTTTTGGACGCAACCATCTTCGCGTCTACCGGGCGCTGGAAGATGAAGGCGCGCCGACACGGCTTGCCGCGATTGTCGAGCCCGATCTCGTCCGCGCCGACGCTGCCGCCAACGAGTGGGGCGCGCCCGTCTTCTCTTCTGTGGAGGAATGTCTCGCCGCGCGCTCCAGGAACGAAGTGGCTTTCGGAGCCGCCTCGATTTGCACGCCGACCTCATCCCATTTCCAGGTGGGCGAGGCTCTGCTGGCTGCCGGCATCGACATTCTTGTCGAGAAACCTATCGCCACCAGCGTCAGCGAAGCGAGCCGCCTCATTGCGCTCGCCGCGAACCACGGTCGCATTCTGCAGACGGGCCATCTGGAGCGTTTCAATCCCGCCGTCATCGCCACAGTGCCCATCCTGAACCACCCCATGTTCTTCGAGGCGCACCGGCTCAGCATCTTCAGCCCGCGCTCCCTCGACGTCGANNGTGGTCCTCGACCTGATGGTGCACGACCTCGACATCGTTCTGAGCCTTGTGCAGTCGCCGGTCCATTCCCTGCACGCCGTTGGCCTGCCGATTCTCTCCCGCAAGGTCGACATCGCCAACGTCCGCATCGAATTCGAGTCCGGCTGCGTAGCCAACTTCACCGCCAGCCGCGTCAGCACGGAGAAAGTCCGCAAGCTGCGCTTCTTCCAGCCCCACCAGTACGTCTCCATCGATTACGCTCGGCAGGATCTGCTCATCATCGACGTCTCGCGAGCGGCGCACGCCGATCCCGCCGCGATGGCCGCCGCCGTGGCTTCAGCAGGCGTCTCCGGGTTCCCAGGGCTCAACATCGAAAAGCCCGAAGTCCGGCGTGGCGAACCGTTGCGCCTCGAGATCGAATCCTTCCTCGATTGCGTGCGCACCCGCTCCACGCCCAGCGTTTCAGGAGAAGATGGACGAGCCGCGCTGGCGCTCGCGCTCGATATCACCGCCGCTATTGCCGCGCATGCGGAACGCGCCGGTCTCGAGCGCTACATGCGCGCACCGCAACCGCTGTCATACTGAGGACTGCAGCGACGAAGGACCTTTGCGTCTTATCCCTTCGCCACGGCAATCTCCTCCCGCACTTTTCGCATCGTCTCCAGATAAAACGCCAGGTTGTGCAACGTGTTCAGCACCGCAGCCAGCGGCTCCTGCGCCGCCATCAGGTGCCGCAGATAGGCGCGGCTGTAACGCCGGCAGACTATGCACGCGCAGCTGGGATCGGCTGGTCCCTGGTCCTCGGCGTACTGGCGGTTCTTGATGTTCAGCCGACCCTCCGATGTAAACAGCAGCCCGTGGCGCGCCGCGCGCGTCGGCAACACGCAATCCATCATGTCCACGCCCATGCGCGCGTATTCGGCAATCTCATCCGGATACCCGACGCCCATGACGTAGCGCGGCTTGTCCGCCGGCAGCAACGGCAGCGTTGTCGCAATCATCTCCCGCGTGAGTTCCCGCGGCTCGCCCACGCTCAGCCCGCCGATGGCATAGCCGGGAAAATCCATCTCCACCAGCCGCTCCGCAGATTCACGCCGCAGATCGGCGAACATCCCACCCTGCACAATGCCGAACAGACTCGGCGTCTTGCCCTCAATACCATCCCCGAGACCATCCCTGCCGCCTTCTGAACGCTGAACACTGAACGCTGAACGCTGATGCTGCGCCCACGGCGCAGCATGCTTGTGCGCCTCAAAATGATCCTTGCTGCGCCGCGCCCAGCGCAGCGTCATATCCAGCGACGCCCTGGCCCGCGCCCGATCCGCCGGGTACTCGGTGCACTCGTCGAAGGCCATCGCGATATCCGAGCCGAGCGCGATCTGGACGTCCATCGAGTGTTCCGGCGAGAAGAAATGCGAAGAGCCGTCGATGTGCGACCGGAATGCTACGCCCTCGTCGGTCACCTTGCGCAGATCGCTCAGGCTGAAGACCTGGAACCCGCCCGAATCGGTCAGGATGTTCCGCCCCCAGCTCATGAAGCGATGTAGCCCGCCCATGCGCCGTATCGCCTCGTGCCCCGGACGCAGATATAGATGGTAGGTATTGCCCAGCAGCAGCTGGATGTTCAGCTCCTCCAACATATGCTGCGGAATCGCCTTGACCGTCCCCTGCGTGCCCACCGGCATAAACACCGGGGTCTCGACGGCGCCATGCGGCAGCGTCAGCGTCGCGCGCCGCCCCAGCCCGCTGGCCTGCTTGATCTGAAAGGTGAGGGACACGTGCTGATTGTAGCGAGCGGCTACCCGTCCGGCTCCCGCTCCCGAAGCACAGCGGGAATCTCACGGATGCCGTGCGTGAAGAGCCAGTTGCAGCTCTGCCTAACGCTCCTCGCCAGGCACGAAACTCCGCAGAAAATCCGCTAAAGCCGCACCCGCGGATTACGTTGATACTTCCGCCTCGCGAAAAAACCCTGTCCCAATGTGGGCCAGCGGGCGTAAAGTGTTGCCGGGATTCCCAAATCCCAGTTGTCCTGGAGGCTGCTATGTTGAAGCCTTTTCTGATTGTCTCGGTTTTGATTTTCCTCGGCGTTCCAGCACTTCTGCAGCAGGCCCCGCCCGCTCCGGCAACGCCCCCGGCCGCGGCCCCAACCGACCAGGCGCAGCCGACACCCCCCACCGGCGTGCAGAATCTGGCCAGCGTTCCTGCCGAATATGTCGGCAAGGTGAACCCTGTGAAACCGACGGCTGAATCGCAGGCACGCGCAAAAAAACAGTATGGATGGGATTGCGCCATGTGCCATGGCGACAACGGCGACGGCAAGGGCGATGTTGCGACGGAACAAAAGCTGACCATCCGGGATTATCGGGACCGCTCGTCGCTCAAGGGACTCAGCGATGGCGAGATCTTTTACATCATCCAGCACGGCATGGGTCAGATGCCCTCAGAAGGCGACCGCGCCAAGCCAGATGAGATCTGGAACCTGGTGATTTATCTGCGGAAGATGGCCAACGGTCAGGCCGCCGCCACGGCGCCTTCGGCTTAAGCCGCCTGCAAGGCCCGCTTGTACCGGCTCCTATAGGTGAGACCCGGCGCTGACCGGCAGCTCCAGTTGCTCCGTCGCATGCTCGTCCGCCCACGGTTGGAAGCACGCGCGGCAGCGGGCTTCATACACCCCCGCCGCTCCCACCAGCACCAGCTCCTGATTACTGCCCAGCCGCTGCGTGTGGATCGCCGTGGCGCCGCACCGCATGCACACCGCCGAAAGCTTGGTCACCTCGTCGGCAATCGCCATCAGGTCGGGAATCGGCGCGAAGGGTTCGCCCGCGAACGTTGTGTCCAGGCCCGCCAGAATCACGCGGCGTCCCAGCCGAACCAGCTCGTTGGCGAGGCTGATCAGCGAAGCATCGAGGAACTGCGCTTCATCGATGCCGACCACCCCGACCTCGTCGATCATCGGCATCAGCACGGCCTTCAGTTCCTCCACATTGGCAACGGTCACCGCATCCAGAGTCTGCGCGCTGTGCGAGGCGATCGCATTCCGGTGATAGCGCACGTCGAGGTCCGGCTTGAAGCAAGCCACCCTGCGTTTGGCGATCTGCGCCCGTTTCAGCCGGCGAATCAGCTCCTCGGACTTCCCCGAGAACATCGGCCCCGTGATGACTTCAATCCGTCCGGGATGAATGACTGGATGATTCGTTGCCATGCTTGCCTGCTCCGCTCTCTGCGAATGCTCCAGTCTATGCCGCCCCGAACGCGGTCAATGTGGAAAGCAAGGGTCAAATTCCGCTTCGAAAAGCACGCAGGGAGACCCTGCCGCGGAGGCCGGTTTCTCGCGCTTTTCCTTGACACTCCCCTGCCCGTACGCGATTCTATGAGTCAGGCTTTCTGTCGAGAGCGTGGCTGTGTGCGTGCTCCCCCGGAAAGCCATTTCCAGGTATCCAGGTCCTGGGCGCGGCCGTGACGTCGAAACCACGCGCTCCTGTGGACCCTTCCGTGGAAATTGATCACGTTTTGCGCCGCAGACGGGCTATTTCCGTCCGGCCAGAAGGACTGCGCGTTGACCTTCATCGCTTTTCTGGCGTTGCCTTTCGCTCTGCCTACCGGTATCGCGGGCATGCTGCCCTTCCTGCTCATCATTGTGGTCTTCTATTTCCTGCTCATCCGTCCCCAGCAGAAAAAACAGAAAACCTGGCAGCAGATGCTCGGTAGTCTGAAAACCGGGGATCGGGTCACCACCACCGGCGGCATTCGCGGCGTCATTACTTCCATCAAAGACGACGCCATCCAGCTCCGCATTCCGCCTGACAACCTCCGCATCGAAGTGGTCAAGAGCGCCATTGCCTCCGTAACCCAGGAGGAAGCAAAGTAGAGACCCCATGAAAACCAACATCAAGACCAGACTCATCGTCATCTTCGTTGTCCTGGCCGTCTGCGTCATCGGGATCTTCGGCATTCCCCAGGGTGTCTCGGGAACGGCCCTGAAGCGGTCGCTGCTCAATCGCATCCACCTCGGCCTCGACCTCAAGGGCGGCATGCACCTCATCCTTCAGGTCAAAGTCGACGAAGCCATCAGTGCTGAAACCGACACCGACGTCGCCGGCTTGCAGAGCGATCTGCAGCGGAACGGTATTACCGGCGCTATCGTCTCCAAGCCCGATGCGAATCGCGCCGATTTCATCCAGGTTTCCGGCGTACCCGCCGCGCACAACGACGATGTCCGCTCGCTCCTCGAGTCCAGCTACAGCAGCCGCTTCGACGTTGCCCCGGGCGTCGGCAACACCTGGACCCTCACCATGAAGCCCACCGTTGAGGGTGAAGCCAAGCAGCGCGCGCTCGACCAGGCCTTAGAGGTCATCCAGACCCGCACCAATACCCTCGGCGTCAGCGAACCCATCATCGAGCCCTATCAGCTCGGCAGCTATCAGATCCTCGTCGAGCTGCCCGGCGTCGACGATCTCGGCCGCGTCAAGGACGTCATCCAGTCCACCGCCCGTCTCGAAGCCCATGAAGTGATCGGCGATCAGCCCTGGCCCGATCGGCAATCCGCCCTCCAGGCGCTCGGCGGTTACGTTCCACCCGACGCCGAACTGCTCCAGAGCGTGCCTGGCGCAGCCGCCGAAGGCAGCCCCGGCGAATGGTATGAGCTCAAAAAGATTCCCATCTGGGGCGGTACGGATATCCGCGATGCGCAACCGGGCCACAATCCCAACACCAACGAGCCGGAAGTCGACTTCTACCTGACCAGCGCGGCCGGCGATAAATTCGCTGCGTGGACTGGCGCCAACATTGGCAAGTACATGGCCATCGTCCTCGACAACCGCGTCCAGGAAGTAGCCGTCATCAAGGGCCAGATTCGCGATCAGGGCAACATCTCCGGCGGCGGCATCACCGAGCAGCGCGTGAAGGACCTTTCCATGCTGCTGCGCACCGGCGCGCTGCCCGCCTCCATTGACTTCCTCCAGGAGACCACCGTCGGCCCCTCGCTCGGCGCCGACTCCATCCATCAGGGCGTGGTCGCCTCCATCGTCGGCATGCTCACCGTCATGGCCTTCATGCTCATCTACTACCGCGGCGCGGGCATCAACGCCGACCTGGCCCTCTTCCTGAATCTCGTTATCCTGCTGGGATTCATGGGCTACTCCGGCGCCACCCTCACCCTGCCCGGTATCGCCGGCGTCATCCTCACCATCGGTATGGGCGTCGACTCCAACGTGCTCATCTTCGAGCGCATCCGCGAGGAGATGCGCGCCGGCAAATCGCCATCGGCCTCCGTCGATCAGGGCTTCGCCCATGCATGGACAACCATCGTCGACACCCACGTCACCACCATCGTCTCGGCGGCCATCCTCTTCATCTTCGGCACCGGCCCCGTCAAGGGCTTCGCCGTGACTCTTACTTTTGGCCTGCTCGCCAATCTGTTTACGG
>PMAD01000301.1 GCA_003152415.1 Acidobacterium sp.
GAGTGGCCATAGCGGTAAGCAGCGTGGCGATCTCAAGGTCGGTGGCGTGAGGGGCGGCGCCGGGCTCGTCGGTGAGGATCGCGTGGAGAGCATTGCGGGCCTCTTCGCGGGTGAGGGGGCGGTGCTCCTCGGCGATTTGTTTCAGGAGAGCCTGCAGGGCGGGCATGCGATGATCCCATGCTACTCGACGGGGATGGCCGAGGCAGCGGGAGGCGGCCACTTGAGCGGCGGCCGCCTCACCATCAGGTTAGTCGCCGGCTGATGTTCCGGGCAGGGGTTCGTACGCGGGTTTGGCGGGTACGGCCTGAACACCGGGAGCAGGCTTCTCCGCGAAGAAGACACGGTAGACGAGGCCGGCGAGGACGCCGCCCAGAGCTGGGGCTAGCCAGAAGAGCCAGAGCTGCGAGAAGGCCCATCCGTGGACGAACAGGGCGGTGGCAGTGCTGCGCGCAGGATTGACGGACAGGTTGGTAACGGGGATGCCCACCAGGTGAATGAGGGTGAGGCCGAGTCCGATGGCTATCGGAGCGAAACCTTTGGGCGCGCGGACGTCGGTGGAGCCAAGGATGATGAAGAGGAAGAAAAAGGTCAGGACCATTTCGGCCACGAAGCAGGATTGCATGGTGTAACCGCCCGGGGAGTGCGCGGCATAACCATTGCAGGCGAAGTTGCCGAGCTCGAATCCAGGCTTGCCGCGGGCGATGACATAGAGGGTGGCTGCGCCGACGAATCCGCCGCAGACCTGGGCGACGGTGTAGGGGAGCAGATGGGCGAGCGGGAAGCGGCGGCCGATGACCAGGCCGACGGAGACAGCGGGATTGAGGTGGCATCCGGAGATGTGGCCGATGGCGTAGCACATGGTGAGGACGGTGAGGCCGAAGGCGAAGGCAACACCGATGAATCCGATGCCGAGGCCGGGAAAGGCGGCGGCGAGAACGGCAGCGCCGCAACCGCCGAAGACGAGCCATGCGGTGCCAAAGAATTCGGCGAAGAGACTTTTGCTAAGTTTCATATTCCTCCTGAGAACGGGAAGTTTTGCGGACTACTAACGTGGACAATCAGCGGACAGACGGGCCCGAGGGAGGAGCGGCCAGCGAGGAAAAGAGGCTGGACCGGGAGGAGAGCGCCAGTTTAGCGCATGAAGCCGGTCGCAGGGACGGGATTTGCAATTTCGCAGCGATGGGTGCGAGTTTGCTCCGGGGAAGATGCGTTCGCTACACTGATGATTCTGCTTTGGGCGGCATTTGCCTGCGCAGGCCCGCAGGGCGGGCAGAAATGGACCGGGCAGGTCCAGGTGGTTCGTCATCCACCGAAGCGACCTCTGCTTTCAAAAAAGCTATGAAAATTCACGAGTATCAGGCTAAAGACATTCTGGCGAAGTATGGGGTGGCGATTCCGCACGGCGAAGTCGCCAACACGCTGGATGAGGCGCTGGAGGTGGCGAAGCGGCTGTTCAGCGGCGGCGCGAAGGGCGTTGTGGTGAAGGCGCAGATCCACGCCGGAGGACGCGGCAAGGGCGGCGGGGTGAAGGTGGCGAAGACCATCGATGAAGCGCAGCTATATGCCGAGCAGATTCTGGGCATGCAGCTGGTGACGCACCAGACGGGGCCGCAGGGGCAAAAGGTGCAGCGGCTGCTGATCGAGGAGACGGCGGCGATCGATCGGGAGCTGTACCTGGGCATCGTGCTGGATCGCGCGGCGGCGAAGCTCGTGTTCATGGCATCGCAGGCGGGCGGGATGGAGATTGAGGAAGTCGCCGCGAATGATCCGAAGGCGATTCACAAGGCGTACATCGATCCGGGAGTGGGGTTCCAGCCCTACCAGGCGCGGGAACTGGCGTTTGCGCTGGGACTGAAGCCGACCCAAATCGCAGACGCGGTGAAGTTCATGACCGGGATTTACCGCGCCTTTATCGAGACGGACGCGACGCTGATGGAGATCAATCCGTTCATCACGACGAAGGACGACAAGCTGTTCGCGCTCGACTGCAAGATCAACTTCGACGACAACGCAATGTTCCGGCATAAGGATCTGAAAGAGCTGCGCGACGTGGCTGAGGAAGATCCGCTGGAGGTCGAGGCGTCGAAGTTCGCGCTGAACTACATCAAGCTCGACGGCAACATCGCTTGCATGGTGAACGGCGCCGGCCTCGCGATGGCGACGATGGACATCATCCAGTACGCGGGCGGGATGCCGGCGAATTTTCTGGATGTGGGCGGAGGCGCGAACCAGCAGCAGATTGAGCATGCCTTCGAGATTCTGCTTTCGGACCAGAATGTGCAGGCGGTGTTCATCAATATTTTCGGCGGGATTTTGCGGGTGGATACGCTGGCAAGCGGGGTGGTCGAAGCCGCCAGGAAGACCAACGTTCGGGTTCCGGTTATTCTTCGCCTCGAAGGCACCAACGTGGAGCAGGGACGAGAAATCCTGAAGAAGTCGGGCCTCAATTTCATCATTGGGGATACCATGCAGGACGCTGCTCAGAAGGCTGTGGCAGCCGCGAAGGGAGCGGCATAGATGGCTGTCTTAGTAGATACGAATACGCGGCTCATCGTGCAGGGGATCACAGGCCGCGAGGGCACGTTTCACGCCAAGGGCTGCGCGGAATACGGGACGAAGGTGGTAGGCGGCGTGACGCCGGGCAAGGGCGGAACGATCCACGAGGGGTGGCCGGTTTTCGATACGGTGCATCAGGCGGTGGAGAAGACGGGCGCGAATGTGACGGTGATTTTTGTGCCGCCACCTTTCGCGGCTGACGCGATTCTGGAGGCGAACGATGCCCGCGTGCCGCTGATCATCTGCATCACCGAAGGGATTCCGATCAACGACATGGTGAAGGTGTGGAATGTGCTGAAGCATTCCAGCTCACGGCTGATCGGGCCGAACTGCCCGGGAGTGATTTCACCGGGGAAGGCGAAGGTCGGGATCATGCCGGGACGGATTCACAAGGAGGGCTCAATCGGCATCGTTTCGCGGTCGGGGACCCTGACCTATGAGGCGGTGTATCAGCTGACGCAGCGCGGGATTGGACAATCGACGGCGATCGGGATTGGCGGCGACCCGATTGTCGGGACGACGCACGTGGATGCGCTGAAGCTGCTCAACGAGGATCCGGGCACGGAGGCGATCATTCTGATCGGGGAGATCGGCGGGACAGCGGAAGAGACCGCGGCGGAGTATGTGAAAAAGCACGTGAAGAAGCCGGTGGTGGGGTTCATCGCCGGACAGACGGCGCCTCCGGGGCGGCGGATGGGACACGCGGGAGCGATCATCTCGGGCGGGCAGGGTACGGCGGCGGAAAAGATGAAGGCGCTGAAGGCCGCGGGGATTCACGTGGTGGAGACGCCGGCTGCGATTGGGGAGACGGTGGCGCGGGTGATCGGGAAGGGCTAGCTGGTGGCTGGTAGCCGCTAGCGGGTGGCTATTGGCTTGTGATCGGCGACGTAATCCCGGAAATTTGCGACGAATATCAACCGGCCTCCGATGAGGCTAGAGGATAAGAGCTACGACATGTCACAACGTACGTTCAGCATTATCAAGCCAGACGCGATGCGGAAGGGTCACACGGGCGCCATTCTTGCGGACATTGAAAAGGCGGGATTCAGGATTGTCGCCATCAAGAAGATGTCGATCTCGAAACCGCAGGCTGAGGGGTTCTATTACGTCCACAAAGAGCGGCCGTTCTTCGACTCGCTGACGACGTTTATGTCGTCGGGGCCGATTGTGGCGCTGGTGCTGGAGAAGGACAACGCGATCGGCGATCTGCGGAAGCTGATGGGCGCGACGAATCCGGCGAATGCGGAGGAGGGGACGATTCGGAAGAAATACGCGGGATCGATTGAAGAGAATGCGATCCACGGATCGGATGCCGCGGAGACGGCGCAGTTCGAGATTGGGTATTTCTTCGCCGGGCACGAGCTCATCTAAAGACAGAGTTTAGGGATTAGAGTTTAGACCTCAGGTCGTCTTCATGATTTCGAGGGTGAGCGATTCCATGCGGGACTGGACCATGCGGTCCACGTTGCCGAGCACGCGCAGATAGACGAACAGCGCGACAACAGCCAACACCAGCAGGACGGGTGTCGGCCACCAGTTGTGCCCGAGGAAAGCACAGGGGGCAAGAACCGCGGCGCCCACGGCGAGAATTCCGAACTGCGCGAGCATACTGAGGAGGCCGTTGCCCATGGCGCCGGTCTCGCGGCGGATGCGCGCCATATTGACGCGATATGGCATGTTGATGGAAAGCAAATTGCCGGCCGCGAAGTTGGCAGGGATGGCGAAGAGCAGCCAGGCGAGGGTGGCGGCGGCGATGCTGGGCGCGGGCAGGCCGAAGCGGAAGATGACCAGCCCCGAGACGAGAACCGCCTCGAGTAGAAAAAGCAGGAGATGAAAGAAGTTCTTGCCGAGGATGACAGTGCGCATGGGCGTGGGCGAGAGAAAGTAGAACTGGATGCCGTCGCCTTCAGCGCCGAGGTTGTTACAAATGAGGCGGGTGAGACCGAGGAAGGCCCAGACCATGCCGATGGGCAGCGCGTATTCCACGCGAATGCTCGAAGCTTTGCCGCCGCGCATGGCACCGCCGAAGACAACGGCCATGACCAGAGGCGCAGCAAGGTTGTAGAGCATGGGTCCGCTGCGCAGCAGGTAGCGGAGGTCCTTTTCAAACACGGCCGCGAGGGGGCCGGAAAAATCCAGGAGAGCGCGGGAGCGGGCCCGGGATCGCGTCTTCGTTGACCGACGGGGCGCTTCGCTGAGATTTTCGCCGCGGCTCTCGGAGCGGAGGCGCAGAGCCAGCAGTCCTCCCGCGCCAAAGACATAGAGGCCGAGCCAACCCATATCTTCCGCTCCTTTGAGGGGGTGGTGCTGCATCGCCTGGAAGATGGAGTCGGCGGCCAGACCGGGCGGGAAGACTCTTTGCACATTCCAGACACGACTGGGCAGGTGCAGGGGCTTTTGGCGCCCGATCCCGTAGAGCGGGGTATGGCCAGACTGATGGAAGGCCGGGTTGAGGGCCTGCGCGCCGAGGGCGAGGAAGAGGAAGATGGCGGTGACGATTTCGCGGGTGCGGCGCTGGGCAAGCCAACGTTCGATCCAGGCGAGAATCATGCGGGAAAGCAGGAGATTGAAAAAGACGAAGAGCGCGAGGGTGAGCGCGGTCCAGGCAAAGAGATCGGGGCGGGCGACGGTGACGCCGATGCCTATGGCTGTGGCCCACAACAGGCCGATCAGGGTGGAGGGGGCGGCGAGACCATAGACGAGGAAGAGGACAAGCCACGTGCCAAAGCTGACGGGATAGCGCAGCAAATGGCTCAATTCGGGATTCTGCCCGGCGAGCGCGGGAGCGAGAGCCGCAAAGAACTGCCAGGCCAGGAAGAGCACCCACAGGAGCACGGCGGGGGCCAGCCGGAGTCCGTGCGAGGCTCCAATGTACGCGCCAATGCCGAGCCCGATCGAGGGACCGATGGCAATGGCGCTGAAGACAAAGAAGGAGAGGATGCGCGCGCCCAGTTCGACGCTGCCGCGCCGGGTGCGCAGACCATTGAAGAACATGCGGGTCTGGATCCAGGCGAGCGCGGCGTACTGGCCACGGGCGAGAGGCGAGAGGAATCCCCAGCGGGCAGTAAAGCGCGTTCCCCCGGCGTCTACGCCAGCCATGAAAGTTCCTGAACGGCTTCTTCGGGGTTTTCCGATCCTGGGCCGCTGACGATGCGGAGGAAGAGCTCCTCGAGGGTGAGTTTTTCTTCCGGCTGCGGGCCGGAGAGGCTACCACCCCCGCGAACAAGTTCGCCGGGGACCCCGGCTGAGCTGGCGGCCACGCCGGCGCGGAGTTCGTCGAGGGAGCCGTTGGCGACGAGGCGGCCCTGGTGGATGATGGCGACGTGACTGCACAGGCGCTCGACGATTTCGAGCACATGCGAGGTGAGGAAGATGGTGGCGCCGCGCTCCGTCATGCGCTGGAGCATGGCTTTGAGGGTGCCGGCGGCGATGGCATCGACGCCTTCGAAGGGCTCGTCGAGGAAGAGGATCCGAGGGCCGTGGATGACGGCCGCGGCGAGGGCGAGCTTCTTCTGCATGCCGTGGGAGAAGTCGGTGACCAGCTTTTTGGGCTCGCCGGCGAGATTCATGAAGTCGAGGAGCTCTTCGGTTCGGCTGTTGGTCGTCGTGCGATCGAGGCCGTACATGCGGCCGACAAAGCGCAGGTATTCCGAGGCGGTGAGGCGGCCGAAGAGCGCGAGGCCCTCGGGGACGACGCCGATCTGGCGCTTGATTTCGAGGGGGTGAGTGGCGAAGTCGAGGCCGAGAAGTTCGATATGGCCGGAGGTCGGCGCGAGCAGCCCGGTCATCATTTTGATGGTGGTGGATTTGCCGGCTCCGTTGGGTCCGAGGAAGCCGAAGAACTGGCCTGCAGAGACATTGAGGGTGACGTTATCGACCGCGGTGAATGTGCCGAAGCGGCGGGTGAGGTCGCGGATGGCGATGGCGGGAGAGTCCATTGGAGGCAGGATAGCCTGGAAGCAGGGTATAGGGTGTAGGGGACAGGGTACAGAAGCTTGCGGGTGTGGGCGATTTCGCTCTGTTATTCTGATGGGCCGTTGCGGGGGAACTTCATGAAGACTTGTTCCATGATTCTTTCTGCTCTTGCTGTTATTGCTCTTCTGGAGCCGGTACCTGGCTTCGGGCAGGAGGCGACCGCGAATCATTCGATCGTGCTGCATGCGGCGCGGCTGTTCGATGTGGAGGCTGGAAAGATCGTCACGCCGGGTGAGGTGCTGGTGGAGGGCGAGCGGATTGTGGCGGCGGGGACGTCGGTGGAGCATCCGGCGGGCGCGGAAGTGATCGACCTGGGCGATACGACGCTGATGCCGGGGCTGATCGACGCGCACGTGCACCTGTTTTTGCACCCGGGTGCGGAGGATTTGCAGACGGTGGAAGAGTCGGTGCCGCAGCGGACGATTCTGGCGACGCTGGCGGCGAAAGCCGATCTGATGGCCGGGTTCACGGCGGAGCGCGATATGGGGACGGAGGGCGCGGGGTCAGCGGATACGGCGGTGATGCGGGCGATTAACGAGGGACTGATTCCTGGGCCACGGCTGCGGATCAGCGGCAATGCCGTCGATCTTTTGGGCGGGCATGAGGACGCGAACCACTTCAATCCCGCGCAACACGTGCTGAGCAACGCGGATTACGCGAACAACGCGGATGAGATTGTGGCGGCGATTCGGGAGCAGCACAAGCAAGGATCGACGTTCGTGAAGATGTACGAGACGGGGCCGGATTCGATGGTTCCGGGCGGGCAGCCGGGGATGCCGCGGGTGGCGGGCGATCCGGAGTTTTGGAATTTTCATTCGCCGTACCAGTACACGGAGGCGCAACTGAAGGCGGGCGTGGAGGAAGCGGCGCGGCTGGGGACCAATGTGGGCGTGCATGCGCAGGGCGAGCCGGGGACGCTGTATGCGGCGGAGGCGGGGGTAGCGTCGATCGACCACGCGACACAGCTGAGCGAGGACACGATGCAGCTGATGAAGGAGAGGCACATTCCGGCGGTGCCGACGTTCACGATCTTCGAGTACTTCGCGGAGCATGCTCCGTCGGCGGCCGCGACGGCGCGGGAGCACGCGATGCTGGACTACAAGATTCATGAATTCAAGCGGCAGGTGGCGGCGGGGGTTCCGATGGCGGTGGGATCGGATGTGGGGCCGTTTCCGCATGGCACGCAGGCGAAGGAGTTCGAGCTGATGGTGCGGTACGGGATGACGCCGGTGGCGGTGCTGCAGGCCGATTATCTGAACGGCGCGCAGATTCTGACCTGGCAGGACAGCGTGGGCCAACTAAAGGCTGGGTACTATGCGGATGTGATCGCGGTGCCGGGGAATCCGCTGGAGGATATTACGGCGTTGGAGCGGGTGGGGTTTGTGATGAAGGG
>PMAD01000262.1 GCA_003152415.1 Acidobacterium sp.
GGTGCAGGATCGGCAGCACCGCTCCATCGGTCTTTGGGTCGAGAAATTTGTTGGAATGCCACGAGGTCGCCAATGACGCCGTTTCTGCCTCACCGTCGCCAATCACACAGGCGACAATCAGATCGGAATTGTCGAACACCGCACCAAAGGCATGGCTCAGCGAGTAACCCAACTCGCCGCCTTCGTGAATCGATCCAGGGGTCGTCGGCGCCACATGGCTGGAGATCCCACCGGGAAATGAGAACTGTTTGAACAGTTCTTTGAGTCCTGCTTCGTCCTGGGTGACGTTGGGATAAACCTCGCTCCAGGTGCCTTCGAGGTAGACGTTGCCCACAATCGCCGGGCCCCCGTGGCCAGGGCCTGCGACGTAGAACATATTCAGGTCGTACTTCCTGATGGCCCGGTTCAGATGAACGTAGATGAAGTTCTGACCTGGAGTCGTACCCCAATGGGAGACCACCAGCGGCTTCACATGCTCCAGCTCCAGCGGCTCCTTCAGCAGCGGATTGTCATAGAGGTATATCTGGCCCACCGACACATAGTTGGCAGCGCGCCAGTAAGCGTCCATTTTGCGCAGTAGCTCTGGAGTGAGCGTGTGACTGTCCTTAACGGACTCTTCTCTGCCAAACGCTTCGGGCGTCTCGTGGAGCAATTCCGCGGTGCTGAAAATGTCGGTTGGCATGGTTTGATTCCCCCTTTGTTCCCATGGGGTGAAGAGGTCCGGGTTGAACCGGACAGTGGCTAACAACGAACCTGCTCACTAGCGGGGCCCTAATTCGTTCCATGGGCGCACGTATTTATGCCCAACGATAGCGTCGCATCCGCAACAGCGATAAGCTGTTCCCTTTTGATCATGTTTGACTGATCCCCGACGATCCACTTCTAACCCGTTGCCCGTTTGTGAAAATCAGGTGAACGGGCAACCTCGATGGTGCTTTGGATCCCTGGATGAAGTTGCGCAGTCGTCGTGGTGCGTTGCTGTCTTGCAGCCATCCCATTTTTCCAAGCGAATGGCCTGACTCCTTATTGGTGAGCAATACTGCACAGCGTCGTCCTGCTCGCGAGGACATACTTGATACGACGCGCGCAGATGACCTCCGTCGTCGCGATCCGCTCGCAGACAGGAGAAACCCATCGTGTCCCCATTTTCGACGACGACAGAGTCCAAGCCTGTATCGAAGCAGGATTCTCAGCCTGAGGCAAAGATCGCCTCGAAGACTTCAGACAAGGACGGGACGAAGCCCGATTCCAAAGCTCAGGCCAAAGTAGACTTGAACCCTGACGCAAAGCCTAAGTCCGGGGACGACTTAAAGTCCATCCCGATGGCAGATCTTCTGCAAGAGCTAGGGTCTTCTCCCGACGGCCTTAGCCAGGCCGAGGTTCAGAAGCGGCTGACCCAATACGGCCGGAATGAGATCGCGGAAAAGAAGACCAACGAGTTCCTGAAGTTCCTCACTTATTTCTGGGGCCCGATTCCGTGGATGATCGAAGTGGCAGTCATCTTGTCCGGAGTTGTGCGGCACTGGATGGATTTTGGCATTATCGTTTTCCTCCTGTTTTCGAATGCTGTCGTGGGGTTCTGGGAAGAGCATCAGGCGGGCAACGCCATTGCCGCTCTGAAAGCCAGGCTGGCCATCAAGGCGAAAGCCAAACGAGATGGCAAGTGGCTGAATCCTAAAGCGAGCGAACTGGTCCCTGGCGATGTCATCCGGCTGCGTTTGGGCGACATTGTGCCCGCGGATGCGCGCCTGCTGGAAGGCGACTCGATCGAAGTGGATCAGTCCGCTCTGACTGGAGAATCTTTGCCGGTCACCGCCAAGCCCGGCGGAGCGGTGTTTTCAGGCTCGATCGTTCGTCAAGGCGAAATCGACGCCATGGTCTATGCCACCGGCGCGGACACTTACTTCGGCAAGACCGCGCAACTGGTGCAGGAGGCTCACACCGTCAGCCATTTCCAGCGCGCCGTATTGAAGATCGGCGACTACCTGATCGTCCTGGCGGTGGCTCTGGTGGTGTTGATCCTGGTTGTCGCGCTCTTCCGCGGCGATCCTGTTCTGACCACACTGGAGTTTTGCCTCGTGCTTCTGGTAGCCGCGATTCCGGTGGCCATGCCCACAGTGCTGTCCGTGACGATGGCCGTGGGTGCGCGCCTGCTCGCGAAAAAAGAAGCGATCGTGACGCGGTTGCCGGCCATCGAAGAGCTGGCCGGCGTCGACGTGCTGTGCTCAGACAAGACCGGGACCCTGACCCAGAACAAGCTGACGCTGGGCGATCCTTTCAGCGTGAACAACATCCCCGGCGATCAGGTGATTCTCTGGGCCGCACTCGCTTCGCGCGCGGAGGACAAGGACACCATCGATTTGGCGGTGATCGGCGGCGTGAAGGACGACAAAGCGCTGAAAAGTTATCAGGTCTCGCACTTCCAGCCATTCGACCCCGTGCATAAGCGTACCGAAGCCACCGTCAAAGGCCCGGGCGGAAAGCAGTTTTTCGTAGCCAAGGGAGCACCACAGGTCATTCTGCAAATGTCGACGAATGCAGGAGCAGTCAAGCCGGCCGTCGAGAAAGCTGTGAATGAATTTGCCGGCCGCGGCTTCCGCTCCCTGGGCGTGGCCCGCGCGGACGAGGAAGGCAAGTGGCAGTTTGCTGGCGTGCTCCCGCTCTTCGATCCGCCGCGCGAGCAAGCCAAAGCCACTATCGCCAGCGCCCGGCAAATGGGTGTAGACGTCAAGATGGTCACCGGCGACCAGATTGCAATCGCACGCGAAACTTCGAAGCAACTGGGGTTGGGCACGAATATTCTGGATGCCAGCGCGCTCGGCGACACCAAACACCACGAGAGCGCGCAAATGGCTGAGACCATCGAGAAAGCCGACGGCTTCGCGCAGGTTTTCCCCGAGCACAAGTTCCACATCGTAGATGTCCTGCAGCAGCGAGGCCACATCGTCGGCATGACCGGCGATGGGGTCAACGACGCTCCCGCGCTGAAGAAAGCGGACTGCGGGATCGCCGTTTCCGGCGCCACGGATGCGGCCCGCGCCGCGGCCTCTATCGTGCTGCTGGCTTCAGGGCTGTCGGTGATCGTCGACGCCATCAAAGAGAGTCGCCGCATATTTCAGCGGATGAACAGCTACGCCATCTACCGCATCGCGGAGACGCTGCGCGTCCTGTTCTTCATGACCCTGGCGATCCTGGTCTTCAATTTCTACCCGGTGACCGCCGTCATGATTGTCATGATCGCGTTGCTCAACGACGGAGCCATCCTTTCGATCGCCTACGACAACGTCCAGTACAAGGACAAGCCCGAAGCCTGGAACATGCGGCTCGTGCTGGCAATCTCCACGGTGCTGGGAGTCATCGGAGTTGTCGCTGCGTTCGGTCTGTTCTATCTCGGAGAGCGCGTCTTCCATCTCGACCGACTGCACATTCAGACTCTCATGTACCTGAAGCTCTCGGTGGCCGGACATCTCACCATTTTCCTCACACGCACCCGTGGTCCGTTCTGGTCCATACGCCCCGCGCGGATCCTGTGGATCGCGGTTCTGGGCACGCAAACCATAGCGACTTTGATCGCGGTCTATGGTTTGTTTATGGCACCCCTTGGATGGAAGTGGGCAGGCTTCGTTTGGGCCTATGCATTGGCCTGGTTCCTCATAAATGATCGGGTGAAGCTGCTCGCATATCGGATCTTCGATCCATCCAAGCCCTCGTTGCTGGCAAAGAAGCCGCCGGTAGATCTCACTCAGCAGATCGCTGCACGGGCTTATGAACTGTACCAGCAGCGACTCCAGGGCGAGACCCAACAGGACCAGGACTGGCTCGAGGCTGAGCGAGAGACGCGGGGCAGTCCGGCTGTACATCCGAAGGTTGCGTAAACGCCTACGGGATCGAAAAGGAGACGATGAAACTCAATGCGAATGATTTCCGTGTCCATTCCGGAAAGAAGGTGAAACTCAGCAAGTGGCCGACGAGGGTGGAACCATTCTGCCCGTCAGAGGTCGAGTATGACGACCTTCTCACAAAATATGTAGCGAAGTTGAGTTCCCTGCAGCAGCTTCATTGCGCGTCGCATCGCTATGCATTGCTTCTGATCTTTCAGGGAATGGACGGCGCAGGCAAAGACGGCGCCATCCGCCACGTGATGTCCGGCGTCAACCCGGAAGGATGCGAGGTGTTCAGCTTCAAGCAGCCGAGCGCCGAAGAACTGGACCACGATTTTCTGTGGCGCGCGACCTGCCGCCTTCCTGAACGCGGACGGATCGGAATCTTCAACCGTTCCTATTACGAAGACGTGCTGGTGGTTCGAGTGCATCCCGCGCTACTCCGCACCCAGGGACTCCCGAAAGAGTTTTGCGACGAGAAAACCGTATGGGAAGGCCGCTATCGTTCCATCGCAGATCTGGAGGGACATCTGCACCGCAACGGAACGCGGATCGTCAAGATATTTCTCCACCTTTCGCAGGAGGAGCAGCGAAAGCGTTTTTTGGCGCGCATCGATGAGCCGGACAAGAACTGGAAATTCAGCCTCGCCGACATTCACGAGCGAAAATACTGGAAGGATTACGTGAAGGCCTATGAGGCATGCCTGCACGCGACAAGCACCCACCACGCACCCTGGTACATCGTTCCTGCCGATGACAAAGAGAACGCCAGGCTGATCGTCTCCCGCATTCTGCTCGACGCGCTCGAAGATCTCAAAATGGCATGGCCCAAAACCACCCCGAAGCGACGTGCGGAATTGCAGTCCATCCGGAAGCATCTGGCAGCATAGGACCGAGCAGATTCCAGGCGTCCATGGGAAGCTGCCCAGATTCTGTTGCAACGGGGACTGGTCTCTGTCTCGAGTAGCAGCTTGCGAGCGGACGGGGCCAGCTTTTAGACCGTGCTAGGGTCCGATGGTGCCGTTCGGATTTGCCCTGCCACCTCTGTGGAAGCGGTGATGAACCATCGCATGGGCGAGCGCAAAGAGAATGACAACCAGAACGACAATCCAAATGAATGCTCCAATTCCTGGCTTGGGTGGCTTTCTTCCTGTACCGGAGGCCTCATTCGAATCGATAGTCATCATCGTCTCCCTGATGAATAGCTATGCGATGAATGGCTAAACCGCGCACTCTGGTGCAACGCTCGCCAGTTGTGAATCATACTGTCGCTTTCGGCGGATTCATATCTCCTCCTGCAGGCAGCACCTCCGGCAGAATCAGACGCGCGACGCCGATCCGATTGTCGGCCATGCCGTAGTAGACATCGAAGCGATCCGGTAATCCGAGGTCGTCGCGGCGATCGATGCCGGTGGGAAACACGACGTTGGCGATCGTTCCGTGGCATTCCGCCGGCAGCTCCGGTTTCAGTACCGGCTCCGCCGAGCGATAGCGGATCACTTGCGGATGTTTCTCTGACAGCACCATGACCCCCGCGGAATAGCACAGTTGGTGTACGTCGCTGTTCGGCTTCGCCAGGTCACTCACGCCGTGATACAGGATGAGCCACCCATGACGGGTAAGGACAGGAGGAGTTC
>PMAD01000306.1 GCA_003152415.1 Acidobacterium sp.
TTCTCTTGCAGCCGCGGCTTAACAGCTGTCACATGGACGGCGGATTGTCTGGTTGTGTTGCAGTTCAGCCGCTCCGAAAAATATGGGCCATTGGTATACGGAAGACACCGCTGTTTCGGCACGAATTGTGGGAAATAATTTCTTTTGGTTCAATAGCTTACGTTTGACTTTACGCTTGCATTTTTCTTTCGAGTTGATGTATTCTCAGCTGGAGATTGAGCCCTAATCGGTTAGATTTGTGGGCCCGTAAAGTCGGACTGTAACCGACGCTGGCACGCCCCTCCGACCCGGGCGAAAGGGCCAGGGTAAATGGCAAGATCAACTTCCTGATGGAAGTTCTCAAAAGCGATCTGCTGATCNNCTAACTTTGGATAGTTGCGCCGTCTCCTTTGACTCCCCCTTTTCTGGCCGGCGCAAGGCTCTAGCGGTAATTGTCTGGGGACGCAGCCGGAAGCTGGCTTCCGGCGTTCAGGAGTACACGCGCCTTCCTGATGGAACTGTTCTCTTCGGAGACCTTCTCTGGGGCAACCCGCCTGCTTCGGGCGGGTTCTAGCTGCGCGCAAGAGAATGCGGCCGCGGGAACCAACCGGAGCCGCAACCCTGGCGCCCGGAGCCCGCTTGACAGACTCCAGATCTTGGCCGTGGGGAACGAGTGGGGTAATGGCGCAGCTCAACTAATCGAAGCTCACGGCGACGCTGTTCCAACGGATTTAGAAAGATCGGAGGTGAAAATCGAGTTTTTCAAATTTGAAATCCAAGGTGGGAAGATGCGACGGGTACCCGACCGGCATGGCCGCCTTCGCCTGGCAAGACCAGATGGTTTCGCTGGCGTGCGCCAGCCAGCGAAACAGTGCCCCTGAGTGGCGACAAGCAGGTAGAGAAAACTTGAAGATCTCTCCTTGGTTGGCACTGCTCTCTTGACAACGCAGAAAGGGTAAACAAATTGCCAGAACAGACGACTCGTCAGATCCTCGCTCCAGAGGATCCCAAGGCGCCGGCACCTATCCTTCCACAAAATGGCACGCCCGACTCCACGGCATCGAATGCCGACGCCGGACTGGAAAATCAAGCAGCATCAGACGCTCCCAATAGCCCCGAAACGCCGGCGCCCACGCCAGTCACTAAGGTGGACGGAAACCCAGAATGGGTGAGAACGACGAGCGGTAAGTTAGAGAGCGTTCAATTTCGCTACTCCGTGCCCTCCGACGAGGCAAGCCTCGTGGCAAAGAAGTTTGCACAAGCCGAGTACAAGCGCGACCCCTGGGAATCTATGCCACTCCCTTCCGGTTGTGCGGCCTACGGCACGACCGAAGAGCTCTTCGCCAGGATCAAACTGGCCATCGCTGAGCAAACCCACCTTTCGGATAATGACAACGCGCTGATTACGCTATGGGTCTTCTCGACTTGGTTTCACGATGTGCTTTCCATTGCACCTGGCCTGGTAATCACTGGGCCGGCACATGAGGGGGACGCGATTCTGCGCGCCGTCTGCGCTTTTTGCTACCATCCTGTCCTCGTGGCTGGAATGACAGGCGCTGGTCTGAGCGCAATCCAATGGGATAAGAAGCCGACTTTGCTCATTTTCGAACCAAACTTGAGCAGGCGCTTGGCTGCGTTCCTTTACAGCTCCACCCGCCGCGGCTACCTGGCGCTGAGGACCGTACCCGGAGCCTCAAGGTCCGCATTCGATTACTACGGTTCCAAAGCCGTTTATGCAGGTGCGGATCCGCCGATCAGAGCGATGTTGCAGCATTGCGTACACATCAACGCACTTCCTGCGTCCGGCGTCTATTCGCAGCACGTGGCGACCATGCCGGAAGAAATGACGCAGAAACTACAGGACCAGCTCTTTCTTTACCGTTCTGAGCACTTGCCAGAAGTGTCGAAATTGGAGCTCAACGCTGCAGGGCTTTCCCCCGACTTCAACGCGATCGCGAGTGCTCTGTGTGAGTGTATTGTCAATGCACCAGACTTGCAGAATGAGCTCGTGTCACTGCTGACCCCGTATTCCGATCAGCAGATTGCAGAACGCCTCGATGACCTGGGAACGCTCGCTATCGGCGCCGCGCTCGCTCTGTGCCACGAGGGCAAGGACAAGGCTCTTGTTGGAGAAATCGCCGCTGAAGTCAATCGGATCCAGAAGGAGCGCGGCGAGAGATTGCGGTATTCTCCGGAGAGAGTCGGCCACAGACTGCGCAAGGCCGGCCTACTGACTCGGCGATTGGGTGCATCCGGCAACGGTCTTCTATTTGACCGTGCGACACAGGTTCTTCTCCACGACGTCGCCGGCGCTTACGGTTGTGTAGGTTCGACCAACGGGAACGAAAACCTCCACTGCCAGTTGTGCACTGAAAATAAACGAGTTATGTAGGTTGTGTAGGTTATGGATGATTTTCGGCCGAGGCTCAAAAAACACAAGCCGCTCCGGCCGAGTCACCTGCAAGCCCTTACGAATGTGCAACTTTCATTTTATGGGGTATCAATTTTCGCCTTTTGGGGTCAAACTTTCACCCATGTGGGTGCACCCACACAGCAGTGGGGGGACTGCTCAATTCACCCGCCGAAGGTGAATTCCTGCAACTTCAGAAAACGCCGGAAGCGTCGCGGAAGGAAGGGCGTTTGCTCTTTCATGAGGATGTCGAGAGTCGAAGGTCGTTGAGTCAGCACCCGCGCTCATCATCACGCTCCCTGGCCATTCCTGGTGCGTCCGAGCATAACACTCTTGAGTCGCCAGACTATTTCTCTTTCCATGGTCTGGTGAGATACACTACAGGACATGGCTCACATCCCCGGACTAGTCGAGCGCATTCCCGGCTCCGGCGTGTGGTGGATTCGCTGGACGGATCANNAGAAAGCCGGACGCTGCAGCGACGCGATCGACCTGCTCGACAAGCGGAAGCGGGGGAAGTTTCTGCGCAGGGAACCGCCCGAGAAGCTCCGGGCTGAAGCGCCGGTTAAGTTCGCCGAGCTGGCAGAGGATGCCCTAAGTCACTCCCGCGAACAGAACGGCGAACGATCCACGGACGAGCTGGCGCTAAAGCTCAAGATTATTGGAGAGACGTTCGGCAAGCGCCCGGCCGAGGACATCACCAAAAAGGACATCCAGGACTGGCTCGGGGAACAAGCAGAGGAGCGCGAGTGGTCACCGGCGACGCGCAACCGTTATCAGGCGGCGTTCTCCCTGGTCTTCCGCGTGGGGATCGAGAACGACAAGATTGCCGTGAACCCCGCTTCAAAGATCAAACGCAAGGCAGAAAATAACGATCGCATTCGCTTCCTCACCCCGCAGGAGGAGGAACGTCTGACGGCGGTGATCCGGGAACACTGGCCCCATTACCTGCCCGTCTTCATCCTCTCCCTTCACACCGGGATGCGCCGATCGGAGCAACTGTCCCTCAAGTGGACCGATGTCAACCTCGACAGCCGCATCCTCACGCTCTGGAAGACAAAGTCGGGAAAGACGCGGCACATCCCGCTGAACAGCGTGGCACTGGCGGAATTCCATGCGCTGCGGAAGCAATCGCCCTCGCCCTTTGTCTTCCTCAACACGGAGGGTGATCCGGTCCGGTCCCCCCGCGACTGGTTTGAGCCTGCCGTCGCCAAGGCGGGCCTCGCCGACTATACGTGGCATTGCAATCGGCACACGTACGCGTCGCGGTTGGTGATGTCCGGCGTCGATATTCGGACTGTCGCCGCGCTGATGGGGCACAGTACAATTCAAATGACGATGCGATACGCCCATCTGGCCCCGGAGCACAATGCCGCCGCCGTCGAGCGTCTGGTTGGTTTTGGAGTCGAAAAGCGTACTGAATCGTCCGGGCAACTGGTGACTAGATCGGTGACAGGGCATCAGCGGAAATCGAGAAAGTCGATGAAACCCGCATGAATAAAGCGTGCGAGAGTGGCGAAATTGGCAGACGCACCAGACTTAGGATCTGGCGGGGCAACCCATGGGGGTTCGAGTCCCCCCTTTCGCACCAAATTTCTCACCAGCAGAGAGCCAAAGGCCGTCGGCACACAAATCCGTTAGCGACGGCCCTCGCCTCAGCCGCCTAGTGGTGGCGATTCGCGTCTTCGGCTGCCGCCTTTAACTCGCGCGAGGCCTGATCCAGCAACTCCCTTGCGTGAGCTGCATGGCCGTTCATGTCCCAGTCGTTGGCTGCCTGCGCTGCGCCGATCTCGTTAAACGCCTCGCGAATGTGATGCTGCGACGCCGCCAGATGCGGATGGCGGGCTGGATCGATGTTCTCAGCGGGAGGGTTCTGCGCGGCGACGATACCGCCAGCGATCAGTCCCATCCCAAGGACACTGCCGAATACCACGTTGCGCACGTTCATAGGAAAAACCTCAGCCGACACCCTCGCACATCCTGGCCGAAGACGTCAACAGGACGTCCATTCAACCCGCCACAAACTCGCCCCGCAGAACTTCCCCCGGCGACATATCGTCCACGTAACACCACACCCACGCCTCGCTCGGCTCAATCGACCGCATCAGCGGATGCTTCGTCCCGTGAAAATGTTTCGTCGCATGCTTGTTCTTCGATGAGTCGCAGCAGCCCACGTTCCCGCACTCCATGCACAGCCGCAAATGCACCCAGCGATCCCCCATCTTCACGCACTCTTCGCACACATGCGTCTTTGTAGTCGTCACTTTGATCTGGTTCAGATGTGAACATTCCGCCATCCGCGACTCCTCTCTCCACTCGCTTCTCGCTCGCTTCGTACTGATCGTTCGCTCGCCGTTCACTCGCCTTTTGCTCGTCTCTCGCTCGCCCCTCGCTAATCGCCTTTCGCTAAACGCCTCTCGCTAAAAGCTTCTCGCTCGCTTTTTGCCTCACCCCGTCCTCTCCAGCGCCCCGCGATCCCACCGTCCAAATCGTGCCGCCGCCTCGTACGTGCTTCGGCAAAACTCCAGCAGAGCCCGGCTCGGCGACGCGCTGGCCCGCGCATCGTCGTACAGCAGCAAAAACTCCCCCAGCCCTGTGTCCCACCGCGCCGCTTCCGGTCGAACGCGCGCACTGCTGAACCCCTCCGGCGCCGGTGCCGCATACGAATAGAACGCCGGCCCCGTCACATTCCCGCCGCCCGGCCACCACCCCACGCTGCTCACCTCGTGCGAATACGCCTCGCGCGTCACCCGATCCGC
>PMAD01000288.1 GCA_003152415.1 Acidobacterium sp.
TATATTGCGCGCGGCGGGTACGAGGGGCTGGTGAAGGCGCTGACGGACATGAACCCGACGTCAGTAATCGAGCAGATCTCAAAGAGCGGGCTGCGCGGTCGCGGAGGCGGTGGCTATCCGACGGGACTGAAGTGGGACACGGTCGCCAAGGTGAAGGGCGCACAGAAATACGTGATCTGCAATGGCGACGAGGGCGATCCTGGGGCGTTCATGGATCGCAGCGTGCTGGAGAGCGATCCGCAGCGGGTGATCGAGGGGATGGCGATCGCGGCGTACGCGATCGGCGCGACGAAGGGGTTCATTTATGTGCGCGCGGAGTATCCGCTGGCGGTCCAGCGTCTGACGGTGGCGCTGCGAGAGGCGAGGCGGCGGGGGTTCCTGGGCAATGCGATCTGCGAGACGACGTTCAACTTCGACATCGATATTCGTCTGGGCGCGGGCGCGTTTGTGTGCGGCGAGGAGACGGCGCTGATCGCGTCGATTGAAGGGAAGCGCGGGACGCCGAGGCCGCGGCCGCCGTATCCGGCGGTGTCGGGGCTGTGGGGCGATCCGACGCTGATCAACAACGTTGAGACCTTCGCCAACGTGCCTCCGATCATTCGGCACGGCGGGGAGTGGTTCTCGTCGATGGGCACGGCGCGGAGCAAGGGGACGAAGGTCTTCGCGCTGACGGGAAAGATTCAGCGCACCGGACTCGTCGAAGTGCCGATGGGGATGACGCTGCGGCAGATCATTTTCGGGATCGGCGGCGGGGTCCCGGACGGAAGGAAATTCAAGGCAGTACAAACTGGCGGACCCTCGGGCGGATGTTTGCCGGAGGAGCACCTCGATTTGTCGATCAGTTACGACGCTTTAATCAGCGCCGGTTCCATGATGGGTTCGGGCGGCATGATCGTGATGGACGATACGTCCTGCATGGTTTCTGTCGCCCGGTTCTTTATGGAGTTCTGCATGACAGAATCGTGCGGCAAGTGTGTTCCGTGCCGGGCGGGGACGGTGCAGATGTACGAGCTGCTGACGAAGATCACGAAGGGCGAGGCAACGCACCGGGACCTGGATCGGCTGACGGAGCTGTGCGAGGTGGTGGGGGCGACGAGTCTGTGCGGGCTGGGACAGACGGCGCCGAATCCGGTGCTGAGCACGCTGCGCTATTTCAAGCACGAATACCTGGCGCACATCGACGAGAAGCGATGTCCGGCGGGAGTGTGCGAGTTTAGTGCGACGGCGGTGGATGCTCCTCGGGGGGTGCACGCATGAGCGGCGAAGCGAATGTTCGCACACTGACGATCGACGGCGAGGAGATCAGCGCGCGGTCGGATCAGACGATTCTTGAAGCGGCGCGGGAACACAACGTACAGATTCCGACGCTGTGCCACCTGGAGGGACTTTCGGAAGTAGGCGCCTGCCGAATTTGCCTGGTGGAAGTGAAGGGCGCGCGGCGGCTGCTGCCGGCGTGCGTGACCCAGGTTGCGGAGGGCATGGAAGTCACGACCCACTCGCCGAAGATCGACCGCTACCGGACGATGATCCTCGAGATGTTTTTCGCGGAGCGGAATCATGTGTGCTCGGTTTGCGTGGCGAACGGCAACTGCGAGCTGCAGAGCCTGGCGCTGACACTCGGCATGACGCACGTGGAGATTCCTTACCAGTATCCGCAGCTGCCGGTGGATGCCTCGCATCCGCGGTTCACGGTGGATCACAACCGCTGCGTGCTGTGCACGCGGTGCGTGCGGGTTTGTTCGGAGATCGAAGGCGCGAACACNNTGCACCAGCTGCGGCAAGTGCGTGCAGGTGTGCCCGACGGGGGCGCTGTTCGAAAAGAGCAGTGTTGGCACCAAAGCGCGCAAGCATCCGGAGTTTTTGCCGTATCTGCGGATCATGCGCGAGGAGGATCAGCCATGAGCGAGGGGAAGACGCTGGCCACGGTCTGGCTGGACGGATGTTCCGGCTGCCACATGTCGCTGCTGGATATGGACGAGCGGCTGATTGAGCTGAGCAGCCAGTTCCAGCTGGTGTACTCGCCGCTGGTGGATCGCAAGACGTTTCCGGATCGCGTGGACGTGACGCTGGTGGAAGGGGCGGTGGCGAGCGTCGATGACCTGAAGAAGATTCGTAAGATTCGCGAACACACGCGGGTGCTGGTTTCGCTGGGGGACTGCGCGCTGACGGGCAACGTGTCGGCGATGCGCAACACGTGCGGGGTACAGCCGGTATTGTTTCGTGTCTACGAGGAGAATGTCCTGCAGAAACAAATCCCGACGATCGGGGTGCCGGCGCTGCTGGATCGGGTGTGTCCGGTGCACGAAGTTGTGCCCGTGGACGTTTTTGTTCCAGGATGCCCGCCGTCGGCAGACACGATTTATCAGGTGTTGTCGGAACTGCTGGCCGGCCGCGTCCCTTCGCTGGGCGGCGTCGCCCATTTCGGCTAGAAGAACAGGAAGGCAGGAGATATGCCTCGGACCATCGTTATCGACCCCGTCACGCGGCTGGAAGGGCACGGCAAAATCACGCTGCAACTGGACGAGGCGGGCGTCGTGCAGGATGCGACGTTCCATGTGACGCAGCTGCGCGGCTTTGAGAAATTCTGCGAGGGGCGGCCGTTTTATGAGATGCCGAACATCACCGCGCGCATCTGCGGCATCTGCCCGGTGAGTCATCTGGTGGCGTCGTCGAAGGCTTGCGACGCGATTCTGGCGGTGAAGATTCCGCCGGTGGCGGCGGATCTGCGGCGCATTATGAATCTGGCGCAGCTGATCCAGTCGCACGCTCTGAGCTTCTTCTATTTGTCGTCGCCCGATCTGCTGCTGGGGATGGATGCGCCGGCGGAGGAGCGCAGCATTCTGCATGTGGCGCATACGCATCCGTCGATTGGGGCCGATGGCGTGGCGCTGCGGCAGTTTGGACAGCGGATTATCGAACTGCTGGCGGGGCGGCGGATTCATCCGGGCTGGACGGTGCCGGGTGGGGTGAATGAGCCGCTGAGCGCGGAGAAGCGCGATCAGATTCTGGGCATGATTCCAGCGGCCAGGGCGGCGATCCAGAGGACGCTGGGGTGGTTCAAGGGCGCGATTGAGAAGTTCTCCGCGGAGATTGAAGTTTTCGCGAATTTCCCGACGCTGTTCATGGGGTTGGTCGACGAGCACGGGCTGGCGGAATACTACGACGGTTCGCTGCGGATCATCGACTCGGAAGGGAACGTCATTGCCGGCGAGCTGAATCCGGCGCACTACGCCGAATTCATCGGCGAGGCGGTTGAGCCGTACACGTACATGAAATTTCCGTACTACAAGCCGCTGGGGTATCCGGGCGGGACGTATCGGGTGGGACCGCTGGCGCGGCTGAATCTGGCGGACCGCTGCGATACGCCGCTGGCGGATGTGGAATGGCGGGAGTTTCGGGCGATGTCGCCGAAGCCGGTGCTGAGCTCGTTCCATTACCACTATGCGCGGCTGATCGAGATGCTGCATGCGACGGAGACGATTGAGTCGCTGCTGGCAGACAAGGCGATCCTGGACAAGCACGTGAGGGCCACAGCCTCTGTAAACAACCTGGAAGGCGTGGGAGTGGCGGAGGCGCCGCGGGGGACGCTGATCCACCACTACAAAGTGGACGAGAACGGCCTGATCACGTGGGCGAATCTGGTGATTGCGACGGGGCACAACAACGCCGCGATGAACCGGGGCATTCTGCAGACAGCGCGGCACTACGTGCAGGGCGAGCATGTCGCCGAGGGGATGCTGAACCGGGTGGAGGCGGTGGTGCGGACGTTCGATCCGTGCCTGAGCTGTTCCACGCATGCGATGGGGCGGATGCCGCTGGCGGTGGAGCTGAGGGCGCCGGATGGTTCGCTGATCCGGGAAGTGCGGAGAGGCTGAGCGATGCAGGCTAGTCGAGCGAAAGCGTATTCGCGGCGAGCGCAGCCAGCTCATCAGTGCCCGGCGCTGCTGCTGGCGTGCGGAAATTCTCTGCGGCAGGACGACGGCGTTGGCCTGCGGATCGCCGAAGCGGCGGAACATCTTTTTCCGGCTTCGCGTTTGCGGATCGTGGCCGCGCAGCAATTCACGCCGGAGATGGCTGCTGAGCTGGCGGCGACGGAGCTGGTGATTTTTGTCGATGCCTCCGCGGCGGATGAGCCGGGGGCGATCCGGGTGATTCCGATAGAGGCGCGGGAAGAATCACCCGAGACGCATCGGCTGGATCCGGCGACGCTGATGGCGATGGCGCAGTCGTTGTGTGGGCATGTGCCCGCGCGGGCGTTTGCGCTGACGATTGGCGCGGGTCACTTCGGCTATGGAGAAGAAATCTCCGGCCCGCTGCGGCAGGCGGTTCCGCGCGCGCTGCGGCTGGTGACCAACCTGGTCACGGCGTATTCCGCGAAGGCATAATCCGCTTGGAGAGGCGCCCGCCTGGCTGGACGGGCGCACTCGTTAGTTTGCCTAGAGCAATGCCTGGGGCTGCACCTGTCCGGGCGGCTGCTGCTGCGGATTAGGCTGGCCCTGCGGGTTGGCCGGAGGAGCGGAACCACGGGGCGGCGTGTAATGTGGGCGGCTCTGGAGTTTGAACTCGTCGCGGATGACGTAGAAGTTCTGCTCGGGAAGATCGGCTTCGAGCAGCGCCCCTTCACTGGTGTAATACAGCTCCACTGAGATTCCGTTTTGCTCGCTAACGATCACGCTGGCATGGTGCGCGTCCACGGGCTGGCCGTGAAACGTGGCATGGACGTCGGGTTGCGAAGTGTACTGCGCAGGCACGAGCAGGCCATTCTGCTTGGGGATCACGATCCAGGTGGTATCGGGATGCTCGAGGGCGAAATGGACCAATTCGGTGTAGGCGGCCGAATCGAGATCGGGCAGGAGCACCGTGTGCTGATGGCGATCGAAGTTATTGGTGGTGGTTTTGCCGCTGGCGTCGATGCTGACCTGGAACTGGCGGCCGGAGGGATCGGAGCCCAGGTGAAACGTGACCTGAGCGCCGTTGACCGTGCCCGTCAACTGTTCGTGCACGACGTTGAGCTGGCTGTCGAGGCGATTCTCGTTGGTAAAGGAGTAGGTGAACTTCGGCATCTTCAGGTCGCCGTGGGAGGTGATCTGATAGCCGCCAAGGGCGGTTGCGACGGAACAGTCGGCTGAGCCGACGGTTTTTCCGTTGTCCGCCTGAACGATGTTGAAGTGGGACTGGCCCGCGGGGACGCCCGGGGCCTGCGCGAAAACGGCTCCCGCAAGGGCAAAGGGCGCCAGAGGAGAAAGCAGCGACAAACGCATGGTTGCAGAAACCTTCCTGCCCCATTAGACACGGGTTTTGGGCAAAGGACTCGGGGAGGACGGGCAGGAGACAGGGCATGTCCTCACCCTGTCCTCGCGAACGGCGCACGAGGACAGAATGGGGAGGTGGATTCGCTACTTTTTGGCGTGCTCGAAGCGTTTGTTGATCTCGGCCCAGTTGACGGTGTTCCACCAGGCGGCGAGGTATTCGGGGCGACGGTTCTGATACTTGAGGTAGTAGGCGTGCTCCCAGACGTCGTTGCCGAGAATGGGGTAGTGGCCCTGGGAGATCGGGCTGTCCTGGTTGGGCGTGGTGACGATCTTCAGCTTGTCTTCCCAGATGAGCCAGCCCCAGCCGGAGCCGAACTGCTTCGCAGCGGCTTCATTGAACTGTTTTTTGAAGTCATCGAAGCTGCCGAAGTCCTTTTTCATCTGCTCGCCGATGGCGCCGGTGGGCTCGCCGCCGCCGCCGGGCTTCATGATGGTCCAGAACATGGAGTGGTTCACGTGGCCGCCGCCGTTGTTGCGGACTACGGTGCGCACGTCTTCCGGCACGCTGTTCAGATTGCGGAGCAGGTCTTCGGCGGAGTGTTTGCCGAGGTCGGGGTGCTTTTCGATGGCGCCGTTCAGATTGGTGACGTAGGCCTGATGGTGCTTGTCGTGGTGCAGGTGCATGGTTTCGGTGTCGATGTACGGTTCCAGAGCGGAGTAGTCATAGGGGAGAGGTGGAACTTCGTGTGCCAAAGCATTCCTCCTTGCGGACTGTGAGTGGTGAGATTTCCGGGGGGTGGCGCGGTACGATTTAGCGAAGAGGGAAAGCCCGTGCCGTTTGCGCCTTTGATCATACTGGATGCGCGAGACCGGGTGCGGGGTGCAAGCCGTCGGGTCGATTCGGCGGGTGGGAGGTTCCGGCCCGGCAGTGGGATTGCTTTTTCCAGGCGTTCGTCCGTTACATTGGGAGAAGGATCGTCGCCGGATCGGATGGCATCTTCAGGAAGAGGCGCGGCGTCTATCTCCTGACGGGCCGTGATTCTGCTGAAAAATCGAAAAGAGAAGAACCGACCTAACGTTGGCTCCATCCGCGATAACCCGAAGAGAGCTGTTGAAGCGAGCCGGAGCCACGGGCGTGCTGGCGCTGGGGTCTTCAGTGCTGGCGCAAAATCAGACGCAGGCGCCGAAAGTAAAGCCGGGGCAGGAGCCGACGCCGGAATCGCAGGCGGCACAGCAGTATGCGCACCCGCCGGGCGTTTTCATCAATCGTCCGCTCACGCAGATCACGACGGCGGCAGAGACGCTGCTGGACGATCTGGAGGGGCGGGCCAGCGATTTTTTTTATAACGAGGCCAGCCCGCGGACGGGCATGGTGCGCGACCGGGCGCCGGTGGCAGGGCTTTCGGTCAGCCGGGTTTCGAGCATCGCCGCCACGGGATTTGGCCTGACGGCGCTGTGCATTGCGCATAAGCGCAATTACCTGCGCGCTTACGACTGCGAGCAGCGGGTGGAGAAGACGCTGGCGTTTCTGCTGGAAGACTGCCCGCACGAGCACGGCTTTCTCTACCATTTCGTCGACATGGAGAGCGGGCAGCGGATGTTCGGCAGCGAGCTGTCGTCGATCGACACGGCGCTGCTGCTGTGCGGCGTGCTCACCTGCCGGCAGTATTTCGCGGGCAATCCGCGGATCGAGGGCCTGGCGACGACGTTTTATCGGCGTATCGACTGGGACTGGATGCTGAACGGCGGACAGACGCTTTCGATGGGCTGGCTGCCGGACCAGGGATTTCTGAAGCACCGCTGGGATATTTATTCCGAGCTGCTCACCATGTATCTTCTGGCCATCGGCTCGCCGACGCATTCGATCACGGCCGCCAACTGGAACGAGCTGCAGAGGCCGGTGGTGCAGTTTGGGGGACTCGATTACATCAGCGGGGTAGCGCCGCTCTTTATTCACCAGTACGCACACGCGTGGTGCGATTTTCGCAACGTGTCCGACCTGCATGCCAACTACTTCACGAATTCCGAGGCGGCCACGCGGGCGCACCAGCTTTGGTGCCTGACGGAGAGCCGGAGATTCCCGTGGTTCGACCAGAACTTGTGGGGAATTACGGCGTCGGACTCGCGCGAGGGGTACCGGGTGTGGGGAGGGCCGCCAGCCATGGGGCCACTGGATGGGACGCTGGTGCCCTGCGCAACAGGGGGATCGCTGATTTTCCTGCCGGCAGAGTGCTCGCATGTGCTGCAGAGCATGAAGGAGCAGTTCAGCGACAGAGTTTATACGCGGTATGGATTCGTGGATGCGTTCCAGCCGAAGGCTAACTGGTTCGCGCCGGATATTCTTGGCATCGACCAGGGAATCACCATGCTAATGGCGGAAAACCTGCGCACGGGCTTTGTGTGGGAGCAATTCATGAAGAACCGCGAGATCGGCCATGCGATGAGTGAAGTGCAGTTCCATCCCGATCCGAACGCGATGTCGCAGTCGATGTGAGCGGGGAAAAACTTTGGGAGGGCAGCCACCTATGATGTTGGTTCGGAGCGCAGCTATGCGCTTTTTCGCGGGGTCTCTTGTTTTTTGCGGTCTGACCTTGAGCGGGTTCGGCGCGTCCGCGCAGAATCCGAACCCTCTTTCGCCAATTCCTCCGCAGGGATTTCAATTCACCGGCTCATGGGACTGCGAGGGGGCGTTTCGCAGCGCCAAAGCGCATCAATCCACCTTTACGGGCGCGATCATTCTGGGCGGGAAATGGATTGAATTGACAGAGCAGGACGTGCAACCTGCGACCGGATACCTTGCAAAGTATCTAATCGGGTATGACGCGCAACAGAAGCGGCTGGTTGAGTTCGATGCGAACAACTTCGGCGCGGCAACATACTCGAGCGAAGAAGGGTGGCGGGACGGAAGATTGACCATGGTGTCGCCGGTAACGCAGGATCCAACGGCCTCGTATGTCGCGAATCGCTTTCTCTACTCGATCTCGGGTCCGGATACGTTCACGGTCGACTGGCAAATCAGCAGGACAGCCGCGCTCCAATGGATACAGTCCGATCATCTGGCGTGCAAACGGCGAACCAAGGGATAAACAGCGGGAAAATCATCGCTTGGCTGGTTCAGTTTTCGGCTCATTCACTCTCCCCTAACGCACAAACTTGCAAAATTCAGAGAGAATGGCTGACGGATGACCGATTCACTTTCGCGCTATAGATGGCTGGATGGGCAGGGGCTGGCATTCGGCGCGCCCGGGCTCGAACCACGCTGGACCTCCAGCGCGAAAGACACCGTCAGCACGGCCTATGCGGCTTCCAGCAGGATCTGGTTCACAGTCTCGCACGGGATCCACAACGAAATTTACTACCCCACCATCGATAGGCCGCAGATTCGCGACATGCAGTTCCTGATCACGGATGGCGAGACGTTCTTCCATGAGGAGCGGCGCGACCTGATCCACGAGTTCCATTACATCGACTCGGACGCGCTGGCGGTCTGCGTCCATAATCGCGATCGCGACGGGCGTTACACGCTGGTGAAGGAGATGATCAGCGATCCGCACTACCCGGTGGTGCTGGTGCACGTGCGACTGGAGGGCGATGAGCAGTTGCTCTCGCGACTGCATGTTTATGCGCTGCTGTCTCCGCATCTGGAGGGAGGAGGGATGGGTAACTCAGCGCGGGTGGCGGACGTCGCGGGCAAGCGGTTGGTGATTGCGTGGAAAGAGACCATGTCGCTGGCGATGGGGACGGACTGTGGATTTTCGCGCGCCAGCTGCGGGTACGTGGGGGCCAGCGACGGGTGGCAGGACCTGAAACAGAACTTCAAAATGGACTGGGAATTCGGTTTGGCACTCGACGGCAACATCGCGATCATGGGCGAGATCCCGATGGAGCACACGCGTGAGTTCACGCTGGGGATTGGGTTTGGAGAAGGGCATCACGCGGCGCTGGCCTCCATGGCGGGATCGCTGGCGGTGCCGTTCGAGGGCCATCTGACCCGTTTTATCCAGCAGTGGCATCGCGTCGCCACGCCGCAGCAGCTGGCGCGGCACTCGGGGGACGACGGCCGGCTGCTGCAGATCAGCCACAACGTGGTGCTGGCGCACGAAGACAAGACTTTCGGAGGCGCGTTTATCGCTTCGGCCTCGATTCCGTGGGGCTACGCCAAGGGCGACGACGATCTGGGCGGATACCACCTGGTGTGGACGCGCGATATGGTGCAGACGGCGACGGCGTTAATGGTCTGCGGCCGGCCGGAGACGGCGTTGCGGGCGCTGGTGTATCTGGCGTGCACGCAAAAGCCGGATGGGGGCTTCTCACAGAATTTCTGGGTCAACGGCGACCCGTACTGGACGGGGATTCAGCTGGACGAAGTAGCCTTCCCNNGGCGGGATATTCGCCATCGACGCTGGCCGCGGTGATCGCCGGGTTGATCTGCGCGGCCGAACTGGTGCGGGCGCACGACTCGCCGGAACTGGCACATTTTCTCGAAGAACATGCTGACTGGATCGAGAGTCACCTGGAAGACTGGACGGTGACGAACAACGGTGTGCTGGATCCAGAGGTCAAGCGGCATTACATGCGCATTCGCCCGCCGGAGTGCGGAGATCCGTATGCGCACGAGGAGTGCGGGAGAGAGATCGTCCACATCAACAACCTTGCGCCAGGAGAAAAGGCAGATTTCGAGGCGCGAGAGATCATCGATGCGGGTTTTCTTGAACTGGTGCGGTACGGGGTGCGGGCAGCCAGCGATCCGCTGATCGTCGATTCGCTGAAAGTTGTCGATCGTGTGCTGAAAGTGGAGACGCCCAAGGGACCTTGCTGGCTGCGCTACAACCACGATGGGTACGGCCAGCGCGCCGACGGCGGACCGTTCGTCGGATGGGGACAGGGGCGCGCGTGGCCGCTGCTGGTGGGTGAGCGCGCGCACTACGAGCTGGCTGCGGGCCGCGAGGTTGGCGGGCTGATCGCAACCATGGAAAAGTTTGCATCGAGCGGGGGCATGCTGCCGGAGCAGATTTGGGACGCGCCGGACCTGGATGGGCTGGTACTCGGTGGCCCGGCGGGCTCCGCGATGCCGCTGGTGTGGGCGCACTCTGAGTATCTGAAGCTGTTGCGATCCGCGGATGACGGCCGCGTTTTCGATTGCATTCCCATCGTTGAGGATCGCTACATGCGGGGCAACCATCCTCCAAGCCACATCGAGGTTTTCAAAGCATCGCGCCGGCAAATTCGGGAAATGCCTGCGGGGAAATCGCTGCGCATTACGTCAGCGGCGCGCTTCCGGGTGACGTGGACGCCGGACAACTGGCAAACCACGAATTCGCTCGACAGCACGCAACTGGGCTACACGGGTTCCTACGCCGACCTGCCGACCACGCCGGAGCAAACCGGGTCACTTTCCTTTACTCTGTTCTGGCCGGACGAAAACAGGTGGGAGGGCCGGAATTTTGAAGTCGCCCTCGAACCACCGTCCTGAGACGGGTCGCTTGTTTGCGTCATCCAATCAACGGAGCGAGAATCGGGATTGAGCGTCCGATTGTCCGCAGCGCCCCCAAAAGGCAACAAACCCGGGAGGAGAGACGAGAATCATGAACGAGCTCGACCAGTTGTCGATCAATGCCCTGCGGTTTCTTGCCGTCGATGCGGTGGAAAAGGCCAACAGCGGCCATCCGGGAGCACCGCTGGGCGACGCGCCGATTGCGTATCTGCTGTTTCACAAATACATGCGGCACAATCCGAAGCACTCGAAGTGGACGAATCGCGACCGCTTCGTGCTCTCGAACGGACATGCTTCGGCAATGCTCTACGGCGTGCTGCACCTGACTGGATACGATCTGTCGATTGAGGACTTGAAGCAATTCCGGCAATGGGGATCGAAGACGCCGGGGCATCCGGAGTATGGCGACACCGACGGCGTGGAGGTCACAACCGGGCCGCTGGGTCAGGGATTCGCGATGGCCGTGGGCATGGCGATGGCGGAGAGGCATCTGGCGGCGGTCTATAACCGGCCAGGCTTCGACGTCGTGGATCATTACACGTACGGACTTTGCGGCGATGGCGACCTGATGGAAGGCGTCTCGCATGAGGCGGCTTCGCTGGCGGGAACGCTGGGGCTCGGCAAGCTGATTTTCCTGTACGACGACAATCTGATTTCGCTGGATGGACCGACGGAGCTCTCGTTTACCGAAGATGTGCTGAAGCGGTTCGAGGCGTATCACTGGCATGTGCAGATTGTGGAAGACGGCAACGACCTGGAAGGAATTTCGAAGGCGATTGAAGCGGCGCAGGGGGTGAAGGATAAACCTTCGCTGATCGCGGTGCGGACGGTGATTGGCTATGGCAGTCCGAAAGCCGGAACCAACAAGGCGCATGGCGAGGCGCTGGGCGCGGAGGCGGTGAAGCAGACGAAGAAAAACCTTGGCTGGCCCGAGGACAAGACGTTCTACGTTCCGGAGGATGCGGCGAAGAACTGGCTGCAGGCGGTGGAGAAGGGTGCGAAGGAAGAGTCGGACTGGAATGCGCTGTTCGCGAGCTACAGGAAGGCGTTTCCGGAGGAGGCCGCGGAATTCGAACGCGTGCAGGAGGGTCGCCTGAAAGACGGGTGGGAGCAGAGCCTGCCGCGGTTCCCGGCGGACGGGAAGCCAGTCGCAACGCGGAACGCCGGCAATACAGTGATGAATGCTCTCGTGAAATACGTGCCAGAATTGCTGGGCGGCGCGGCGGATCTTTCGACGTCGACGAAGACGGTGATCAAGGACAGCGCGAATTTTCACATCGATCCCAAAGGGGACAACATCTATTTCGGGGTTCGCGAATTCGGAATGTGCGCCATTGTGAACGGCATGGCCGCACACGGCGGCATTATTCCCTATGGCTCGACCTTTTTTTGTTTTTCGGATTATGCCAAACCGGCGCTTCGCATGGCCGCGCTGATGCAGGTGCATTCCATCTTCGTTTTCACTCATGACTCCATCGGGCTGGGCGAAGACGGTCCCACGCACCAACCAGTCGAGCAGCTGACCATGCTGCGCGCGGTGCCGCATCTGACAGATTTTCGTCCGGCAGACGCGAACGAGACATCAGCCGCGTGGGGTTTGGCGCTGGAGCGCAGGGGGGCGTCGTTTATGGCCTTGTCGCGCCAGGATCTGCCGCTGCTCGATCCCGTGAAGCAGCGCGTTTTTGAAGGAGTACGGCGGGGAGCTTACATCGTGGAGCAGGGCGGCGATTCGCCCGATGTGCTGATCGTGGGCACGGGCTCGGAGTTGTCGCTGGCGGTGCTGGCCGCAGAGCAACTGAAGAAGGACGGCATCGTGGCGCGAATCGTTTCTATGCCAAGCACACATATCTTCGATGAGCAGCCAGAGAGCTACAGGGCGTCAATCTTCCCCGATCACCTGCCGAAGCTGGCGATCGAGGCGGGCGCGACGCTGGGATGGTGGAAATACGTGGGGCGCGATGGTGACGTGATCGGACTGGACCGTTTTGGCGCTTCAGCTCCGGGAGCGATTGCACTGGAGAAACTGGGATTCGGCGTGGACAACGTGGTGGCCCGCGCGAAGGCGCTGGTCGAACGCGCGCGCAAGGCCGAGCCGGCGCTGGCGGGGAAATAACATGAAACTGGCGATTGCGGCAGATCACGCTGGTTTTCTTCTCAAGGGAGAAGTTCGGGGTTATCTGGAGCAGCTCGGGCACGAGGTGATCGACCTGGGCGCATTCAACGCCGAGCCTTCGGACTATCCGGATTTTGCTGAAGCGGTGGGCCGGGCGCTGCAGGCGGGTCGCGCCGAACGCGGAATTTTGATCTGCGGCAGCGGAGTGGGCGTGTGCGTAGCCGCCAACAAGATGCCCGGGATCCGCGCCTGCATGTGCCACGATCATTATTCGGCGCACCAGGGCGTGGAACACGACAACATGAACGTGCTGGTGCTGGGTGCGCGCATCATCGGCGAGGAACTGGCCTACGATCTGGTGGCCGCATTTCTTGATGCCCGCTTCCAGTCGCAGGTGGAACGCTACGTGCGCAGGCTCAATAAAGTGATGGCCATCGAAGCTCGTAACATGCCGAACATGAACAAGCCGTAGAATCAGGCGGGGCCACGGACTCTTTTCCGCAAGGTCAGATCATGCCAGGAGATGCCATGGACGGCATCAGCACCATTCTGTGGGATGTGGGTGGAGTGTTGCTCACCAACGGCTGGGATCGCCAGCAGCGCGATGCCGTGGTTGCGCGATTCGGACTGGACCAGGCCGACTTCGAGCGCCGCCATGCCGAGGTCGATCAGGCGTGGGAAAAGGATGAGATCGGAGCGGACGAGTACCTGCGCCACACGGTGTTTTTTGAGCCGCGCAACTTTACGCTGGCTGAATTTCTCGATGCGATGCGCGCGGAGTCTGCGTTGCTTGCTGACAGCGCGATGGGGATGCTTCGCGAACTTTCGGCATCGGAAGAATATGTGTTGGCCACGGTGAACAATGAGTCGCGCATCATGAACGAATTTCGCCTGATGAAGTTCGATCTGTTGGACGAGTTCGATGCGTTTTTCAGTTCGTGTTATTTGGGACTGCGCAAGCCGGACCGGAAGATTTATCAGGTGGCGCTCGATGTGCTCCAGCGCGATCCGGAAAGGGTGGTTTTTATCGATGACCGCGCGGAGAACGTGGCGGCCGCGGCTTCGCTGGGAATTCATGGTGTGCGCTACGAGGGGTCGGAGCAGCTGGCGAGCGAACTGGTGCGGCTCGGGGTCTGGCCGGCACCGGCCCGATTTCGGGGGTTAAGGGTACGAGAGGCCTGATTGATTTCGAAAGCGGAATCAGGAAGTGAATCGCAGGGAGGAAGAAGCATGGAACTTGGAATAGTTGGACCCGGCAGTCTTCGAGGCGATCAACCTCAATGTTGCGGCGCCGGTAATCACAGAATCGCTGCTGCGCAGAATTCGTAGCTGCGAGGAGTACAACTTCACCGATCGCATGCTCGCGATCATGCGGAGCGAGTTTGGCGGACATGCGGTGAAGACCGAGAAGGAAGAGGCTGCGTAAGGATCGCGCGCGCCTTGCACGCTGGCGACGGGAGCATCGCGGGAAAGAGGCTAATCGATGGCGACTACGGAAGTGAGAATTTCTCCGGCGGACGTAAAGCAGGCAGCGTCCCAGGTACACGAGCGCATTCCCGAGCCCAGCGTGGTGGTGATTTTCGGGGCGTCCGGCGATCTGACCAAACGCAAGCTGTTGCCGGCGCTCTTTCATCTGGAGCAATCGGGCCTGCTGCCCGATCACTTTCGTATTGTTGGCGTGGCGCGCCGCGATCTCGGCCTGGGGTTCGCGGACGAAATGCGCGAGGGCATTCTCGCGTTTGGGGGCGTCGACAAGGGCGCGGCCAAGCTGGACGAGTTCGTCGGAACAATCGGCTATCACGCCATGAATTTCGACGACGACCAGGGTTATGTGGCGTTGAAAAAACTGCTCGAGCAATACGACCACGACTACGGAACGCGCGGCAATCGCCTTTTCTACCTCGCGACTGCGCCGGATTACTTCGCGGATATTGTGCACCGCCTGGGCGCGCACGGGATGGCGAAGCCAGAAGTCGGAACTGTACGCGTGATCATTGAGAAGCCGTTCGGACATGATCTTGAAAGCGCGCGTGAACTGAACGACGACGTCGACACGGTGTTCACCGAGAGTCAGATTTTCCGCATCGATCACTACCTGGGTAAGGAAACTGTGCAGAACGTGCTTGTCTTCCGTTTTGGCAACGGGATTTTCGAGCCCATCTGGAACCGAAACTTCGTCGATCACGTGCAGATTACGGCTGCGGAAAGCATTGGCATTGAGGGGCGCGGGCCCTTCTACGAAAAAGCCGGCGCACTGCGCGACGTGGTGCAGAACCACATGATGGAACTGATGTCGTTCGTGACCATGGAACCGCCCGCCAGTTTTGCAGCCGAGGCGGTACGGCGCGAGAAGATCAAACTGTGGAGCTCGATCAAGCCCATCAATATATTCGATTGCGTGCGTGGCCAGTATGGCCCGGGCATAGTGGACGATCAGATGGTCAAGGGCTATCGCGAAGAAGATCGCGTCGACCCCAAATCCCAAACCGAGACTTACGCCGCCATTCGTCTGGAAATCGACAACTGGCGCTGGGCGGGGGTTCCGTTCTATCTCCGCGCGGGCAAGCGGCTCGCGAGCCGAGTTACGGAGATCACGATTCAGTTCAAGCAGCCGCCGATGTTACTTTTTGGCGCGCCCGTGCAGGGCGGCTGCGATATTCAACCCAACATCATCACGATGCGGATCCAGCCGGACGAAGGCATCTCCCTGCGTTTCGGCGCGAAGGTGCCGGGGCCGCAGATGTCGGTCTGCCCGGTCATTATGGACTTCAGCTACGCGCAGTCTTTTGGCGCTTCTTCGGCGAACGGGTACGAACGCTTGCTGCTCGACGCGATGCTGGGCGATGCAACGCTGTTTGCGCATCGCGACGGTGTGGAGACTACATGGGCGCTGTATACGCCGGTGCTGGATGCGTGGGCGAAGAAGTTTCCGCAGACCTTCCCCAACTACGCGGCTGGCACGTGGGGGCCGGAGTGCGGCGACGAGCTGATCGGCCGCGACGGACACACCTGGCAGGGCGTGCCGGAAGCGCCGAAGCCGTAATGGCGCGCGGCTTTCGCGTTCGCCTGCCCGGCGACAGGATGCCGCTTTGCGTCACGAGTTAGAGAATGGCAAAGAAAATTCACGTTGAGTATCGCGTTTTTCAGGAACAAGACGCTCTTTCGCGCGCGACCGCGGAGCACTTTGTGCGGGGTATTCAGTCGGCGGTCGCTGCCCGCGGCATAGCGCGCATCGCGATTTCCGGCGGGGGCAGCCCGCAGCCGGTGTTCGCGCTGCTTGCCGATCCGAAGGCGCCTTACCGCGAGGCCATTCCGTGGAATCGGCTCTGGATTTTCTGGGTGGATGACCGCTGCGTGCCGCCGGAGCACGAGGAGAGCAACTTCGGGGCGGCGCGCGAACTCCTGCTCGACAAAGTTCCGCTGGCCCCGGATCATGCGATCCGGATCGAGGGAGAGCTTGATCCGGAGGAGGCGGCCGCGCGTTACGAGTCGGCGATTCGCGGACACTTTCGTCTGGAAGGCGCCGAAGTCCCCATTTTCGATGTGCTGCAGCTGGGCATGGGGGACGATGGGCATTGCGCATCGCTGTTCCCGCACACGGCAGCCCTGCATGAGACGGGCCGGGTTGCGGTCGCGAATCACGTGCCGCAACAGAAGCAGAGCTGGCGCGTGACGCTCACGTGGCCGGTCATCAATGCGGCGCGCGATGTTTTTTTCCTGATCGATGGAGCGTCGAAAGCCGATCCGCTGGGGCGCGTGCTGCAGGGTCCCTACGATCCTGAGACGCTGCCGTCGCAGCTGATCCAGCCGCAAAACGGCGGACTGCTATTCTTGCTGGACGCGGCTGCCGCGGCGCATCTGCCCCCGCCCAACGCCGATGGCACGGGAAGACTGGAGATCGCAAGATGATTCTCGCGGGGGACGTGGGCGGCACCAAGGTTCACCTGGCACTGTACGCTTTTGAGCACGGCCAGCTGGTGCACGTTCGCGACGAGCGGTTCCCGGCCCACGAATTCAACGGGCTCGAGGAAATTGTTCGGCGCTTTCTTAGCGAAAGCTCAAACCCCGAGATCACGGCTGCCTGCTTCGGAGTGCCGGGACCGGTGCGCGGTGGACGCCTTCGGCTCACCAATCTTCCGTGGGTTCTGGACAGCCGGGAGCTCTCCGCCGATCTCAATATTACGCACCTCTTCCTGATCAACGATCTCGAAGCGAATGGTTATGGAATTCCGGAGCTGACGCCGGACCAGATCTTCACGCTCAATCTGGGCGATTCTTCCGCAGTAGGGAATCGCGCATTGGTGTCGGCGGGCACAGGGCTTGGCGAAGGGGTTCTGGTGTGGAACGGCAAGACGCATGTGCCAATGGCGTCAGAGGGCGGGCACTGCGATTATGCTGCGCGCAATCCGCTGGAGATCGAGCTTCTGATATGGCTGACGCAGAAATTCAATGGCCGGGTTAGTTTCGAACGCGTTGTCTCCGGGCCGGGGCTCACGAACGTCTACACGTTTCTGCGCGATCAAAAACATATGGAAGAGCCGGAGTGGTTACGGCAGCGGATGGTCGCTGAGGATCCCAATGCCGTGATCGGAGAGGTGGGCGAGGAGGGCAAGAGCGAGCTTTGTGCCAAGGCTCTGGAAGTTTTCGCGGCCGCCTATGGCGCCGAAGCCGGCAACATGGTGCTGAAGGCGCTCGCGACGGGCGGGATGTACATCGGGGGCGGCATCGCGCCGAAGATGCTGAAGACCATGCGCGGTGGCGCATTCATGCAGGCCTTTATCGATAAGGGGCGGTTGAGCGAATTGCTGATTCACACACCGGTGCACATCATTCTGGAGAGCCGCGCCGCGCTGATGGGGGCGGCGGCCTATGCGGAGGCTCGTGCTGCGGAGATCAGCGGCAAGTCAGTGCGCGCGGCGTCGCGATAAACTCGGTGGTTGGGTTCGTGCCGTCTTCGCGAACATCAAGACATCATCGCCCGGACTCGATTCTGACCCTCTCGATCATGAGGTTTTCGCAAGTCATGCAGATGAAACGAATCTCTGTCGCAATTTTCGTTGGCTGCGCCGCGATGCTCCTGTCACGGATCGCGTTCGCCCACGCGCATCTTCTCTCCAGCACACCAGCGGCGAGTGCAACGGTTCATGGTCCCGATGTCGCTATCGAGCTGCGATTCAACTCCCGCGTCGACGGGCATCACTCCTTTCTCTCGCTGGTGACGAGCAACGGCAGTGTGGCGTTGACCATCGACAACCAGAGCGCAGAGAACAACCTCAATGCGCACGCTACGCTGACGCCGGGAAGCTATACGCTGCGCTGGCAGGCGCTCTCCACCGACGGTCACATCACGCGCGGCGAAATTCCGTTCACGGTACGCTAGAACCAACTTGATCTGGTTCGTTCGCGACTTCGATCTGCTCTCGCTTCTTTTGCGCGCGCTTTCCTTTGCGCTGGAAGCGCTGGCGGTCGGAGGCGTATTCTTCCTGCTCTTCGCAGCACGCCCGGCAAATCTGGACTTGGAATCGCAGGCGCGACTGCGGTGCGTCGGGGCGGGCTTCGCGCTGGCGCTGGCTGTGACGCAAATCGCACTGATCGCCGCCACATCAGCGGTTCTGATCGGCAGCTCCGGCACGGGTCTGCGTGATGTGGTCTCCGCCGGTTACTTCGTTGCCGGGACCATCTTCACCGCCGCATCACTCACATTGTCTCTGCTGCTCCGGTTGACATCGAAGCTCACGCTGGCCGCCCTTTCGGGATTGATTGCACTCGCGGCCTCGGTTTCGCTGAGCCACGCTGCATCCCGCATGGATCATCGGCTACTTCTCCTGGTCCTGACCGCCGGGCATCATTTGGGAATGGCAGCGTGGATCGGGGCATTGCCATTTTTGCTGATCGCCCTCCGACTGAACCGGGATGCGGATATTTCGAGGAGAATGGCGCGTCGCTTCTCCACGCTGGCCGTCATCAGCGTGGCGACTTTGATTCTGGCCGGCGCGGGACTCTCCTGGTTCTATGCAGGTTCATGGCAGGGAATGTACGGAACGTCGTATGGCCTTCTGCTTTCGGCGAAGATCGTTTTGACCGCGCTGATTCTGACGCTAGGGGCCGGGAACTTCCTCCTGCTACGCCGCGTCGACAGCGATCCAGCGCCGCTGCTGTTGCGCCTGCGCCGTTTCAGCGAGGCCGAGATCGGGCTGGGATTCACCGTGATTCTCGCTGCGGCCTCTCTCACCGCACAGTCGCCCTCGGTCGACGATACGCCGAAGGACACACTCAGGGGCCATCAGGTCGTCGAGCGCATGGAGTGGCGATGGCCGAGCTTTCACACGCCGGCGTTCTCGCAGCTGGCGCCGCCGACGCCGCTTGGCGTTGCTGTCCGCGAAGCGGCGTACACGGGCGGCAGCGCCAGCGACGCTAACGATCGCGCCTGGTCGGAATACAACCACCACTGGGCCGGGCTGATCGTCCTCGCCGCGGGCGCTCTGGCTCTGATCTCGCGATTGCCGCGACAGGGATGGGCGCTGCACTGGCCGCTGCTTTTCCTGGGGCTGTCGGTTTTTATCCTGCTGCGCGCCGATCCAGAATGCTGGCCGCTGGGACCGCGGCCGTTCTGGGCCAGCTTCACCGCACCCGACGTGCTGGAGCATCGCGCCTATGCGGTTCTCATCGCGATTTTCTCTGTATTCGAGTGGGGCGTGCAAACCGGGCGGCTGCGCAGGCCTCGCGTCCGCTTTGTCTTCCCCGTATTGTGCGCGGCTGGAGGTGCGCTGCTGCTGACGCACACACACACGCTCGGCGAGGGAACCGATGAGGTCTACGCGGGTCTTAGCCACACACCCATCGCGCTGCTGGGAGCCGTAACCGGTTGGGGACGCTGGCTGGAACTGCGGCTGGATGACCGGGCTGCCGAGGTTGAGGAGTCGCGCCCGAGGCGAATCGCGGCGTGGATCTGGCCGGCTTGTCTTGTGCTGATTGGGTTGCTGTTACTCAATTACCGCGAATCCTGAAAAGGTTTTTTGGTGATTTGCTGAGTTATCGTAGGAAGGGCTCAGTTCAGCTTCCATCGAGGCACAGAATGGCGTTTTCGCAGCTCCGCACAGCTATCGCTTGTCTTCTCCTCTTCTTCGTCGCACCCGTTTACAGTCAGCGCCTTTCCGATTCCGCAATTCCGGAACACTACGCGCTGACGCTGACGCCCGATCTGAGCAACGCCACCTTCGCCGGCAGCGAGAAGATCGACGTTTTGCTGAAGCAGCCGTCCGATTCCATCACGCTGAACGCGGCGGAAATCAAATTCGCGAGCGTGACCGCGGAAGTCAACGGCAAGGAACTGAAAGCCAGCGTCGCCGAAGATCCGCAAAAGGAACAGGTAACGTTCAGCTTCGACCACACGTTGCCCGCGGGGCGCACCACGCTCAGCATCGAATACAGCGGCATTCTGAACAACGAACTGCGCGGCTTCTACCTGTCGAAGACGGCCAGACGCAACTATGCCGTGACGCAATTTGAAGCCACCGATGCGCGGCGGGCGTTTCCCAGCTTCGACGAGCCGGCTTTCAAGGCGACGTTCGACATCACTCTTGTTGTCGACAAGGGTGACACGGCGATCTCGAATACGAACATCGTCTCGGACACGCCGGGTCCGGAGGTGGGAGTACGCACCATTCGTTTTGCGACGACGCCGAAAATGTCTACGTATCTGGTCGCGTTTCTGGTTGGCGACTTCCAGTGCGTCTCCGGCCAGAGCGATGGGGTACCGATTCGCGCCTGCGCTACGCCCGACAAGGTGCAATATGGGCGTTTCGCGGTTTCAGCAGCTGAATTCGTTCTGCACTACTACGACACGTACTTCGGCATTCGCTATCCGATGCCGAAGCTCGACATGATCGGCCTGCCGGACTTTGAAGCAGGGGCGATGGAGAATTTCGGCGCGATCACGTATCGCGAAACCGATCTGCTGATCGACGAGAAGACGGCGTCGATCGAGGCGAAGAAGGGAGTTGCCGACGTGGTCGCGCATGAAATGGCGCATCAGTGGTTTGGCGATATGGTGACAATGCAGTGGTGGGACAACATCTGGCTCAACGAGGGGTTCGCGACCTGGATGGAGACCAAGCCGGTCGCGGTGTGGCACCCCGAGTGGTACATTCCGCAGGATGACGCCGCCGGCCTGAATGGCACGCTCGACTATGACGCGCAGCGCGTGACGCGGGCGATCCGCGCAAAGGCCGATACGCCGGATGAGATCAACCAGATGTTCGACGGCATCAGCTATGGCAAAGCGGGGGGCGTGCTGCAGATGACGGAGAATTACGAGGGCGCCGAGACGTTCCGCAAGGGCGTGCACAACTACCTGGCGGCGCACATGTTTTCAAATGCCACTGCCGAAGATTTCTGGAACGCGCAGGCTGAGGTGAGCCACCAACCTGTCGACAAGATCCTCTCGAGTTTTGTCTCGGAGCCGGGTGTTCCGCTTCTGACGTTCGGCGATCCGAAGAATGGAATGGTGGAGGTCCGTCAGGATCGATTCTTCCTCGACCCAAGAGTCAAGCCGCAGGGTCAGCAAACATGGTCGATTCCTGTTTGCTTTACGGCCGGGAATCATCAACAACAATGCCTCATGCTCGACGCCGCGCGCGGGTCGCTGGCTGTGCCGCAGGGGGGCGTCTTTTTCCCTGATGCCGGCGGTGCAGGCTACTATCGCTATGCTCTGCCCGACGATGTATACGCGAAGATCGCCGCTAGTGTGGAAACCACGCTGACTCCTGAGGAACGCATCAGCCTTTTGGGAGACGAGTGGGCGGGAGTTCGCGCTAACGAGGATTCAGTCGGGGATTACCTCAACCTGGTCGCGGCAGTGAAGGACGACGAAAACCCTGACGTCATCAAGGCAATATCGGGGCCGCTTCTTACCATTAACGATCACATCGCGAATACGCCGGAAGAGCATCAGGCGCTGGCGGCGTGGGTCGACCACACGTTCAAACCGGCTTATCGCCGCCTTGGCCCTCCATCGCAGAGCGAATCGCCGGACAGGATCGGGCTGCGCGCCGCGCTCTTCGATTTGCTGGGCGCCGTTGGCCGCGATCCTGACATCATCGCCGAAGCCAGGGCACTCGCCGCGCGGTCTCTGAGCAACCCGGGCTCGGTCGAGCCAAGTCTCGCGCTGGTGGCCACCAATATTGCCGCAAGCAATGGCGATGCGGCCTTGTTCAACGAGCTGCAGCGTACTTATGAAACCGCGACCGATCCTCAGAGACAGGAAAATGCGCTGCGCCTTCTCGCCCGGTTCCGCAATCCGGAACTGGAGCGGCGCTCGCTCGAGTATGCCGTTTCCGGCAAGGTGCGCAATCAGGACGCAACCTTTCAGCTGATGATTCCGATGCGCGATCCGGAGACCCGCGAGCTGGCCTGGAACTTCATACAACAAAACTGGGACAAGGTGCAGGCAGAGTTCACTACGGCGATGGGCGGTTACCTGATCAGCGGCACCGGCTCCTTCTGCAGCGCGGAAAAGCGCGGCGAAGTCGATCAATTCTTCGCTTCACATCCCGTGGCGGCGTCGAGCCGTTCACTGCAGCGCGCGAAGGATGATATCGACGCGTGCATCGAGCTGCGGTCCGATCAGGAGCCGAAGCTGGCGCAGTGGGTCGTGACGCTCAAGCCGATTGAACATGCATCGGCCAGCGCAGGCGCGGCTGACCGCCAGTGAACCTGGTTGGGTACTGAGCGCGGCTCTCCGCCTCTTCGATAATGGAAGGGTGGCCGCCGCGCGCAAAGCCGAGTTGGGGAATTCCGGTCTGGGCAATTCGGGAGTGATTCAGGAGTATCTCGTCTACCTGCGCGTCGAGAAGGGGCTGCGCCCGCTCTCCTGCGAGGCGTACGAGCGCGATCTGCTGCAGTTTGCCGAGTTTCTGGAGGGTGAGTCCGCGACCATGCTCGATGGAAACCGGGCGCTGGTCGCGGGGTTCCTGAAGCATCTGGCGAAGCATGGCGTGGAGTCACGTTCGGCGGCGCGCAAGCTGTCGTGCCTGCGGGGTTTTTATCGCTGGCTGCTGCTGGACAAGCGGATCCACCGCGATCCCACGCTGAATCTCGAATCGCCGTCAACGTGGAAGGTGCTGCCTAAATCGCTGGCAGTCGCCGAGGTCAACTCGATGCTGGATCGCGCAGCGACGGCCGCGGAGCTTCCGCAAGCGGACGCCACCGCGCTGCGTGATCGCGCCATTTTGGAGCTGCTGTATGCCGCCGGGCTGCGCGTCTCGGAATTGACGGGACTGAACGTCGCCGACCTTTCGCTTGAGGCCGGGCGCGCGCTGGTGCGCGGCAAGGGAGACAAAGAGCGGATTGTTCCGCTGGGGCGCGCGTCGATCCAGTCGCTCGAAGAGTATTTGAAGAGCGGGCGTCCGGCGCTGGAGAAAGAACCCTCGAGCCGGCTGTTTCTGTCGGTGCGAGGTCAGCCCCTTGGCCGCGGCTGGGTGTGGCATCTGGTGAAGCACAGCGGGAGCGCGGCCAGCCCGCACATGCTGCGCCACAGCTGCGCCACGCATATGGTGGAGAGGGGCGCGGACCTGCGCACGGTTCAGACGCTGCTCGGTCACGCTGACATCGCCACCACGCAGATCTACACGCATCTGGCACTGGGACGACTCAAGGCTGTGCATCGGGAGCATCATCCGCGCGCGAAGCGAGTGGCGCGATGAGCGGGTCGACGAGCCAGGCGCAGATGGCGAAGAAGGCGGCGATCGAGCATCATGTCGAGGCGTTTCTATCGATGCTGGCGCATGAGCGGAAGGCCAGTCCGCACACGGTACGCGCTTATGAGCGCGAGCTGCACGATTTCGCGGGATTTGTCGTGACGAAACTGGGCGCCAAGTTTGCGGTCGGGCGCATCGAGCATCAGCACATCCGCGCTTATCTCGGAGAGCTGTATGGGCGCGGCTTGTCGAAGGCTTCCGTCGCGCGGGCACTGGCGGCGATTCGGTCGTGGTTCAAATGGCTTGCGCGCCAGGGGATGGTGGAACAGAGTCCCGCCGCTCTGGTGGCTACACCGAAGCTGCCGAAGCATCTGCCGCGCGTGCCGACGATCGAAGAAATGAACCGCGTGGTGGAGAGCGCCGCGGACGAAGCCGCAGCGTGGCCGGAGCGCGATCGTGTGATCTTCGAACTGCTCTATGGCTGCGGGATTCGCAACGCGGAACTGGTGGGCATCGATCTTGGCGATATTCACTGGGCGAACGAAGCGATTCTGGTGCGCGGCAAGGGACGGAAGGAGCGTTACGTTCCGCTCGGCGATGCCGCGGCGCAGGCGCTGCGGGCTTATCTGCCGGTGCGCGAGAAGAAGCTCAACGAGGCAGGGAAATCGACGGCGGCGCTGTTGCTCAATCTGCGGCTGCGCGGCGACGGGCGGCTCACCGCCCGCAGTGTTGGGCGCATCGTGAAACACATCGCGCTGGCGCACGGGCTGGCGGCAGATGTTCATCCGCACACATTGCGGCATGCTTTTGGAACGCACATGTTGGAGGAGGGTGCGGATCTGCGGTCGATTCAGGAGCTGCTGGGGCATGAGCGGCTTTCCACGACGCAGCGATATACACAGCTGACGGTTGGGCAGGTCGCGGAGGTCTACGACCGCACCCATCCGAGAGCGAAGTAGGGCCTAAAGAGGGGCGAAGATAGGGCGAAATGGGGAGTTATCGCGCCGATTCCTGGCGAGGTTTTTCATTTTCCCCGCGATTTTCGGTGCGATATTCTTGCCTTCCTATGGCTTCGACGGTCTGGAAAGGCTACATTTCGTTCGGCTTGATCTCGGTGCCGATCCGCTTGTTTGTTGCTGCGCGCGAGCAGCACATCAGCTTCAACCAGGTTCACCAGGTCTGCGGCACACGCATCAAGCAACAGATTTACTGCCCGCACTGCGAGCGTGTGGTGGAGCGCAGCGAAATCGCCAAGGGCTACCCCATCGACAAAGAGAACTTCGTGCTCGTCTCGAACGAGGAACTGAAGGCCCTCGAAGCGCAGTCATCGGAGACGATGGAGATCGTGCAGTTCGTGAAGCTGCCCGACGTCGATCCGCTTTATTACCAGACCTCGTATTTCAGCGTTGCTGAAGACCCCGGGCGTCGCGCCTACTCGCTGATCCACAAGGGCATGCAGCAGCTGAACCTAGGCGCGATCGCGAAGATTACACTGCACCAGCGCGAACAGATTGTGATGATCCGGCCGTTTGAGAAGGGGCTGGTGCTGCACACGCTGTATTACCCGGAAGAAATCCGCGCCGTCGCCGAGTACGACAATCAGCCGGAAGTGGAAGTGCAGAAGGCGGAAGTTGAGCTGGCCGAACAGTTCATGAAGCAGCTCGCCGGGGAGTTTCATCCTGAGAAGTTCAAGGACGAATATGAGGGCCGCGTCGAACAACTGATCGAGAGCAAGCAGGGCCAGGCGGACGCGCCGTTGAAGCAGCCGAAGCGCAAGCTGGCACCGGTGATCGACCTGATGGAGGCGCTGCGGAAGAGCATGGGACAGCCCCCCGAAGTAAAGGGGACGGCTGCGACGAAGAAGCCGCCACAGAGAGCCGCGGCGCAGCGGAAGAGACAAGAGGGCTGAAGGTCAGGGCAAGGCGAGCTAAAAGCGAGCACAAATCGAGCTTAGAGCGAGTCAAAGGCCAGCCCTGCGCTTCCGTCAGCTTTGAACTGTGCGAGTTGGTGGCAAAATGTTCTCAAATAGCGCCGAGACTTCGGCGGCGCTTCGTCCGCGGACGACGACGGTCTTGCTGCGCGCGTGCTGACCACCGGCGATCTCGATCGCCGACCGCGGCGTTCCCAGCAAATCGGACAGGAAGTCGACCAGCGCGGCATTCGCGCGTCCTTCGACCGGCGGCGCATGCAGCGCGATTTTCAGCGCGTCGCCCTCGCCCATCACGCCGACGATTGCCGTGCGGCTGGCGCGCGGCGTGACGCGCACCGTGAACCTGGCTCCGTCCCGGGTGTCGCGTATGGCAATGGACATCGTCATCGTGCCGCCGAGCGCTCGCCGAACAGCGCGGTCCCGATCCGCACCAGAGTCGAGCCCTCTTCAATCGCGATCTCGAAATCTCCGGACATGCCCATGGAGAGCTCGTGAAAATCGACGGCTGGATTCTCGCGCGCAAGGGTGTCGCGCAGCGCGCGCAACTGCCGGAAGCAGGCCCGCGCGGTTTCCGGGTTTTCGTCAAACGGAGCAATGGTCATGAGCCCGCAGATGACGAGGTGCTCCAGATTGGGTAGCCGTTCGAGCAGGGGCTGCAACTCCGCGCTGTCGGGTTCGATCCCGGATTTAGTAGGCTCCGCGCTGAGTTTGATCTCAAACAGAACGGGCAGCTTTATGCCGAGCCCTCCCGCCGCATCGTTCAGACGCTCCGCGAGCCGCAGGGAATCCACGCTGTCGATTCCGGAAAAAATCTCGGCAGCCCGGGCCGACTTGTTCGATTGCAAATGGCCGATGAGGTGAACTTCCACGCCTGAAACGCCGAGCTCTCGAAGGCGGGGCCGTTTGGCCTCGAACTCCTGCACGCGATTTTCGCCGAAGAGCGTCAAGCCCGCGCGCACCGCTTCGGCCAGGGCGTCGGGGGAATGCGTTTTGGAAACCCCCATCAGGCGCACTTCCTCGCGCGAGCGGCCAGCGCGATGGCACGCTGCCGCGATGCGCTCTTCCACTCTCTGCAACCGTTCAGCGAGCGAACTCACGCTTCTATCGTAGGCGAAGCCGCTGGGAGGAACCGATGCGCAGGTGCCTACAGTCATATCTATCGTCGATGAACTCTCGTAACAGGTGGCCAACTCCGCAAAAAACAGGGGCATCCGGGCTAACAACGCTGGGAGGGGTCGCGAAAGCGTCCTGCAAAGACGATGCGCTCAGTCGTTCTGATCCGTGGTTTGTTGAAGGGCATGGGACGCGAAGTACCCTGCGACATGCTGGCCTTGAAAGACGCGACTTCGGAAACGGGCCTCGCCGTTTATTCCCAGTGCTGTGTCATTGATGCGCCGATGGACCTGCCGGACGGTATCTACGCCGTCACATTCAGCGGTCAGGTGGCGGCTGCCAGGAGGGAGGGCGGATTGTGGCTTCCCGAGGGCACCACGAGTCCGCTGCAAATCGAGCCTCGGCCGAGTGAATCCCATGGCTCGTCCGAGATTGAGGAAGTCATCGAGATCCTGCCGCTCCTGAAAAACGACCACGTGGCGTGACGGGGAAGACTACGACGCGGCATCCTGCAACAAGAGATTCATCTGTTCCAGAAGCTCGTCGCGGAGGCGATGGAGTTCCTTGACCTCGCTTTCGGCATTTCCATTTAGCCGGGGCGCGTCAGGAGCCGCTGTTCGATCGGCGTGTTCATGGATTTGCCGATGGAGCCGATCGACGTGCTCAAAGGTGGTCGTGGCCCCGAGGGGGCTGGAGCGTTCACTGTCGAGCCAGCGGCCAAAGCGGCAGCGATGGGGATCGAGAAGCGGTGGCAGGCGGCGTGCGCCGAGGAGGAAGGATGCCATGGCCGCAATCCACGCGCGATGGGCGACGGCTGCGTGGACCAGAGAGCGCTTGCGCGGCGCCACCGCCGTGACATTCGTCCAGGCCGGATCGGGTTTCCAGGCCGCCGACCAGGCCGGCAAGTCTTCCCCCGGCATTGGCCAGGCAATCCCATTTCCCTGTCCGTAGACGCAGCCGAGTTGCAGAAGGAGGCGGCCATGGTCCGCCGTCTCCACGCCCTCGGCAATCGCCACGCGATCGAAGGCGGTAGCCAGGCCGAGCACGCCTTCGAGGATATTCAGGTCCTCTGGGTCATCGAGTACATCGCGCACGAAGCTGCGGTCGATTTTGAGCAGATTGACAGGGAGACGCTTGAAGTAGGTGAGTGAGGAATAGCCGGTGCCGAAGTCGTCGAGAGCGATCGAGACGCCGAGCTCACGGCAGGCCGCCAGAACATGGGAGACCTGGGCCACGTCGCGCAACGCGCTGGTTTCGAGTATTTCCAGTTCCAGACAGGAGGGGCGAATGTTGGGGTGCGCGGAAAGGAGAGTTCGCAGACGATCGACGAAGCCATGCTGTTGCAGTTGATGTGCGGCGATATTGACGCTGACGGGAATCTTGATTCCGGCGGCACACCAGCTCTCCAGCTGCTCCAGGGCCTTGCCGATCACCCACTCGCCAACGCGGTCGATGAGCGGATGGTTCTCGATGACGGGCAGAAACAAGCTGGGCAGCAGGCGTCCGCGGGTGGGATGATCCCAGCGAATCAGGGCTTCCGCGCCCACCAGGGTGCCGGTGCTCATGTTCACACGAGGCTGGTAGTAGAGAACGAACTCGCCGATTACCAGCGCGCGGCGGATTTGCTCGAGGTCTTCGTGGAAAGTGCGGATGGTGATGTCGCGGGTGGGATCAAAGATCTGGTAACGATTCTTTCCCGCCAGCTTGGACTGATACATGGCTTGTCCGGCCTGGCGAAGCAGCTGGTCGGCGTCAATCTCCTCGATTTGGGGATAAAAGACCACACCGATGCTGGCGGAGACCTGAACGCTGGCATCGCCGCAGTCTTCAGGCTGCGAGGCGCAGGCAAGCAGACTCTCCAGAATGGGCCGGGCCGCATCCACGTCTGGCAGATCGAGCAGAACGGCAACGAACTCGTCGCCGCCGATACGGGCCAGAGTATCGGTCTCGCCCAGCACCCGCCTCATGCGGCGGGCCACGCCCATCAGGAGCTGGTCTCCCGCATCCTGGCCGTATTGATCATTGACGGCGCGGAAGCTGTCGAGATCCACGCAGGCCACGGCCAGCATTTGTCCGTGGCGATGCGCCTGGGCCATGGCCTGCTGCAAGCGGTCGGTGAGCAGTACGCGATTGGGAAGATTCGTGAGCGCATCGAACTGAGCCATGCGCTCCAGCTGGCGCTCCTGCTCCCTGGCCTGGGTCACGTCGGAGAAAAGAGCCACGTAATGCTGAACTTTGGAGGCGCGATCATAGACAGCGCTGATGGTCAGAGTCTCGGGAAAGATTCTGCCGTCTTTGGCCTTATTCCATATTTCGCCGGACCAGTAGCCGTTTTGGAGCAGCGTCCGCCACATGTCGCCGTAAAATGCCCCGCTCTGGCGACCGGACTTCAGGATGCGGGGATTGCGTCCGAGCACTTCTGCGCGGCTGTAGCCGGTGATGCGCGTGAACGTGTCATTCACGTCGAGGATGGCGCCGTGAGGGTCGCAGATGACGATGCCCTCGCGAGCGTTGGTAAAGACGCTGGCGGCGAGCTGGAGGTTCTCTTTGTCCTTCTTCTGCTGGGTAATGTCCTCGGTGAAGATGACAATGCCACCGATGCCGGCGTCCGCAGTCCGCCAGGGATGGATCTCCCAGCGGAGCCACTGGATGGAGAAATCCGGGCGGAGGAAGCGGTCCTCGTCGCAGTACAGGTCTTCCCCTGCCAGCGCGCGGCGATGCAGCGCCTTCCAGCGATCGGGAATCTCGGGAAACACATCGTAGTGAGAGCGGCCGATCACGCCGTCGTTGAGACCGAAATCGTGAAGCCAGCGGCGGCTGACCGCGAGGTAGCACATATTGCAGTCAAGCATGGCCAACGCAGCCGGAGCATGTTCGATGAAAAGGTGGAAGACCTCTCTGCTCTCGTTCAGCTTGTGTTTGGCGTCGACCGGCTCTGCACCATCGGGGCGGACTCCGAAGAGACCGTGAATCTCGCCGTCCTTTGTTTTGAGCGGGTACCTGCGGTTATCGATCCAGCGATTTGAGCGGTCGAGCATCTCCAGGCGCTGTATTTCGCTGGCGTCGCGCCCTTCGGTCAGGACCCGCTGATCCGTGCGGTAAAAGACCTCGGCACGGGACTCGGGGTACGTCCTCCGGGTTGTGTCGACATACGCATGGTCAGGACTCCTGACGTACACGGATTCCCTGACGCGATCCATCGGCGGCTGGACGCTGTCGATGGCACTTCGAGCTGGATTGACGCCGTCGGTTGGGCCTCCCAGGACAAGATCGAGGATTACGGGATCGCTCTCGGCTGCGCGAGCCTTTGAATAATCGGCGCGGAGACATCGAAGTTTGCCATCCGCGTGCCGGATGCGAATGCTTGCAGATCCAGAGGGAAGCGATAAGTCGGGGGAAAGGAACGAGTTAAGGAGATGGATATCTGAGGGATGAACTCGGTCTCGAAGGCAGATACCGGAGGATAGCCAGTCCTGAGGAGGAAAGCCCGTCAATGTTTCTATGGAGTCGCAGACGGAGAGGACCAGCTGAGGATCGCCGAGTGAGATGCGCACTCTTGCCTGGTTGGTTTCGCTCTGCATGGCCGGTTGCCTCCCGGAGGATACCCACGCCATACAACAAGCCGTCAAGAAGTATCTAAGTAATGGGAGCCCAATCAGGCTCTGGCAGTAACTTACTTAAGGGGTGAGCCTAAAGTTACGTCCCTTATTCCCTGGAGATCGGTATGCTGTGCCATTCCCGAAACGGGAATCGCGGCAGCGGTCGTGTGGTGTGGAAATCTTTTGGCAGCGAACCACGAAAGGTGCCGCGCAAGCCAACTTTTTGAACCGATTGCAATGTGGAAGCGACAATACTTAGAGAGGTAAGCCCCCATGATTGCCGTTGCAAAAGTTGATAGGGTAGGGATGGAGGAGATGTCGTTGATGTCACTGCAGGAAGGGCCGAGGGTGCGCTTGAGCCTTGAGGAGTTCCGTCGCGCCGCTCTTTCTCCGGGGCCGCGCGTCGCGGTCCTCGATTGCGACGGAACACTCTGGAATGGCGACGCCGGTCTCGGCTTCATGACATGGTCCATGGAGGCGGGGCTGCTTTCGCGCGATGCCAGCTCGTGGATCGATGCCCGCCACCGGCTTTACCGGCAGGGCGAAGTCTCGGAGGCGGCGATTTGCGGGGAGATGGTGCAGGTTTATGCCGGCCTCCGCGAGGACGAACTGCGCCGCGCGGCTGCCCGCTACTTTGCCGCGCATGTCGAGGCGCAGATCTTTGCCGAGATGCAGGCGCTGGTCGCCGATCTGCGGGCGGCGGGAACGGATATCTGGGCGGTCAGTTCCACCAACAACTGGGTTATCGAGGAGGGGGTGCGGCGGTTTGGCATCGCCTGCGAACGCGTGCTGGCAGCGAGTGTGCGCGTGAAGGACGGGCTCATCACCAGCGATCTGATCGATGTGCCGACCGATGAGGGCAAGGCGGAGGCGCTGCGCCGCGCCGGCATTCTTTCCCCGGACGCGGTCTTCGGTAATTCCATCCACGACGCCGCGATGCTGGAGATGGCCAAGCGCGCCTTTCCGGTTAATCCTTCTCCGGCTCTGGCGGAAGTCGCAGCCCAGCACGGCTGGAGCGTCTTCTATCCGGAAACTGTGCTCGCCGATCACACCAAGTAAACCCGTGAGAATCGCATCGCTGCAGCCGAGCATCAGCATCATCCTCGACCGGCTCGGCCGTCTCGACTGCCTCGTCGCCTGTACCCGTTACTGCCTTGCAGCTGTGCCCGCGCTGCGCGGGCGACCGCTGACCGTGGTGCGCGACTCCTGGTCCACGTCCGCGGAGGAATTGCTCGCGGTCCGGCCCGATCTTGTTATTGCATCGGTTCCCTACCGGAATGAATCGCTCGCAGCCATCCTGAAGGCCGGCTGCCCGGTTCTGGCGCTCGCTCCGCATTCCCTGGACGACATCGAGCAGGACATTCGCCTGATCGGGGCCATTGCCCGCGCCAGCGACGCGGCGGAGGAGACCATCTCCGGGATGCGCTCGGAACTCTGTGACGTTCGCCGGCGTGCGGCCGAATTGCCCAACAAGCCGCTGGTTTACTGCGAGGAGTGGGGCAAGCCGCTGATCCACTCGCAGCACTGGGTCAGGGAGCTGGTCGAAGCGGCTGGAGGCGTCTTCCTGGGCGAACCGGGTGCCGTGACCACCGCCGAGGCCGTGGCGGAGGCCAACCCGGACGTCATCCTCGCCGCCTGGTGCGGCGCGGGCGATCGGGTTCCGCTGGAGAAGCTGGCTCGGCGACCGGGCTGGGAGCAAATCCGCGCCGTTCGAAATGGCCGGCTGTACTGTATCGCCGACGAACTGCTGAACACTCCGGCACCCACGCTCATCGATGGTCTGCACGCCATCGCTTGCGCCTTGCATCCTGACGTTTTCGGTACCAACGGCGGGATTCGTGCCCTGGACCGGAGTCGAACCACTTCCACCTGCGTCTAAACTATGGGGCGATATGGAGGATACAGTACAAAACGGCAGGGACCAGAAGACGCTCCGCTTCGTGGCGGCTGCGCTTATCCTGCGCGGCGGCGAGGTCCTGATCTGCCAGCGCAAAGCCGGTTCGCCCATGGGTCTCAAGTGGGAGTTTCCCGGCGGCAAGATTGAGGCGGGAGAGTCGCCAGAGCAGGCGCTGCGGCGCGAGCTGGACGAGGAGCTCGGCATTCAGGCCTCGATCGGCACACGCATCGCCCATCTGCGCCATACGTACCGCAATGGCGGCGCCGTCGACCTGCAGTTCTTCGCGGTGCACAACTTTGAGGGCGAATTGGTCAATCAGATCTTCGAAGACGTCCGCTGGGCTCCGCTGCGCGATCTGCCGGAGTACGACTTTCTCGCGGCTGACCGCGACCTGGTACGCGACCTGGCGGCAGGGAAGCTGCTCTAGGTTTCGGGATTCGCGGAGTATTCCTCGTCCGTAACGTGTTGCAGCCAGACCACATCGGTGCCGTGCTCGTCGGCTTCCTGAATGGCCAGATGCACCATGGTTCGTCCGGGAGCGGCGCCATGCCAGTGCAGCTCTCCGGCCTCAATCCAGACCGTGTCGCCGGAGTGGATTTCGCGGGGCGGCTCGCCCTGCAGCTGGACGCGGCCAACTCCCGACAGAACATGCAGCGCCTGTCCCTTCGGATGCGTGTGCCACGCGGTTCGCGCGCCGGGTTCGAAGGAGACGCGGACGGACTTGAATCGGGCGGGCGCACCCGCGGTGACGACCTCGTCGATCCACACGGTACCGGTGAACCAATCGGCGGGACCCTCGCGGCAAGCACGCATGGAGTCGGTCAGGATTTTCATATTCACTCCTCCTGGTGGCCGGTGCTCTTAATGATGCCCTGGCCGGAGCTGCTGAAACATCAGAATGACCGACAGGGCGCTGACGATGATGGCAGTCAGCCACGCAATCGCGTTGAACCAGTGAGAATTCGCGTGTTCTCCCATCAGATCTTTGCGATTGATGAGCAGCAGCATCAGGACAATCACCACGGGCAGCAGAATGCCATTCAGCGTTTGCGATTCGATCGACCATTTGATGAGCGGAAAGTTGGGGATCAGCACCACCGCCGCGCCCCCGGCGATGAGCAGCGTATATAGCCAGTAGAAGAAGGGTGCTTCGTGGAAGCGTTTGTCGACGCCCGACTCCACGCCCAGGCCCTCGCAGACGACGTACGCGGTCGAGAGCGGCAGCACGGATGCGGCAAAGAAGCCGGCGTTGAAGAGGCCGAAGGAAAACAGGATGAAAGCGTATGAGCCGGCCAGGGGCTTCATTGCTTCCGCCGCATCCGCCGGCTCCTGAATGGCGCCCAGACCATGCACGTAGAGCGTCGCGGCGCAGGCCACGATGATGAACCATGCCACCACGTCGGTGAAAATGGAGCCGACAATTACATCGAGGCGCGAGCCGGCGTAGGTTTTGGCGGTTACGCCCTTCTCCACGATGGACGACTGCAGGTAGAACTGCATCCAGGGCGCGATGGTGGTGCCGATGACGCTGACCACCATGAAGACGTAGTTTGAATCGCGCAGGACCGACATGCGCGGCACTTTGATGGTGGCCGCCAGGGCCGCGTGCCAGCCTGGATGCGCGAGGACTCCGGCAATGATGTAGGTGAAGTAAAACATCGATGCGAAAAGGAAGATTTTCTCGACGCTCTTGTAGTCGCCACGCACCGCCAGCAGCCATACCAGCGCGCTGCAGATGGGGACGGAGATGTATTTCGAGACGTGAAAGAGCTGCAGGCTGCCCGCAATGCCGGCAAACTCGCCGATGACGTTGCCGAAATTCACCAGCACTAGCAGGACCATGATGATGACCGTGATGCGGAGGCCAAATTCCTCGCGAATGAGGTCGCTGAGCCCCTTACCGGTCACCGCGCCCATGCGCGCGCACATTTCCTGGACGACGATGAGCGCCAGTGTGACCGGAATCATGGTCCAAAGGAGGGTGTAACCGAACTGCGCACCGGCCTGCGAGTAGGTGAAAATGCCGTTGGGATCGTTGTCGACATTGGCGGTGATGAACCCCGGACCCAGCACAGCGAGGAAGAGCAGTATCCGGGTTCTCCAGCGTTTCAGCATGTCGGTGCAATCTCAATTCGCGGGATGCCGAGCCTGCCGGCCCGGGATAGCAGAGGAGCAGCGAAAACCCAGTGTAGGCGACGAGGCGTGATTTGTGTCATGCGATTTGCCGCAAGTTTCGGTGGCCTGCGCGCCTCGACGGAGAGCTTTCTGTAGACTGAAATCCAGCATGATTTCAAGCCGGTTTCGTCGACGCGAATCGCCTGCATTTCTCCTCGCACTGGCCTTTTTCGCAGCCTGTCTGTTGTGGTTGTCTCACCCCGCGCACGCCCAGGGCACGCGCCTGTGGAGCGAATCGCGCTTTGAGGAACTGGAACGCGGCACACCCAATGGCGTGGCCATCACCAGCGACGGCCATCTCGTCCCCGGACCGGAAAGCAAGGCGATCCTCACCACGCCTTCCACCTATGTCTGGTCGGTCGCAGCCGATCATGAGGGGAATGCGTACCTGACTACCGGAACTCCGGCGACCGTATTGCGGGTTGGGCCGGATGGGAAATCGACGACGCTTTTCACCACCCGCGACATGAGCGTGCAGGTGGTGCGGGTCGGGCCCGACGGCGCGGTCTACGCGGCTACGCTGCCCTCGGGGAAGGTTTACAAACTCGATCCGCACACGGAAAACAAAACGGACGAGACGGCCACGGTGGTCTTTGATCCATCCGGAACCCAGGAAAAGCCAAAGTACGTCTGGGATATGGCTTTCGATGCGCGGGGCCGGCTCTATATCGCCACCGGCGCACCGGCGGCGATCTATCGCGTGAGCGGCGGCGGCACGGGAAACAACCCGAGCAAAGCGGAGTTGTTCTACAAGAGCGATGAGGAGCACATCCGCTCCATCGCCTTCGACAAATCCGGCAATCTGATCGCCGGCTCAGACGGCACGGGCCTCGTCTATCGCATCGATCCCGCCGGCAAAGCATTCGTTCTTTACGACGCGCCGAAGAAGGAGATCACCTCGGTCATCGTCGCGCCCGACGGCACTATCTACGCCGCCGGCGTCGGCGAGAAGGGGAGGAACAACCTGCCGCCGCTGCCGGTCACCGGGCAGGTGACCGCGACGATCACCATCATCACGCCGGGGTCGGTGCAGGCTTTCAACGGCAACACGCTGATCCCCGAGGGTTCGGAGTTGTACGAGATTCCTCATGGAGACGGCCCTCCGCGCAAGCTATGGACCGGGCACGATGACATCCTCTACTCGCTGGCGTGGACGCCCGACGGCGTGCTGGCGGCCACCGGCAATCGCGGGCGGATCTACCGCATCCACGACGACGGCACCTGGGCGGACGTTGCGCACCTCGAAGCCTCGCAGGTGACCGGATTCGCCGATTCGGCAAACGGCTTATACGTCAGCACCGCCAACTCGGGCAAGCTGTTCCTGCTGAGCCACGGCGAATCCGCCGAAGGGACCTACCTCAGCGAAGTCTTTGACGCGGGCGCCTTCGCGGAATGGGGGCGCGCGGAGGTCGAGCTGGGAGCAACGCCGCAGACTTCGATTCAGATGTACGCTCGGGCCGGAAACGTCGAGAATCCGCAGCGCGCCTGGGGCGACTGGAAGCAGTTGACGCCCAATACCGGCGCCATCGGCATCGACGCATCGCGGTTCATGCAGTGGAAGCTGGTGGAGCATCCGGGCAGCGTGGTGGGCGCAGTCGCTGTCAACTACCTGCCTGTGAACCTTCCCCCGATGGTGGATGAAATCGTGGTGGCGCCGGGTGCGCGCGCGAACTTCATCCAGCAGCAGCCCGGCCAGCCGCAACAAATCAGTGTCAATTTTCCTTCTTCCCAGAATTCCGGAATCAACTTCGGGCAGGAGCCGGGACGAGAACCCCTGCCGGCGGTAAGAGACCGCAGCGCTGTCACGGTTCGGTGGGCAGCGCACGACGATAACGGCGACGAGCTGAGCTTCGCACTCTATTACCGTGGGGAAGGCGAACATAACTGGCAGTTTTTGCGCGACCACATCCGCGAGCGCTTCTATTCCTTCGATTCGTCGCAACTGCCCGACGGCCATTACCGCATCAAGGTCGTTGCGAGCGACGCGCTTTCCCACAATCCGGGGGAGGCGCTCACCGGCGAACGCATCAGCGATGAGTTCGTCGTCGACACGACGCCGCCAGTGGTTTCCGGCGTTGAGGCGCATCTCGCCGCAGGCAAGATTCATGTCTCACTGACCGCTGCCGACGTCACCTCGCCTGTTACCCACGCGGAGTATTCGATCAATGCGGGCCGCTGGCAGTATGTTGCGCCCGTGGGTGGGATTGCCGACTCGCTGACTGAGCACTTCGAGTTCGACGCGCCGCTGCCCGCGCCCCGGACAGACGCCGGTCCGCCTGTCGACCGCAGCGAACACGTGATTTCGATCCGCGTCTTCGACCGCTACGACAACGCGGTGACGGTGAAAGCAGTGGTGCATTGATGGGGATTCGAGCCAGGCTCTGATATGCGCTTCGAGCTCTTTGTCGCCGCTCGCTATCTCAGGGCGAAACGCCGCCAGGCCGTCATTGGCGTCATTACCTGGATCTCGATCGCCGGAGTCGCGGTTGGGGTTGCGTCGCTGATCCTCGCGCTGGCCATCACCAACGGCACGCGGCGCGATCTTCAGGACCGTCTGCTCAGCTCCACTTCGCACGTGGACCTGATGCGCACCATGAGCGACGGCATTCGTGACTGGCGTCCGCTCGTGGATCGGCTGCGGCGGCTTCCCGACGTGGTTGCGGCGGCGCCAGGGCTCTATGAGCCGGTGCTGATTTCCCGCAACGGCGCGCGGGCCGGCGGCGCCATGCTGAAGGGCATCATTCCCGGGGAAGAGCGCACGGTTTCGGACATGCTCGCTGATCTCAAGGCGGGCAGCGTAGCGCCTCTTAGCGAGGCGGCCAATTCCGAAGATCGATATGGCTCACCGACGCCGCCCATCGTTATTGGCACCGATCTGGCCGACTCCATCGGCGCGAGCCTGAACGATGTCGTGATGGTCACCAGCCCCCAGGGCGACCTGACCCCCTACGGGGTCGTTCCGAAGTACCAGCGCTTCCGGGTGGTCGGGATTTTTCACTCGGGTTTCTATCAGTATGATTCCAGTTTCGGTTTCATCCGCCTCTCCGACGCGCAGAAACTCTTCGGCGAGCCCGACCTGGTCTCGATCATTTCTTTTCGCGTCGACGACCTCTACCGCGCCAACGTGATCGGCGACGAGATCGAGAACGCCGCCGGTCCCGGTTTTTCGACGACGAACTGGATGGAGCAGAATCGCGAGCTCTTTCGCGCCCTCAAACTCGAACAGATCGTTACCTTCATCGTCATCGGGCTCATCGTCTGCGTCGCGGCGCTGAACATCCTGATCGCCCTCACCATGATGGTGATGGAGAAGACGAAGGACATCGCGGTTCTGCTGTCGATGGGCGTGCAGCCCGGCCAGATTCGGCGCATCTTTTTGTTTCAGGGCCTGCTGATCAGCGTCATCGGGACGATCATCGGCCTGGTGGTCGGTTACCTTCTCGCGTGGGCCGGCGGACACTACCGCTTCATTCATCTTTCGGCGGACGTTTATTCTCTGGACTATCTCCCCTTTGCGCCGCGCATCCTACATGGCGTGATCGTCACGGCGCTGTCGCTCGGCGTTTCGCTGCTGGCGACGCTCTATCCGTCCAGTTCGGCGGCAAGGGTTCTGCCCGCTGAGGCGTTGCGCTACGAGTAGGGACGGCCTCAGTGTGGGGGCCAGGGATTCAGGAAGGAACAGGCTCAGGCATGAAGGGCAGAGTCGCGGTCGCCGCTCTCGGAATTCTGCTGGCAGCCCCGCTGTGCTTCGCCTGGTCCTTTCTCACCCACGAGACCATCATCGACATGGCGTGGGAGTCCGGCATCAAGCCGGTACTCCTCAAGGAGTATTCGGATACAACTCCGGACCAACTCCGCATGGCGCACGCGTACGCCTACGGCGGCTCCGTCATTCAGGACGCCGGCTACTATCCCTTTGGGAGCCCGTCTTTCAGCGACCTGACGCACTACGTCCGTACCGGTGACTTCATCACGAATCTCATCCGCGAGGCGCACAACGTGAACGAGCTGGCCTTCGCCCTGGGTGCGCTTTCGCATTATGTCGGCGACACGATGGGTCATCTGGACGCGGTAAATCCCGCGGTCGCGGTCGAGTTTCCGGAGCTCGCCCGGAAATACGGCCCGGTTGTCACCTTCGAGCAGTCACCCCACGCTCACGTCCGCACCGAGTTCGCCTTCGACATCGATCAGCTCAGCCACTCGCGTTTTGCGCCGGCTGCCTATCTCCGCCACGTCGGCTTTCTGGTCTCCCGCGACCTTCTGGAGCGCGCCTTCTACGTCACGTACGGAATCTCCCTGAGCAGCGTCATGGGGGATGAATCGCACGCGATCAGCAGCTACGACTGGTCGGTCCGCCAGCTTCTGCCCCGCGTTGCCTACGCCGAAGTGCTGCTGCACCGCCAGAGCTTCCCACCCGACGGAGACCTGCCCGGCCTTCCCGAGTTCGAGCGACGGCTGAAAGAAACATCCGCGCGCAGCGGATGGGAATCCTTTCGCAAACACAAACCCAGTTTCACCACGCGTGTCTTCGCTGTTCTTATCGCGATTACGCCCAAGGTGGGAGTTCTTTCCGACCTCGCCATCCGCGGCCCCGACCGGGATTCAGAAGAGAAGTACATGGAGGGCGTCAACCAGTCCGCCGACCGGTACCTCCAGTTGCTGGCCGAGATCGCGGACAAGGGTCACGACGGCTTTACCGTCCCCGATCTCGATCTCGACACCGGCTACGCCACCCGCCCTGGTGCTTACCGTCTCACCGATCAGACCTATGCGAAGCTCCTAGCACACGTGACCGCCAACAATGCGGTGCCGCCCATCGGGCTACGCCAGAACATTCTCGCCTTCTACTCCGATCCCAACGCGCCCATCGAGACAAAGAAGCATCCTGGGCGGTGGAAGAAGGTTGAGCAGGAACTCGTCGTTCTGCGCGATATGCCGGCTACGCGCATTCCGAATGCGAAGTGAGCGCTGGGGCCGCGGTGAGAAAGTAGTTCGTTCTTAGTGGTTTCGAGCTGGCACAGGGAGTTACTCCTGAGCCGCCTGTCGGGATTCAGCGATCCTGATTCCCGGCCGCGGCGTGTATTCTGCCCTTGCATGAAGCGCGCCCTCACAGCGGTGGTTCTGATTCCCCTGGTTATTCTGGTGATCTTCGTGTCGCCCCGATGGCCACTTGTGCTGATGGGGGTCGTCTTCGTGGTTGCGGCTCTCGCGTTGTGGGAGTATCTGGATCTGGCCGCCGCCATGGGCGCAAAGACTCCCCGCGTGGTCGTGATCGTCTGCCTCGCGGTTCTGCTGGCGGCGATTTTCCGCCGCCCGGACCTGATCGCTCCCGTCACCGGAGCGCTTTCGCTGGCGCTGCTCATCGTCTGCACATTCCGCTCGCCGGTGAATCGCGTCCTGCCTGACACAGCGTATTCGGTATTCGGCCTCGTTTATATAGGGCTGTCGATGGCGACGCTCTACCTGTTGTCGGCGGAGGACAACGGGCCGTCCCTGTTGCTCTTCCTGTTCCTGGTGGTGTGGTCGGGCGATATCGCCGCGCTCTATATTGGCCGGGCTTTTGGCCGCTGGACCATGGCGCCCACGCTCAGTCCCAACAAGACCTGGGAAGGCGCCCTGGCCTCGGTCGCAGCCAGCGTGCTTGTCGCTGTGGTGCTGGTGTGGCTGGGCCGAATTCTCACGGCGCACGGAGTCGAATACATTTCCTATCCCGGCGGTTTTCTCCGCTGGATCAGCCTCGCGATCCTGCTGAACGCCGCCGCACAAGTCGGTGATCTGGTCGAGTCAGCCATCAAGCGCGGCGCAGGAGTCAAGGATTCCGGACGCCTCCTGCCGGGTCACGGCGGTGTCCTCGACCGCATCGATGCGCTGCTGCTGGCTGCTCCGGTGCTGTGGTACGCTCAGTTGGCGCAGCAGTCCTTCTGAGCCAGGTGTTTCGTGAGCTTGTTCATGAACAGCCATCCTGAGCGCGGTTTTGGCGCGGTTGATCCTGCCAAAACGAAGTCGAAGGACCTCCTTTGAAACGCATCGCCATATTGGGATCGACCGGCTCCATTGGGCAAAGCACTCTCAACATTCTTGCCACCTACCCGGAGCGCTTCGCGGTCGCCTCGCTCGCTGCCGGACGCAACATTGATACCGCTTACGAGCAGTGCCTTCGCTGGTGCCCGCGCGTGGTTTCGCTCGGAACCGAGGAATTGGCCGCCGACCTTGCGCGGCGGTTGCGCAAAGAGGGTGTCGCCGGGATTGAAGTGGTCTGGGGCAGCGAGGGCGCGGTTCGCGTAGCCACGCTGCCTGAAGCGGACTTTGTGGTTTCGGCCATCGTTGGTGTCGCGGGGCTCGAAGCCACGTATGCAGCCGTCCAGGCCGGCAAGACCATCGGGCTCGCCAACAAAGAAGCCATGGTTGCGGCGGGAGAGATCCTCACGGCGGCCGCACGCGAGAAGAACGTCGCGCTGTTGCCGATCGACTCCGAGCACAATGCCATCCACCAGTGCATGCGGGCCGGAAAACGGAGCGAGGTGCGGCAGATCTGGCTCACCGCTTCGGGAGGTCCTTTCCGCACGCTGCCCATCGAGAAATTCGACAAGATCACGGTCGAAGAGGCGCTTCACCATCCCACCTGGGTGATGGGACGCCGCATCACCATTGACTCCGCGACGCTGCTCAACAAGGGCCTCGAGATCATCGAAGCGTGCCGCCTCTTCGAGCTGCCGCCCTCCGCGATCAAGGTCACCGTGCATCCTCAGTCCACCGTCCACTCGCTGGTCGAATACGTTGACGGCAGCCTGCTCGCGCAGATTTCCGTGACGGATATGCGGCTTCCGATCCTCTATGCCCTCAGCTATCCGGAGCGCGTGCCTTCGGACCTGCGTTTCGACATGTCGTCGCTGGCCGACCTGCATTTTGAGCCGCCTGATCTGCAGCGATTCCCCTGCCTGCGCCTCGCGTACGAGGCTGCAGAGAAAGGAGGAGCCCACGCCATCGCCCTCAATGCCGCCGACGAAATCGCCGTCCAGGCGTTTCTCGAAGGGGTCATTCCTTTTACCGGGATTCCGGCTACAATAGAGCAGGTACTCGAGACAACCCCGGAGACGCATCCGGCGACCATAAAGGAAGTGCTCGCGCTGGACAGCCAGGCGCGCGAGTTGGCGCGGGAGGCTTTGGCGGGACGGGAAGCGTCGCATCATCGCTGAGGTCCAGTTTTCTCCGCTATGCTGCCGAAGTTTGCACGAGTTTCTCCGAAGTAGTGAATATGCCCTTTGCCGTTATCGCGACCGTTTCTTTCCTTCTCGTGCTTGGCGTCATGGTGCTGGTGCATGAGTTCGGCCACTTTGCTGTTGCCAAGCTCTGCGGTGTCCGCGTCGAGGTCTTTTCTCTCGGATTTGGGACGCGCCTGTTTGGCGTGAAGTGGGGCGACACCGACTACCGGGTGAGCGCTCTGCCGCTGGGCGGATACGTCAAGATGTCCGGCGAGGCGCCCGGCTCGGAAACCACCGGCGATCCCGGCGAATTCAGTGCCCATCCGCGCTGGCAGCGAGTGCTGATCGCCCTGGCCGGTCCGGTCTCTAATTTCATTCTGGCGTTCGTGCTCATGGCCGGCCTCTACATGATGCACAACGAGGTCGAGCAATATCTCGACTCTCCGGCGGTTCTCGATGTGGTGCCGCCGAATTCGCCCGCCGGCCGCGCGGGCCTGCAGACCGGCGACCGCATCGTCCGCTTCGATAGCGAGAAGAATCCAATCTGGGAAAGGTTGGACGAACGCGCTTCGCTGGATGCCAACAGCACCATCCCCATTACGGTGGAGCGCACCGTTAACGGACAAACCAAACAGTTCAGCACCGAGCTTCTGCTCGCGGATCCCACCAAGGGCCAGGACTTTGAAATCGAATCGTTGGGTCTGCTCCCCAAGGAGCAGGACGGTCCCATGCTCATCGAGGATGTCACGCCCGGCTACCCTGCCATCAAGGCCGGCCTTAAAGCCGGCGATGGCGTTGTATCGGTGGATGGCCAGACGGTTCACGGAGTACACGCCATGATCGCGGTGCTCGATGAGGCGGGCAACAAGCCGGCGAATCTGATGATCCAGAGAGACGGTAAACAATTCAACGTAACCATCCAGCCGATTTGGGCCGACAACGGCACCGGCGAGCCAGGCTACCGCCTCGGCTTGGCTCCGGCGCTGCCACCATTCCACGTTGAGCAGTTGCCCCTGCCCCAGGCGGTACGCCGCTCTGTGACCTACAACCTGCATTACTCGGGGTTGATTCTCGACATCCTGCACCGCATGTTTACGCGTCACGGCGCCGTTATGCAGCAGCTCAGCGGTCCAATCGGCATGGCCCGCATGACTGGTGAAGCGGCGGAGATGCATGGCTGGGAACCGATCATCGGCCTGACCGCCCTGATCAGCCTTAACCTGGGCATCATGAACCTCCTGCCGATCCCTATCCTCGACGGCGGCATGATCCTGCTGCTCTGCATCGAAGGCCTGCTGCGCCGCGATCTCAAGCAGGAATTCAAGGAGCGCGTCTATCAGGTCGCTTTCGTCATGCTGATCCTGTTCTTCGCCTTCATCATGGTGAACGACGTCTCCAAGCTGAATCTCTTCTCGCGCCTCAAACCATAACAGGGTTCCTCGGATCAGGTGAATGAGGTCCGCACTGCGCGGACCTTTTGCTTTTGCCTGGCATCTGCCGAGCCACGATCCCGTACGGAATTCCGCTCAGAGAGCCATCGGCGGCGGTTGATATCCGAACTCGCTCTCCACGGCCGCAGCGATCGCCAGCACTAGCTCATCGGCGAACGGTCGCCCCGCGATCTGCACGCCAATCGGGAGTCCTTCGGTCGAGCGGCTTACCGGCACGACAGCTGCCGGTCCTCCCAGCAGGTTGAACCACTGCGTGTAGCGCATCGCGTCGAGATACGCGACAGTTTGGCCCTCGACCTTCCAGCTTCGCTCGAAGGGGCGAAACGCCGGAATCGAGCACACGGGGCACAAAAGAATTGGGAACTCCCGCATCTCCTCGAGCAGCCATCCCCGTACTTTGTCTGACTCGACCCATTCATCGAGCAGGGAATCGGCTGTGAGCGGCGCCTCCGCACGCGCAATGTCGAGAAAGTCGCGGAATGTCGGGCTCAGCTCGTCTTCATGCCCCCGAATCGTCGGCGCGTACAGCATCGCGCCGCACTGCACGAAGAACGTCCACCACAGCTTTCGCGCCGCTTCGAGCGCCTCAGGGCGGAAGGGTTTGAGCGTGAATCCCTGCCGCTCCAGAGCGCGTACGGCCTGCTGTACGGCAACGCGCGTTTCTGCCGTTACCGGGACAAGCCCATCGTCCTCGAACCATCCAATTGGAACCCGCTTCGCATCATCGAGCGAAACGATCCGATGCACGGCCGGTGCGCTGTTCGGATCGGTTGGGTCCTGCCCTGACAGCGTCTGGAAAAGCAGAGCCAGGTCGCCGACCGTCCGGGCCATCGGCCCAATCGATCCCAGAAACGAAAACGGCCCGAGACATGGCGGCAGATGTCCCGCAGCGGGAAAGCGGCCCGCCGTTGGTTTCAGCGCGCAGATGCCCGTGAAATGTGCGGGTTCACGCATCGATCCGCCGCTGTCGCTGCCCAGGCCGCCTGCCGACATTCCGGCCGCAATCGCCGCAGCCTCGCCTCCGCTCGATCCTCCCGGCGTGTAATCCGGATTCCACGGATTCCGCGTGCTCCCGTACAGCAGATTCTCCGTTTCGTATGCCATCAGGAACTCGGGACAATTCGTCGTCCCCAGAATCACAGCACTCGCTTCAATCAGCCGATCCACGAGAATGGCGTTCTTCTCGGGAATTGAGCCTGGTTTTGGCCATTTGTTCAGGGTGCTGCCGATCTCGCAGCGGTAGCCTTTGACTGCAATCGACGATTTGACCGTGACCGGCAATCCTGACAGCAGTCCCGGCCGCGCGTTCGCAGCCTGCGCCCGCACACGCTCCGCGTCGAAATCGACCAGAGCATTCAGTGTTGGATTGAGTCGCTTGATTTGCGCGATGTGTTCCTCGGCGAGCTCCAGCGGAGCGATCGCGCGCCGGCGCAACATCGCGAGCTGTTCTGTAGCGGGGAGAAGGGTGACCGGCATGGGTGGGATCGTCGCAATTATAATTTGGCAGAGTGCAGACTGATTTCTCCGGCGCCTCGCAGCGCACATCCCCAGCTGGCTGGGCAGCAATTCTCGGTCGCAAGGCCGCGAGTTCCGACCCGACCCTCATCCAAGGCATCGCCGGCCAGCGCGTCCTCGTCACGGGGGCCGGTGGCTTCATCGGCTCGGAGATGGTTCGCGTCCTGGCCGCTTCCGGCGCCGAGCCAATCATCCTTCTCGAAATTGCCGAACAGGCTCTCTTCGCGGTTTCCGCAGAGATGACCGCACGCGGCTATGGCGATCGCTGCATCCCGATCCTCGGCAGCGTCGGCGACCGCGCTCTCCTCGTTGCGCTCTTCGACGAGCACCGCCCGCAAGTGATCATTCACGCTGCCGCTCTGAAGCACGTCCCGCTGATGGAGCGCAACCCGTTTGCGGCGGTCGCCATCAACGGCATCGGCACCTGGTGGCTGGCGAAAAGCGCCGCCGAACATCGCGCCCGGCAGATGATCCTGGTCTCCACCGACAAAGCGGTCGCTCCGCACAGCATTATGGGCGCATCGAAAAGCATCGCGGAGCTGGCCGTGCTCGCCCATCCCGAATTCGCAACTGCCGTGCGCCTCGTCAACGTCATCGGTTCGCCGGGCAGCGTCGTGCCCCTCTTTGCGGAACAGATTGCTTCCGGTGGTCCGGTCACTGTCACGCATCGAGCCGCCAGCCGTTTCTTCATCACCCGACATGAAGTCGTCGATCTGCTGGCGCAGGCCATCGACGCATCAGCACGCGGCATCCTCATTCCCGATCCCGGCGAGCCAATCCGTATTGAAGACCTTGCCAAGCGCCTGATCGCGGCCAGCTGCCAGGACATCCCCATCGTCTTCACGGAGCCGCGCCCAGGCGACAAACTCGAAGAGTCTCTCGTTTCTCCGCACGAACGCTGCGACGGTTTTGCGACTCCCCGTCTGCGGCGCGTGATTGGCCCCTCAGTTGCGGACCTCGAGGCGCACGTCGGTGCCCTCGAAACCGCGATCGCCGCGCACGACCTACCCGAATTGCTGCTCCTCGTCGAAGACCTTGTGCCCGACTACGAGCCGAGCGTCTTGCTGCGCCACGCCACTCCCGAACTCGCCGCCTCCCGATGAAGCGCCGCATCGCCGTCGTCACCACCTCGCGCGCGGACTACAGCCATCTTTACTGGCCGCTGAAGCTGCTCTCGGAGCATCCTGACGTCGACCTGTGTCTCATCGCGATGGCCTCGCATCTCTCGCCGGAATTCGGCGCGACGATCCGCGAAATTGAGAGGGACGGATTCCCCGTTGCCGCGCGCATTGAAACGCTGCTCAGCTCCGACACCGATATCGGGATGGCAAAAAGCATCGGCGTCGCCGTGCTCTCGCTTGCCGACACCCTCGGCGAACTGCGCCCCGACCTGTTGGTGCTCATCGCCGACCGCTACGAGATGCTCGCGCCGTCCGCTGTCGCGCTCTCCCTGCGCATTCCCATCGCGCACATCGAAGGCGGCGAGATCAGCGAAGGAGCGATCGACGACGCCGTGCGCAATGCTCTGACCAAAATGAGCCACATCCACTTCACATCGACGGAGGCCGCGCGCGAACGCGTCATTGCGTTGGGCGAAGAGCCGTGGCGCGTGCATCGAGCCGGAGCGCCCTCACTCGATCACCTGTGCCGCAGCCAGCTGCTTTCTCGCGAAGAGGTCGAAGCTTCCTGCGGTCTCGATCTCCGCATACCGGCGATGCTCGTCGCTTACCACCCGGTGACGCTCATGCGCGACACAACCTGCGAAGCCGACGCTCTCTTTGCTGCGCTGGAGGAGATCGCCGGGCAGGGCACCATGCAGATCCTGTTCTGCTATCCCAACGCGGACGCCGGCAGCCGCTCGCTCCTCGCACGCACCCGCGCATTCCTCGAGCGCCATCCATCCGGCAAACTCTTCGTCAATCTCGACGCCGTTACCTACTGGAGTCTGCTGCGCTGCGTCGACGTGATGCTCGGCAACTCCTCGAGCGGCATCATGGAAGCCGCATCCTTCGCATTGCCCACCGTAAACGTCGGCCTGCGTCAGAAAGGCCGCGAGCGGGCCCGAAATGTCCTTGACGCGGAGCCGAACGCTGCCTTCATCCTCGCCCGCATCACTGAAGCGCGCAGCACCACGTTCCACGCCTCGCTGGAAGGGATGACCAACCCCTACGGCGACGGCCACGCGGCGGAGCGCATCGTTGAAGTTCTGACCACCGCTCCGCTCGGGGAGAAACTGCTCATCAAGCGCGCGATACCCGTCGTGAACAGGGCCGTTTCATGAACGCGATCGAGATACCGCTTTCCGCGCCCGACATTACCGACGCGGAAATCGAAGCCGTTGTCTCCGTCCTGCGTACATCGCGCCTGAGCCTCGGCCCCAAAATGGAGGAATTTGAGGCAGCGATGGCCGGTTATGTTGGAGCGCCCCACGCGATCGCCGTCAGCTCGGGAACCGCAGGTCTGCACCTCGCCTTGGTGGCCCTGGGCATTGGCCCTGGCAACGAAGTCATCGTCCCGTCCTTCGCCTTCATCGCGGTCGCCAACGCCGTCCGTTACGTTGGCGCACAGCCTGTGTTCGCGGACATTGACCCTGAAACTCTGAATCTCGATCCGGCCAGCGTCGAAGCGGTCGTCACTCCTCGCACCCGCGCCCTGATGGCTGTTCACACCTTCGGCCGTCCGGCCCCGATGGCCGCCCTTCTCGACATTGCCAGGCGCCACAACCTGCTCGTCATCGAAGACGCCTGCGAAGCCATGGGTGCGGAGATCGACAGCCGCCATGTCGGCACACTCGGTGATGCCGGGGTTTTCGCCTTCTACCCCAACAAACAGATCACCACGGGCGAAGGCGGTATGGTCGTTGCCAGCAACTCCGAGGTCGCGCGGCGCATAGCCGCCCTGCGTAACCATGGCCGTTACAAATCGGCGTTTGGACAGCCTGAGATCGCGCCCGAATCGACCGACTCCTGGCTGGAGCACGCCGAACTCGGGTTCAATTACCGCCTCTCCGAAATGCAGTGCGCGCTGGGCCTGGCGCAGCTCACCCGCATCGACGCCATCCTCGCGCGCCGCGAGGCCATTGCCCGCCGCTATTGCGATCTGTTGCGAGACGAGCCACACCTGCTGCTGCCGCCTTCCAGCATTGCAGGCCAACGTCTGAGCTGGTTCGTCTTCGTGATTCGGCTCGCGCCTGCGTTTTCGCGGGCCGATCGCGATCACCTCATGCACACCCTGACTGAGCGCGGCATCGCTACGGGTCGTTACTTCGCGCCCATCCATTTGCAGCCCGCGTACGCGGCCTGGTGTGAATCCACTCATCTCCCGATGACTGAATCCGTGGCCGCCCGAACCCTCGCCCTGCCCTTCTTCAACCGCATCTCCGAGGAGCAGATGGAGTGCGTGGGCACAGCGCTGCAGAGCGCTCTGCGCGCCGAAGCCCAGCCATTGCCGTAGCGCCTGATCCCCAAAAGGGGTCATCTTCCGTGTGATATGCAGGTGCTACGATGAGGCCATGCCTCCTGGCCGAAAGACGACGAGGCGGCGTGCCGCCCTCCCTGCCAAAGCGCGTCCGCGCTCCGCCGCCAATCCTCGCGAGCTCGTCATCATCACCGGCCTCTCCGGTTCCGGCAAAGCTTCGGCGCTCAAGGCGTTTGAGGATCTCGGTTTTTACGCTGTCGATAACATGCCAGTATCGCTGATGCCGCCCTTCGCCGAGTTGGTGGCGCATTCGCGCGATATTCGCCGTGCGGCGCTGGTCGTCGATGTGCGCGAGGGGCAAAGCCTCGAGAAATTTCCCTCGATGCTGCGCGACATCCGCCGCACCCTGTCCACCACGGTCCTTTTCCTCGAGGCCTCACGAGCCGCGCTGCTCGCCCGATACTCCGAGACGCGCCGCCCTCATCCTCTTGGTCGCCAGGCCCGTGTTACGCGCGCGCTGCAGGAAGAGCGCCATCTTCTGGAGCCGATCCGCAAAGTCGCCGACATCGTGATCGACACCACCAAATTCAATGTCCACGAACTGCGCGCCTACATCCAGAACAAATTCATGCGCGAGAGCGATGGCAAGAGCCTCGTCATCTCCTCGATCAGCTTTGGGTACAAGAAGGGCGTCCCCCTCGACGCCGATCTGGTCTTCGATGTGCGTTTCCTGCCCAACCCGCACTTCGTTCCGGAATTCCGCAATCTGACCGGAAAGGACCCGAAGGTCGAGAATTACATCATTAGCTTCTCGCAAACTCGGGAGTTTCTCGATCGGGTCACGGAGTTGCTGCTCTTTTTGCTGCCGCACTACATCAACGAAGGCAAGAGCTACCTCACTCTGGCGTTCGGCTGCACCGGCGGCCAGCACCGCTCCGTGATGATTGCCGAGGAGGTCGCCCGCCGCCTGGCGCGGCACGGCTACGGCGTCAAGACCGCGCATCGCGACATGCCTCGCTGACGGTCGTTCCCGTCACGAGACGGAGTGTTGGGAGATGGACAGCACGTTACCGTCGGGGTCCTTAAACCACGCAACCTTGTCCCCGGTCGGAAACGTGCAGATGCCCTGCGCATCCTGGCCCATGTTGGGATAGCGCTCGAAGGTCACCCCCTGCTGCTCCAGGTTCTTCATCGCCGTGCCAATGTCGTGCGCTTCCCATCCCAGAACCGTATTCGGCGCGGGCGTGAATCCCTTCGTTTTGCCAATCCGCAGCATCACGCCGTTCATGTCGAAGACCAGCGCGAATCCGTCGTCGCGCAGGAACCTCAACCCCAGCTTATCCCGATAGAAGGCAATCGCAGCCTCCGGATTCTGCGTCATTAGAAACGTCACAACGCTGTCCATAAAACCCTCCGCGATTCGACATCGTACGCCTGCCCTGCGAAATTGTCAGATGTTTCGTCCCTCCTTTTCCTCATGCAGGATCTGGAGTCACCGAGCGCCGTGTGTTGTGTCGACCTAGAATAGAAGAAGAGCCCATGGCGGAATTCACCCATCTGCACCTTCACACCGATTACTCCTTGCTCGACGGCGCCTGCGACGTCGAAAAGCTGGTGAAGCGTGTCGCCGACATCGGGCAGAAATCCGTTGCCGTTACGGACCACGGCAACATTTACGGAGCAGTTCATTTCTTTGAAGCTGCGAAGCACCAGGGCATTCATCCGATCCTGGGCTGCGAACTCTACATCTGCCAAAAAGAGGACCATCGCGCCGATCCGCAGGGCGACGACTACAACCACCTGCTGGTGCTGGCGGAGAACGAAGAGGGCTACCGCAATCTTGTCCGCATCACGTCAGAGGCATCGCTTCACGGCTTTTACAAAAAGCCGCGTGTCAGCAAGAAATATCTCGCCGAGCACGCGAAAGGCCTGATCGGGTTTTCCGGCTGTCTGGCCGGCGAACTGTGCGAGAACCTGATGGCAGGCAAGTATGAAGCGGCTCGCGGCACAGCTAGCCAATATCAGAACATTTTTGGCCGCGGCAACTTCTTCCTCGAAATCCAGGACCAGGGACTCGAACTCGAGAAGAAGATCCACGCCGACCTCTTCCGTCTCGAAAAAGACCTCGACATCCCGCTGGTTGCCACCAACGACAGCCACTATCTGTGCGAGGACGACGCGCATGCGCACGAAGTTCTGCTCTGCGTGCAAACGCTTGCCTCCATCAACGACCCCAAGCGCTTCAAGTTCGACTCCGATCAGTTCTACGTCAAAAGCGCCGCGGAGATGGAGCGGCTCTTCGCCCACGCGCCCGAAGTGGTCAGCCGCACCATGCAGTTCGCCGAGCGCTGCCATCTGAAGCTCCACAAGGTCGACAATCCGTTTCCGGAATTCGCCGTTCCGGCCAGCCACACCGTCGACAGCTACTTCGAGCAGATCTGCCGCGAAGGCTTTCGCAAGCGGCTTGACACCTCGATCCGCCATTTGCAGGATCGAGGCCTTTTGCGCACGCCCATTTCGGAATACGAGTCACGTCTCGAACGCGAAATCGACATCATCCGGCAGATGAAGTTCTCCGGCTACTTCCTCATCGTCTGGGACTTCATCCGCTACGCGCGCGAACACGATATTCCTGTGGGCCCAGGTCGCGGCTCGGCGGCCGGCTCACTCGCGACCTACTGTATGGAGATCACCGACATCGACCCGCTCCAGAACGCGCTGCTCTTCGAGCGCTTCCTCAATCCCGAGCGCGTCTCCATGCCCGACATCGACATCGACTTCTGCATGAACCGCCGCGGCGAAGTTATCGACTACGTCACGCGCAAATACGGCCGCGAGCAGGTAGCGCAGATCATCACCTTCAACACCATGGCGGCGAAGGCTGCGATCAAAGATGTCGGCCGCGCCCTTGACATGCCCTACGGCGATGTCGACCGCATCGCCAAGCTCATACCGACGACGATCGGCGTTACCCTCGACGATGCACTAAAGGACTCGCCGCAACTGCAGGAGGCCTATCAGGGCAATCCGCAGATTCGCGAGCTGATCGACACAGCGAAGAAGCTCGAAGACCTCATCCGCGGAGCCGGCGTTCATGCCTCTGCCGTGGTGATCGCGCCGCGTCCGCTGACCGAACTTGTGCCGGTCGCCAGGGCCAAGAACGACGAAATCGTCACCGCCTATGACATGAAGGCCATCGAGAAGATGGGCCTGCTCAAAATGGATTTCCTGGGCCTCACCACGCTCACAGTCATCAACGACGCCATCAAACTCATCACACGCAATCGTGGCGTGCAGGTGGACATGGCCACACTGCCGCTCGATGACCAAACGACCTACGAGAAGGTCTTCCATCGCGCGCTCACGTCGGGGGTTTTCCAGTTTGAGTCAGGAGGGATGCGCGATGTTCTCCGTCGTTACAAACCCACGACGGTTGAGGACCTGACTGCCCTCAACGCGCTTTACCGTCCTGGCCCCATCCAGGGCGGCATGATCGACGACTTCATCGAGCGCAAGTGGGGCCGCCGCAAAGTCGAGTATCCGCTGCCTCCGCTCGAAGCCATCCTCAAAGAAACGCAGGGGGTCATCGTCTATCAGGAACAGGTGATGCAGATCGCGCANNAGGAACAGGTGATGCAGATCGCCAACGTGCTCGCTGGCTACTCGATGGGCGAAGCCGATTTGCTCCGCCGCGCCATGGGCAAGAAAGATCCTGACGAGATGGCCAAACAACGCGACCGGTTCGTCTCGGGCGCGGTCGATCGCGGCTATCCGCGCGACACCATCGTTCACCTCTTCGATCTTATGCGGGAGTTCGCCGGGTACGGCTTCAACAAATCGCACTCCGCGGCCTACGCGCTGCTCGCGTATCAGACGGCGTACCTTAAGACGCATTATCCCGTCGAATTCATGTCGGCGTTGCTGACGTCGGAAATCTCCAAGCCCGAGAATGTCGTGAAGTACATCAAAGAGTGCCGCGAGATGGAAATCGCCGTCGAGGCTCCCAACGTCCGCTTCAGCGACGCCGACTTCACCCCGCACGGAGACGCCATTCGATTTGGCCTCACGGCCATCAAGAACGTCGGGCGCAACGCCATCGACTCTATCCTTACGATCCGCCAGGAACTTGCCGCGGAAGGGAAGAGCTTCGGATCGTTTCAGGAGTTCTGCGAGAAGATCGATCTTCGCCTGCTGAACAAGCGCGTCCTTGAATCGCTGGTCAAGGCGGGCGCGCTTGATTCGTTCGGCCGCCGCGCGCAGCTGCTCGCCGCCGTCGACAAAACCATGGAGCGAGCGCAGAAAGCTCAGCGCGATGTGGCCGCCGGTCAATCCGGGCTCTTCGGCATCTTCGACGTGCCCGCCAACGGCGTGAAGGACGACGATCTTCCCAATGTCCCCGACCTTGAAGAGGGCCAGCGCCTCGCGGCGGAGAAAGAGGTCCTTGGCTTTTTCGTTTCCGGCCATCCGCTCGACAAGTACGCGGAAAAGCTTCGCAACCTTCCCGGCGTTGTCGATGTTGCTGCCGCACTCGAAATGAAGCCTGCGCCCTCGAACGGCCGCCGCGGCCAGGCGCCGGAAAACGAAGTCGCTATCGCCGGCGTCATCCTCGGCCTCAAGGTCGCCAAATCGAAGCGCTCCGGCGAACTTTACGCGCAGGCCGCACTCGAAGACGCCAGCGGCAAGATCGACCTCATCTGCTTCCCGAAGGACTACGAGCGTCTCGCGCAGTCGCTGCGCATCGAGGTCCCGGTTCTGGTGCGCGGCCAACTCCGCGCCGAAGAGGAAGCCGCACCCAAGCTCTGCGTCTCCGCCATTCAGGCGCTCGAAGATGTCAAGGTGCGCCTGCCGAATAACGTCCGCATCCGCATCCCGCTCGATCGCGTGAGCGAAACCACGCTCGTCGAACTGCGCGACCTTGTTGTTTCCACACCCGGTCCTGCGCGCCTGATGCTCAATGTGGAGCAACGCGGCCAATACTGCGTTGTCATGGAACCGGAAGGCATCACTGTCGCCGCCGACCGCGCGTTCATCGACAAAGCCGAGCTGCTGCTGGGACGCGGCATGGTGCAGGCGGTCGAATAAAGTTCAGCCTCCGGCGCAAATTCGAGCGCCGTCTACAATCTCTGAGTGCCTGAATCCGCTCCTGACTTCTCGGCGCACGCTCCGCATCGCCGCTGGCGCATCGCGGTTCTTCTCGGTATCGGCGTTCTCGTCAACTTCTTCGACCGCGTCAACATCTCGGTGGCGTATGACGCGCTGCGCACCAACTGGGGCATCACCGCAGTCACTTTCGGCTATCTGGCCAGCGCCTACAACTGGACTTATGCGCTGCTTCAGATTCCCATCGGTGTCATGCTTGATCGCTTCGGCGTGCGTCGCATCGGGCGCGTCGCGACCTTGCTCTGGAGCATGGCCTCCTTCGCCTCTGGTCTCGCGACCGGCATCTACAGCTTTTTTGCAGCACGGCTGCTGCTCGGCGTTGGCGAAGCTCCTACCTTTCCCGCCAACGCGAAGGCCGTCGGCTACTGGTTTCCCGAGCGCGAGCGCAGCTTTGCCACCTCCATCAACGATGCGGCTGCCAAGTTTGCTTCCGCGATTGGCGTGCCCATACTCGGCCTTCTGGTGATCAGTTTCGGTTGGCGCTGGAGTTTTATTTTCACGGGCTTCGTCAGCTTCCTCTACTTCCTTCTTTTCTGGGGTGTCTATCGCGATCCCAGCGAAGATCCGCGGCTCAGCCCGGCCGAACGCCGCCTGATGACCGAAGGCAACGCGCAGCCAGAATCCGCGACCGCACGACACGCGCACGGTGCTCCGCTGCTGTACCTGCTGCGCCAGCCGCAGGTCATCGGCGCCACTGTCGGTTTCGCCGCGTATAACTACGTTTTCTATCTGGTGCTCATCTGGCTACCCAGCTATCTTTCCATGAGCCTCCACGTCGATTTACTGCACTCCGCACTCGACACCAGCATTCCGTGGCTTGTGGCGACGTTCACCGACCTTGCGATCGGCGGCTGGATGGTCGATGCTCTCGTCCGTCGCGGCGCGCGTCCATGGTTGGTGCGTCAGGCCGTTCTGGTTGGCGGACTCGCTTTCGGCATGGGCATCTACGGCGCTCGATTTGCGCATACGCCTACTGTGGCCGTCGCGTGGATGAGCATTTGCATGGCCGGTTTGGGCGCGATGGCGCCGGTTGGCTGGTCGATTCCGTCGTTCATCGCGCCGCGCGAGAGCGTCGGCCGCGTTGGCGGCATCATGAACTTCGTCACCCAGATCGCCGCCATTTCGGCGCCTGTGATCACCGGCTATTTTGCCAGGGCGCACGATTTCGGAGGCTCATTTGCCCTGGCCGCCGTTGTTCTCGCCATTGGAATCGCCGGCTACGTTCTCGGCCTCGGCAAACTACGCGTCATCCCCGAACCAGCCTGATCACTCCAGACCAAACCGTGCCCTTACCTCGTACCGCGATCCCTCTGGTCCAGGAAATGACTCGTACAGCAGAAATTCACTGGCGATGAACTTTGCTTCGAGTCCGACCTTGCTCCGCTCCACCACCTTTTTCAGAGGACCCAAAGCCTTGCCGTCCTTGCGCCCTTTGGTCCGCGCCAACGTGATGTGCGGGTTATAGGCCCGCTCTTCCGGCGCAAACGCGCACAGTCGTGTCGCCGCTGTTACCAACTGCTGGAGAGCCAGCAGCTCGCGCGTCAGTTCCACGCCAGCCCAGAAAACTCCAGCCCGCTCAAAAAATCCCAGTCCCGCCATTCGCACCGGAACCCGCGCAGCCCGCAGCGCGGCCAGCTTCTCGGCTACGCACGCTGCCTGCTTTTCGCTCGCCGCGCCCAGGAATTGCAGCGTGACGTGCCAGCTTTCCGGCTGCGACCAGCGCAGATCGGCCGATCCCGGTTCGAACCTTGCCCGCACGCTTCTGAGCGCATCCGATGCTTCCGGCGACAGCGCAATTCCGACAAAAAGCCGCATTCCGGACAGAGTAACGCGCCCGTAGATCGTTTGGGTCCGATCGCGCCGATGGTAGGATCGGAAAGTGGGCCGCTCCTCCACGTTCAGGACAGCTTTTCCCGCTGTTCTTCTCCTTGCCGCGACCCTGTGTGCGCAGTTTGCGCGCGCACAGATGCAGATGAGCGCGCCTGAGAACTTCACCCATGCGATTGAGGCGCACACCACATCCGGCACCAGCGCTGAGCCTGATTCCACGCCCGTGCCGATGCTCATGATCATGCGCGATGCATGGATGCTGATGCTCCACGGCAACGGCTTCGTGGCGGACACGCAGCAAACCAGTCCTCGCGGCACCGACAAGCTTTTCTCCACCAACTGGGTCATGCCGATGGCGCAACGCAGTGTCGGACACGGTGAGCTGACGTTGCGCACCATGCTGAGCCTTGAGCCTGCCACCGTGACTGGACGTCAGTATCCTCTCCTCTTCCAGCAAGGCGAAACGGCCTACGGCAAGCCCATTACCGACGGCCAGCATCCGCACGACTTCGTGATGGAACTTGCCGCGCTGTACGACCTGCATCTCGGCGACCAGACCCTGCTCAGTTTGTATGCCGCGCCTGTCGGCGATCCGGCGATTGGCCCGACTGCTTATCCACATCGTGAATCCGCCATCGAGAGCCCTGTCGGCACTCTTGGTCATCATCAGGAAGACTCCACCCACATTTCCGATGACGTTGTGACCCTCGGCCTGACGCACGGCTGGCTGCGCCTCGAAGCCAGCGGCTTCCATGGCCGCGAACCGAACGAACATCGCTGGCAGGTGCAACAGGGCGCGATCGATTCCTGGTCTGCCCGCCTGACGCTCCAGCCCGGCAAAAACTGGAGCGGCCAATATTCGTACGGACGCCTGCACAGTCCCGAAGCGTTTTTTCCGGCGGAAAACCAGGAACGCATGACTGCCTCCGTGATGTACAACCGTCCGCCACGCCAGAAAGAATCGGGCAACTGGGCCAGCACGCTTGCGTGGGGAAGAACGCGGGATCTGCCCGACAATCTCATCGAGAACAGCTATCTGCTCGAATCCACCCTGCGCTTTCGTACGCGCAACTACGCGTTCACCAGGATCGAAGACGTCGACCGCACCAGCGAACTGCTTCTCGGCGAGCAGACCTTGCCGCCCGACTTTCACGAAGAGCCTGCTGGCCGCGTGCAGGCGTACACCTTCGGCTACGATCGCAACATCGGCCGCTTGCCGCATCTGGCCACCGCGCTCGGAGCACAGGTTACTGCCTACACGCCTGGCTCGATTCTGCGGACTGTCTACGGAAGCGATCCAATGGGTGTAGTGATCTTCCTGCGTCTTCGCCTCGGCAGCCAAACGCATCCCTGAGTTCCGGCGAGGCTCGAGGAAAGAAAGCTTGCGCGCCGATGAAGAAACGTTCAGCTTTCGTGATCGCCGCGATTCGGCGTTGAGCAACTGTATCGAATGGCGTATCATCGGACGCATTCAGTGGTATCGCAGGAAGGCTGACAGGCGTTTGAGAGGAACCGCTCCAGGAAGAACCGCTATCGCGTTTTCCTGTGTGATCCTGGTTCCCTTGATGACATTTTCGCAAGCTTCCGGTAATCCCCCCGTTATCTCTTCCAGCAGTCCCGCACAGTCCAGTTCGTCCCTCGTTCCGTCCAGCGTGACGGAACTGCCGGATGCTCCCGTTCCCACAGATGGCCAGAACACTGCGCCGCAGAGTCAGAACCCAAGCCAAAGCCAGACCCAAACCCAGAATCCGAATCAAAAACCAAACCAACCGCAGCCTGGCAACGCTCCCACGCTCGGCGATCTCGGCTTTACGCCGCAACAGACCCTGGCCAACGCCGATCTGCAGCGGAAACTGGACAAGCGGACGCACGACCTTAAAGTCCATCAGACACTCGGCCTGGTCACCGTCGTTCCGCTGTGCGCCACGGTGATCGTTGCTGGCGGCGCGAAAGCCAAACACAACCGCGCCGATCCCACTGCTCCACCGATCGCACCGAGCTCTGGCGCTGTCGACCTGCATGCCGCGCTTGGCGCGAGCACCGCAGTTTTGTACGGCTTCACGGCGTACTACGCGATCGCCGCTCCCAGAATTCCGGGCGTGAAGCCCAAAGGCGCGATCAGGCTGCATCGCGACCTGGTCTGGATTCACGCTCCCGGCATGATCCTGACGCCCATTCTCGGTGGCATGGCGCTGAGCCAGGAGAACAACGGCGAGAAAGTCCACGGCGTTGCTGCGGCGCACTCGTACGTTGCGTGGACCACGGTCGGCGCTTACGGCGCTTCTATCGTCGCCGTCTCGTGGCCGCTTCATCTGAAATTCTGGGAGAAGCGATGAAGTTTGCCATCGCCCTGTTGCTGATCGCGTTGCCGCTGTCCGTTGTGGCTCAAAACAATGCTCCAGGCCAGTGGGTTCTGGTGCAGTCCACGCTCACGTGGCACATCACGCATCCAGTGCATGAAGTTGACGGCACCAGTCACGACGCCAAAGGCAAGGGCAACTGCAGCGCTGCAGGCTGCGACTTCCTGATTGCGGTTCCACTTAAGACTTTCGACTCCGGCGACAGCAATCGCGATCTGCACGTGATGCAGACGGTGCGTGGCGCGCAGTTTCCCATGGTGATCGTTCGCACGCATTTGGCCCAGTCCGCGTTCGACGCGCCAACGATTGATGCCGACCTCGAGATTCAGTTCGCTGGCCAGACGGTCCACTACAACCATGTGCCATTGCAGCGCACCGTACGTGGCACCGACGTCGAAATCACAGGCACGGTTCCTGCAACCTGCTCGGACTTCAAGATTGACCGCCCGTCGTTCCTGACGGTTCCCATCCGCAACGAAATTCCCGTCACGGTCGACGCCACCTGGCGTCCGATGTAGCTGGTTCCCGAACGGCCTATCCCTTCTTCGGGAATTGCGTCTCATGAGAAGCTGGATTGGAGGTTCGGTTCCATGCTTGCTCGTTTGCTGCGTTCTTCAGTGGCCGTTGCGTGCCTGCTTTCTCTTGCTGCCTGCTCGGCGTCGGCTGCCGGTCGAGCGCCGATTCCCGCAGCGAATGCCGATGTTGCGCTGGCGGCGAAATCCGGAAAAGAGAAGGCCGTTTTTGCCGGCGGCTGTTTCTGGGGAACGCAGACCGTCTTCGAGCGCGTGAAAGGCGTGCTCTCGACCACAGTCGGCTATTCCGGTGGTTCGGCGGAAACGGCGACCTACGATCAGGTGACGACCGAAACCACTGGTCATGCTGAGTCGGTCGAAGTGGTCTACGATCCGTCGAAGATCACATACGGACAGCTGCTGCGGATCTTCTTCTCTGTGGCGCACGATCCGACGCAGCTCAATCGTCAGGGTCCTGACGTTGGGACTTCATATCGGTCGGTCATTTTCTACGCGAACGACGAACAGCAGCGCATTGCGAAGGCCTACATTGCGCAGCTCGATGCGGCGAAGGTTTTTCCCAAGCCGATCGTGACCCAGGTGACTCCGCTCGTGGCGTTTTATCGCGCTGAGGATTATCACCAGGATTACGCGCTGCACAATCCGGACAATCCCTACATATTGGTGTGCGATCGGCCGAAGATCGAGGCGTTGAAGCAGCAGTTTCCGGAGCTGTTCGTGGACTACAAAGGACACTGAAAGCGAGCGAACAGTGATCAGCGAACAGTGATCAGTGATCAGTGATCAGTGAACAGTGAACAGTGAACAGTGATCTGGAGAGGCTACCCCAACCCTGATGGTTTTGTTAAGTTTATGATTTTGGGCGCGTTCGGGATTGCCTCCGGAAATAAGTGATTGAAAACGGGTCAGTTGCGAGACGCTCGTGAACTGATGCATTCATGCGTGTGAAGGGGCTGGATGATTGCATCGCGGTCAGCTACGACTCGGCCGTGTTTGTGACAAACTCGGCCGCGTCAGTAACAAACATGGCCGCTTTGACAGCACTGGCTTTTCCTTTCTGAAGACTGGGAAGCGTGAACCGTGAACTGGGCGGGGACGTAGAAACAGGAAAGCCTCACCCGGATGGATGAGGCTTTTTTTCTTTCTTATCCCCTATTATCAGAATACCAAGTCCAGCTATAAAAGCCGCCAAATATCTTTGAGGGTATAAGGGCGGAAGTCTCCTGGAATGTTGGGTTATTACTTTGGATTTTTGCACGGGGGATTGACAGATTTGTGGAAAAGTCGCGGATTGGAGAAAAGCGGCCGCTATTCAGCGCCGGGACTTCGGAACGCGGCCAAATCGGGGATCGTGCTGCAGGAGGCGATCGCAGGCGTGCAGCGCTTCCTCTTCAAAGGTGGGGCTGTCACTGGGAATGAGCAGCCAGTGGGAGATTTTGCTGCGCAGCAACGCGATGGAACGCAGCGAGGGGAACGCGCGGCGAAGGGTTTTATCGGCTGGGTTGACGGATTCCGACAGCACCAGCCAGAGGCCGTTGTCCCCGGGGGACTTCGCGGAGTCGCGCAGCATGCAGACGATGCGGTCGCCGAGGTAGACGCCGTATCCGGAAAACAAGCGGCGGACTTCCGGTTCGAGGGGTGTCAGCGCTTCCAGAATAAAGGAATGGGGCGGGGTCTTTCGCGCGGGCTTGTCGCGTTGCCTTGGGCCGGGCATGCAGGTTCAGGATAGACCGGAAATGAGGGTGCCGCGGCACTCGGAAAACACGCGTGACTACCAACCCATCTGGTCCATGCGATCGAGGATGAGCGCGCTGTAGTGGTTCATGCGCTGGGGCCGTCGCCGGAGCGGCGCGGGCAGGATGGCGGCGAGCCGCGCGCCCTGTTCGCGGTCGATATTGCGGGCGGAGGTTCCGTACCAGGCACGCGACGCGGACTCCGCGCCATAAATACCAGGGCCCCATTCGACCACGTTGAGGTAGAGCTCGAGAATGCGCTGCTTGCCGAGGACGAATTCGGCCACCGGCACCAGCGTGGCCTCCGCGCCCTTGCGCAGGATGGAGCGGCCGGTTCCGAAGAAGAGGTTTTTTACGAGCTGCTGCGTGAGGGTGGAAGCTCCGCGCACGCGGGCGCCTTCCATATCGTCCTGGGCGTCGATCTGGATCTGGCGCCAGTCGAATCCATGATGTTGGTAGAAGCGCGCGTCCTCGGCGGCGATGACCGCGTGCTGGAGATCGGGGGAGATTTGGCGGAGCGGCACGAACTGGCGGCGGTCGCGATACGGCTTGTTGTGCATCCAGGCCTGCAGTCGGCGCTCGAACTGCACGGCGGTGGTGGGCGGATCGATCCAGCGGGCGGCCACGAGGGTGAGCGCGGCGAGCGACCAGACAAGCGCCACGCCGATTGCAAGCCAGAGGATCGCGGATCGGACGGTGAAGGGCCGGAAGATGAGGGATCGGAGAAAACCCTTCCGCGGAGGCGTTGTGCTGGGGAGCGCTTTCGGCGTTTCGATCGGAGGAGTAGCGGGGCGTGTCTCCGGCGCTTCCGTCGGCGGGATTCCTGGGGGTGTGTGGGGCGTTTCGGTCACATTTCAGAATAATGGGGAGGGGCTGGAGGCTCTGAGGTGAAACGCTGACGCCGGGTCGGGGAATCGGCAAATCCGGACGTGGGGGAATTGAACTAAACTTGAGAAGCTATGGCGACTGCAACGCAACCCACTGTGATCCTGCCGCGTGCGCCGAAGGGTGCTTTCCGGAATGAACCTTTCACCGATTTTTCGCAGCATCACAACGCGCATGCGATGCGGGTGTCGCTGGAGCGGGTTGGGGACATGCTGGGGAATGAGTATCCGCTGATTATTGGCGGGGAGCGGGTGCGGACGGCGGCGAAGATCGAGTCGCGGAATCCGGCTCGGCCGGCGCAGGTGGTGGGGGTCCATCAGAAGGCCGGGGCAGAGCATTCGGAGCAGGCGGTGCAGGCGGCGCTCGAGGCGTTCGAGACCTGGAAGTCTGTGTCCGCGGAGGAGCGGGCTTCGCTGCTGCTGGGCGCGGCGGAGATTATTCGAGAGCGGAAGTTCGATTTCTGCGCGTGGCTGACATATGAGGTGGGGAAGAACTGGGCCGAGGCGGACGCCGATGTGGGCGAGACGATCGACTTCCTGGAGTTTTACGCGCGCGAGGCGCTGCGGCTGGCGGGGGCGACGACACCGATCCAGTTGCCGGGCGAGCACGATGAGCTGCTGTACATCCCGCTGGGGGCGGGCGCGGTGATTTCGCCGTGGAACTTCCCGTTCGCGATCATGGCGGGGATGACGGCGGCGGCGATCGTGACCGGGAATACGGTGGTGCTGAAGCCCTCGAGCGATTCACCAACCATTGCGGCGCGGTATATGGAGGTGCTGGAAGAGGCGGGGATGCCGGGGGGCGTGGTGAACTTCTGCCCTGGGT
>PMAD01000316.1 GCA_003152415.1 Acidobacterium sp.
ATCTCGGAGATCATCGCCTAAGGGTGCTCCAAAGTATTGGCGACCAACGGAATAGCGGCCAAAACCCGCTATTCCGCATGAAAATGAGGAAAATCAGGTAGGATAAAAAGATGCGTGAGATTGTCACATTGCAGTGCGGAGAGTGCAAAGAGCGCAACTACTCGACGACGAAGAACAAGAAGACGACCACCGGCCGCCTCGAGTTCAAGAAGTTTTGTAATCGCTGCCGCAAGCACACTCCGCACAAAGAAACGAAATAAAGCAGGGGTTAGGGTTTAGGGATTAGGGTGGAGTGAATTCGCTTGAGGCGAAGTCTTCAATTTTGCCCGCGCTGCGGGTTGGCCTCCGAAATTCTGAACGCTGATCGCTGAACGCTGCACCCTGCATTCAGGGGCGTAAGCTCAACGGTTAAACTGCCGGTCTCCAAAACCGGACTTGGGGGTTCGAATCCCTCCGCCCCTGCCAGATCCACCTGAACTTGAGGAGCAGGGCAGAATGCCCGTAGCCGAGAAGAGCGCGGAAAAGAAGAAACGAATTATGGCCAAAGCAGCAATCACCAATATCGAGCAAGGCGTTCCCAACCGCGCCCTCAGCGTCTTCACCAAAAGCCGCGACTTCCTCCGGGACGTCCGCTCCGAAATGCGCAAGGTGGTCACCCCGTCGTGGAAAGAAGTCCAGTCCACCACTACCGTGGTCATCGTCGCCGTCTTCGCGTTCGCTGGATTCTTCTGGGTCGTCGATGCGGTGCTGGGCAACGCCGTCAAATACATCTATACGTGGATGGGCGCGCTCCAGTAACGCGACGCTCTCAAGAGGATTGAATGGTAATGGCGGAAGAAACACAGAACGAACCGCAGAACGAAACGCAAACCCCGGCAGAAGGCGCCGAACCGGCACAGCCGCAGCTCGCCCCGCCCGCGAACGAGCGCTTCCGCTGGTACATCATCCACGCCTATTCCGGCTTTGAGCGCAAGGTGCGCGAATCCATCGAGACCCGCGTCCAGGCCTTCGGTCTGCAGAACCGCATTGGCCGCGTCATGATCCCCACCGAGGCGGTCACCGAAATCACCAACGGCAAGAAGCGCACCGTGGAACGCGTCTTCCTCCCCGGCTACGTCCTCGTCGAGATGGATCTCGACAACGACCTCTGGCACGTCATCAAGAACACCCCGCGGGTCACCGGCTTCCTCGGCACTGGCGACAAGCCCGTCGCCCTCACTGACGATGAAGTCGGCTCCATCCTCTTCCGCAGCGACAGCTCCAAAGAGAAGCCGCGCCTCAAGGTCAAGTTCCAGAAGGCCGAGTCGGTCCGCATCACCGAGGGGCCGTTCGCCAACTTCAACGGCATCGTTGACGAGGTCAACGAGGATCGCGAAACGCTGAAGGTCATGGTCACCATCTTCGGCCGCTCCACCCCGGTCGAGCTCGACTTCGGCAAGGTGGAAAAAATCGCCTAGCGCTACTGGCTACTGGCTACTGGCTACTGGCTGAGAGAATTTACTGGATCACTGGTCTTTGTATTCTGATCACTGATCACTGATTACTGTTCACGAGGTTCATCCAATGGCAGCACCGACAAAAAGGATTTCCGCGCAAGTGAAACTCCAGATTGAAGCCGCCAAGGCCACCCCGGCGCCGCCGGTCGGCCCCGCGCTCGGCCAGGCCCAGGTCAACATCATGGAGTTCTGCAAGCAGTTCAACGCCCGCACCCAAAGCAAGGACATGGTCGGCCTCATCATCCCGGTGGTTATCACCGTCTACGCCGACCGCACCTTCACCTTCATCACCAAAACACCCCCTGCCTCGGTGCTTCTGAAGAAAGCCGCCAACCTGGCCAAAGGCTCCGGCACGCCCAACAAAGATAAGGTGGGCAAGGTCTCCGAAGCCCAGGTCCTCGAGATCGCGAAGCAGAAAATGCCCGACCTCAACGCCGCCTCCGTCGAAGCCGCCGTGAGGAGCATCAAGGGCACCGCCCGCTCCATGGGCATCGACGTCGTCGCGTAGGATCGCACGCGAAGTCTCCCCTCTCGCGTCCGCGGAACAAATCAGGTAAAAAAGGGCGTACTGTTTCCCCACCGGAAAGAGGCGCCCTCGATGCAACGACACCCACGCGGTCTTCTGCTCTTCGCTGTGCTGGCAGCCGTCAGCCTGGGCCTCGCCCACGCACAACCCGCCATTCAACCCACCGTCGACATCACCCAGGTTCCTCCCGCGGCGCAGCCCTCTGACCACTTTGACCCCGACGCGGCGACCGAAGCCTACATGGCGATGATTCCTCCCGCTGCGAAAGCCCGCTCCGACGCCTACTTCGAAGGCGGCTACTGGCTCATCCTCTGGGATTTTCTCTACGCCTCAGCCATGATGCTTGTGCTCCTCAATCTGCGCTGGTCCGCAGGAATGCGCGACCTCGCCGCCCGCATCACCCGCTTCCGCTGGCTGCAGACGCTGCTCTATTGGGTGCAGTACCTGGTCCTCACCACCCTGCTCGGCTTCCCCCTCGAGTTTTATGAGAGCTACGTGCGCGAGCACAAATACGGCATGGCCACACAAACCTTCGGCCCCTGGATGGGCGACGAGCTCAAGGGCTTCCTCGTCAGCCTGGTCCTCGGCGCCATCACGGTCGTCGTCCTGTTCGCCATCGTGCGCCGCCTCGCCCGCACCTGGTGGATCTGGGGCGCCGCCGCCACCCTGGTGCTCACCACCATCGGAATCGCCATCGCCCCGGTCTATATCACGCCGATCTTCAACAAGGTCCAGCTCCTGAACGACCCGAAGGTGACGGGGCCAATTCTGCGTATGGCCCACGCCAACGGCATCTCGACCAACGACGTCTACGAGATCGACGCCAGCCGCCAGACCACCCGCATGAGCGCCAACGTGAGCGGCTTTGGAAACACCATGCGCATCACCCTCAA
>PMAD01000142.1:0-4823 GCA_003152415.1 Acidobacterium sp.
AAGGGGCTGCGGGTGCGGGGCACGATCCGCGGCGTCCGTGCTGCTGAGGGGAAAGCCGGATCGATGCGGGGCGCGGCGGGGCCGTTTGCATTTCGGACATCGCTGTTCAGGGCGCGAGACGGCGGGTTCATTCTGCTGGTCAACAAGCACATGCAAAAGGGCGGGGGCGTGACGCTGGGCAGCGTGGCCGAGGTGGTGCTGGAGCCGGATCTGGAGGAGCGGCCGGCGGCGACTCCGCCGGAGCTGGAAAAGCTGCTGGGGCAGAGCCGGGGGCTGAAGCGGTTCCACGACGGGCTGAGCGATTCGATGCGGAAGGCGATCGCGGATCTGGTGCGACAGCCGCGGAGCGCCGATGCGCGTGCGGGGCGGGCGGAGTTGTGGGCGGAGCGGATGATGCTGGCGATGGAGGGGGAGCGGATCACGCCGCCGATTCTGGAGGCGGCGTTCCAGCGGCAGCCGAAGGCGCGAGAGGCGTGGCGGGCGATGACGCCGGTGCAGCGGCGGAACCAACTGCTGGCCATCTTCTATTACCAGAGCCCGGAATCGAGGCAGAAGCGGGCGCAGAAGGCGATCGAAGAGGCGATGCGGATCGCCGGGAAAAAGGCGGGGCGCGGTTAGAGGGGTTGCGGACCCCGCGCGGGGACGGCGCGGGCTCGCGGGAAACGCGCCAGTCTGTGCGCTATCGAACAGATGTCATCACGAAGTCTCCTGGCGATCCGGTCAATGAGTTGTTTGGAGACTATAGGCAGAGCTGTTACGGGCCGGGAGGTACTGGCACTGGGCGAAGCCTGCGGTTTTTGTGGCTGGAGCTGAGGCTGTGCGCAAACTGGGGGCCGTTCCGAGGGGGCGAAAACGGACCCCGAAGCGAGATTGATTCTGACTTTAAGCAGTTTAGTGTGAATGATTTAGCCTTGCGGTCGCTGAGGCCGCCAGGGATGTGAGCCGGTCTGGAGCTGGACGGGGCAGAGGGGGCGATTCGTACAGCAGTCACCGGGATTGTTGAATACTTAGATAATACCGGAAGGAGATAACAATGCGGGAGGTTACCAGATATAGTCCTCACTGTAGCCAGGAGTCTCTACAACTACAGAATCAAACGCAGTACAACTTTGGTTGAGGAGTACAACAGTCATGAAACTTGCCGTTAGAGCTCTCGTTCTCGGAATCTGTGCCATGGGCGCCTCGGCTGCTCTTGCCACATCCCACGCAACGCTTAAGAGCCAACAGGCGGTAATCTCGGCGATGCCGATTCCGACCTGCGGTCCAAGCGGCTGCAACGGAACTGGAAAAGCCTTTACTGCAGCAATGCCGATTCCGACCTGTGGCCCCAGCGGCTGCAACGGAACTGGAAAAGCCCTTGTTGCGGCGATGCCGATTCCGACCTGCGGTCCGAGCGGTTGCAACGGAACTGGGAAGTAAAAGCCCAGGACCAGTCACTACGGTAACTAACCTACCACGAAAGTGGCAGGGGTGAAGGCCTGTTTCTCGCAGATTTGGCTTGAGATAGCCGGCGCACCTTCGTTATCCTCGGAAGACTGAGGGAGGGGGCAATGGCCCATCTGCAGGATCTCCTGATCAGGCTTGAGCCGGTGCTGTTGGTGCTGGCCGCCTTTTCGTTTTTCAAATCGGGTTCGGCGCGCAGGTTGCCAGCCATGGCAACCCTTATTGTGGTGCGCCTGGTCTCGCTGGCCTACCTTGAGGTTGTGTGGAACTTCGGTGGAACAGCTCCGATTCTCCCTTCTCCTCGCTACGTCGCCTACTTCTACGGGTACTGGATTTGCTACATCGCTTCAGCGGTCTCCATCTTCTTTGTGGTGCAGGAAGTATTTAAGCGGGTCATGGAGCCGGTTCCCGGCCTGCGCCGCCTTGGCCTGCTGGCGTTCCGGTGGGTCAGCATCGTTTCGATCGTGGTTGCCGTGGGCGCTGTTGCCTTGCCAGCCACCGCTATACCGAGTAATAACGGGGACCGGATCGGGCCCCTGTGCCTGCAGACCATGCGGTGCGTGAGCGTCATGGAGCTCTGCCTGCTGGCATTCCTCGCACTCTCGATTCACTCGCTGGGGCGGTCGTTCCGGAGCCGGCTGTTCGGGATCGGGCTGGGCTTTGGCGTGCAGGCAGCAACGGAATTGATTTTCACGGCGCTCTCGGGTCGTTATCCGGGCCTGGTTTCGAACGCAAACAGCGTGCAACAGGTAGTGATTCTAAGCGTATACGCGATCTGGACGGTATACTTCCTGGTGCCGGAACCGGCAGCGGAGCGCAACATGATCGTGCTGCCGCCGCAATCGATGCTGGCGCGGTGGAACGCTTTGGCCAAGGGCCTGGGGCAGATGCCGGAAGCAGTTCCGGCAGGTGCGCCGACGGGCTTCTTCCTGCAGGACATCGAAGGGGTGGTGGATCGGGTGCTTGCGAAGAACCCGGTGGTTGCTCCTCGATAAAGCTGTTCCCTCCTCCTACGCGAAAAGCCCCGGGTTGTTCTCCGGGGCTTTCGTTATTTGGGAGGGAAACAGAGCGGTGCGGGGCTGCATGCAAATGGAAAGGGCCGGACTCGTGGGAGTCCGGCCCTGATGTTTTGGGTGGTGCGGGGCTATTTCGCCGCGGCTGCGGCGACGGGCTCGATGGCGACAAAGCGGCCGCCGCGGCCACGGTCGATGAACTTGACGCGGCCATCGATTTTGGCGAAGAGGGTGTCGTCGGAGCCGCGGCCGACGTTGAGGCCGGGCTTGATCTTCGTGCCACGCTGGCGAACGATGATGGAGCCGCCGGTGACGGTCTGGCCAGCGAAGAGCTTCACGCCGAGGCGCTGGGCGTTGGAGTCGCGGCCGTTTTTAGAGCTGCCTAAACCTTTTTTGTGTGCCATTTCACGATCCTGAATCCGCTCGCGCGGGGTAATTTGGGGCTACGCGCCGTCAGGCTTTGTAGCTGTCTCCGTCGACCTGAATCTCGCTGATGAGGACCTGGGTGTAGCCCTGGCGGTGCCCCTGGAGCTTCTTGTACTGCTTCTTGCGCTTGAAGTGGAAGACGAGGATCTTGCGGTCGCGGCCCTCGCGAACCACGGTGCCAAGGACCTTTGCCGATTGCGGCTTGACGAGCGAGCCGGCCTCGGCGGAGAAGCCGAGAACGTCGGCGAATTCGACCTTGCCGTCGTCGGCGGCCGTGAGGCTTTCGACATTGACGAGATCGCCGGGGGAAACCCGGTACTGCTTACCACCAGTGCGGATGACCGCGTACATAATTCCTCCGGCGCCCGCGACAAGGATCCACCGAAAGCCGGCGGGCGCGACAAAAAATCTGAGCTGGGCGGAACTCTTGCACTCCCCGGCGGATTGAGCCGCTCGGAAAGGGTCCCGGAGACACGCGGGACGGGCAGGATCGCCAAACCAATCCAGTTTATCGGGCAAGGGCGGGGATGGTCAACCGTTGGGTACGCCGGTTCTGTTCCGCACTGAGGGTTCCGAGTGCTATGCTTGCGGCGCTTCGACGGGCGTTGGACGCTCGGTTTGAAGCGGGACGGGACTGGCAATGAGCACGCAGACCGAGCTTAATACGCAACCGGGGACGGGCCCGGCGACAAGGGGAGCGACCTTTCGCAAGCCGGACCGCAGTTTCTGGCAAATCTGGAACATGAGCTTNNGCCGATCAGATTCCGATTCTGTGGCTGGCGGCGCCGCTGACCGGTCTGCTGATCCAGCCGATCATTGGGCACGCGAGCGATCGCACGTGGGGGCGGCTGGGACGGCGGCGGCCGTATTTCCTGACCGGCGCGATCCTGAGCTCGCTGATGCTGATCCTGATGCCGAACTGCGCAGCGTTGTGGATGGCGGCGGGGATGCTATGGATCCTGGACGCTTCGATCAACGTGAGCATGGAGCCGTTCCGCGCGTTTGTCGCGGACATTCTGCCGGAGGGACAGCGCACCAGCGGTTTTGCGATGCAGAGTTTGTTTATCGGGCTGGGCGCGGTGATCGCGTCGGCGCTGCCGTGGCTGCTGACGAATGTGTTTCGCCTGCAGCAGGCTGCCGGGGACGCGCGCGTGATTCCGACGACGGTGCGGCTTTCGTTCTACATCGGGGCTGCCGTGTTTCTTGGCGCGGTGTTGTGGACGATTGTGACGACGAAGGAGTATCCGCCGGAGGATCTGGAGGCTTTTCGCAAGGCGAACGCGCAGAAGGCGGGGCTGGCGGCGAATGCGAAGGAGATTCTGCAGGCGATTGCAGAGATGCCGGATGCGATGCGCAAACTGGGGCCGGTGCAGTTGTTCACGTGGCTGGGGCTGTTTTGCATGTGGCTGTATTTTCCGGTGGCCGTGGCGCACAACGTTTTCGGCGCGAGCGATCCGGCGTCGCCGCTGTACAAGGCGGGCGTGGAATGGGGTGGGATCTGCTTTGCGGTTTACTCCGCAGTATGCTTCGGATTTTCGTTTGTGCTGGCGCCGATGGCGAGAAAGCTGGGGCGCAAACACACCCACTCGCTTTGCCTTGTGTGCGGCGCGCTGGGATTGATGTCGGTGGTGGTGATCCACGACAAGTACGTGCTGCTGCTGACCATGGTGGGGATTGGGATCGCGTGGGCAAGCACGCTCTCGATGCCCTATGCGGTGCTGGCCGCTTCCCTGCCCCCGGAGAGGACCGGCGTGTATATGGGGATCTTCAACTTCTTCATCGTGACGCCGGAGATTTTGGCGTCGTTATTTTTTGGGTGGATCATGGTCCATCTGCTCGGCAACAATCGCATCTACGCAATCATTGCGGGCGGCGTTTTCATGCTGGTTGCGGCGGGGCTGATGCAGAGGGTGAAGGATCCGCGGACGCTGAGCGTGCACG
>PMAD01000142.1:4850-15185 GCA_003152415.1 Acidobacterium sp.
CCCAGGGCTTTCTGTGCAAGCGCTTCGCCGATGGCTGCGGAATGTTTGAAGCCATGTCCAGAACAAGCCGACGCAAACCAGAGGCGATCGGAATCGACGGCGTGATCGATGACGAAGCTGTGATCCGCGGTCATCGTATAAAAGCAGGTCGTGGTCCTGACCGCTTTTGCGGTGACATCGGGGAACCGCTCCCGCACAAGTTCGCGGTGAAAGCTTCGCACTTGCTCCTCTTCTATGGCGATGGGGACCGCATCCGCAGCAGTGAGCGAGTCGAATTGTTCGGTTGCGATCTTCAGACTTTCACCGTCGAGACTGGGAAAGCCGTAGAAATTCTTTTCCCGGGACGCCGTGCTCCAGATAAATACCGGCATCCGCTCGGGCGAGAAGAGATGTCGCCGCTGGCCGATGGCTAACCAATAGAGAGTCTGCCGGTAGACCTGAAATGTGTTCGCGGTAAGGCCGCATATCTGTGCCACCCAATCGGGCATCCAGGGACCGGGGGTCAGGACCACAGAGGAAGCTGTGTAACTGTTCTGATCGGTCTGAACCAGAACGTGGCTCGAAGAAGGGACGATGGAGTTCACAATTTCTCCGCCGTGAATCGATGCGCCTTTCTGCCTGGCCAAGTCCAGATGGGCCGCTATGCACTTTTCCACGAAGAGGTAGCCAGCGCCGGGCTCAAAATACGCGGCTCTTCCGTCGCCGTTTGGAAAAGCAAACTGCGGAAACCTGTCTCGTACTTCGGAGAAGCTCAGGATTTGATGGGGAATCGTGAATTGGCGCGCGGCTTCGACGGTCTGCCGGAAGAACGCCGCGCCCGGGCCGTGCGTCGAATCATCTGCGAGGACCAGTCCGCCCTTCTGAACGAGAAGTTGCTTGCCGGTTGCTGCTTCGAGTTCGCGCCACAGGATGTTGGCGCGCAGGACCAGAGGGACAAACTGCAGACCTTCACCGATTGCCTGGCGGGTGATGCGGGTTTCGCCGTGGCTGGAGCCAAACTCATGCGGCGGATGAAAGCGATCGATGCCGAGGACGCGCGCTCCGCCGAGCGCTGCGTGGCAGAGGGCGGCACTGCCTGCGGCGCCCAGCCCGACGACGATCACGTCATAGGCGGATGTTGTCATGGGTGCATCGGATTCCCTGCTGAATTTCTTATACCTTTGCGGGGGCCTTGGGGGGATGTGCGTTCAGCGCGGATGACTATACGGTAGCCTGGGTTTTGACCCCTCAATTGGCGTCCGCGAAGTCTATAACGTTGGGGTCCTCTGCACTGCGCAGACCCGTCTCGTCGATGGTTACGAACGCGGCGGTGCCTCTGAGGGAGAGGACCTGCGCCTTTGTTTCCTCGCGCACGTCGACGCCGAGCGATTGCAACTGCTGAAGGAAGCCGGCATCGTAAGCTCCATCCGGGACAAGCTGCCGCTTCCATGCCCAGGACTTGCCTGGCTCTGGAGCCTCAAAATTGTAGAGCAAGGGAGGCGCGGCCAGCAGAGTGCCTGGATCAGCGTGGTTTCCCAAAGCTCCGAGAATGACGCGCACCGTCTCCGGAACCAGGGAGACGCCGACGGTGGCAACAGCCAGGACGGGCTTGCCAGCTTTCAAAACGATGGCGGGGGCCATATCGTCGGGAACGCGAGCGCCCGGTTTGACATTGACGAGGCGACTTTGCTGAAATCCCGCGGCATCGGACAGGGGAATTCCCCCGACAACGATTCCGGTTGTTCCCCAGGGCATGGTGTTGATGGAGTGCACGAGGGCAGCTACGTTTCCCCAGCGATCGACCACGACAACACCGGCGCTATGGTGAGGACCCTGCGGAGCCGGAACCGAAAGCGGATCGCGCTGGAGCATCGGGGTCATCGCCTTCGCGTACGCCTTCGTAACGCGGTCGTCCGAAGAGAAGTTGAGATTGTGTTCGCGCTGGAACGCGGCTACTTCCGGAGTGGAATATGGGCCCGTTTCGACGAACTGCAGGATTCGCGAGAGGTGGCTGAAAACCGCAGGGTCCTTCCAATAGGGCTGCTGCTGGTCGAGCTTCATCTCCTCTGCGAAATTCAGAGCCTCCAGAACCTGCTGCCCGCCTTCGTTGGAACCGCCCGGAGCAAAGACCGACCATCCCGCAAATCTCGTGGAGATGGACTCCGCCCATGTGGGCTGGTAAGCAGCCATGTCGCCCGTCGTGACCTTGCCGCCGTTGTTCTGAACGGCGGAGACGAACAGCTTTCCCCAGGATCCGGTGTACATCGATTGCGCGCCGTGCTGGGCGACGCCGCGGAGTGTCTTTGCCAGATCGATCTGAACGAAGCGATCGCCAGCCTTCGGCATTTCGTTGCCGGCCTGATGCAGGAATCGCCGACCCTCCGCAGTTCGCGACAGGAACTTGCCCTGCGAGGAGAAGTAGAAGGCGAGGAGTGGCGTTACCTTCACACCGTTTTCGGCGTACCAGATCGCAGGCTGGAACAGATCCTGAAAGGGAAGTTTGCCGAAGCGTTTGTGCATGGCCTCAATTCCGGCCATGAAGCCGGGTATCAGAGTCTTGCGGCCCTCCGTATTCGTGTCATTCGTCGTCAACTGCCCGGGGAGCCCGAGAGCGGAAGCGGGAATGCTTTTGGGGTCGCTCTCGGCTCGGTAAGAATTCCATCCGGCACCGAGCGAGTAGACCTTGTTTGTCTTTGCGTCGTAATAGAGGAGCTGGAGAACACCTGCGTAGGAGATGTAGGAGCCGAGTTCCGTTGCGATCTGCGTGAGAGCGACGGTGGCTGCGGCGTCGGCGGCGGTCCCGCCTTTTTTCAATGCCTCCATGCCCGCATACACGGCAATGGGAGAACCGGTGTCGCAGATGATTGCGGTGCTTCCCTGGACCGCGCCGGCCCGCGGTGGAAAGGGACTCATTTGCAGAGCTTCCACGCGCGTCCTGTCGGCGGCATTCCAGGATTGGGGAGAAAGATCCGCCGCGGGCGGGACCTGCGCGCTGAAGAGAGCGAGCATGAGAATTGACGATAAATTTTTTCGCGTTTGCATTCTGGTCCCTTTCGTGGTCTCGCTCAACTACCGCGGTTTCCTGTTGGGGGCGGTTTTTGCAGGCCGCTATGCGATTGGCCAGGGTTTAAAAGCCAGCCTGGGTTTTGAAGTGGTGGGCGCGGTCGCGGGCGACGGTGAGGTCGGTGGCTTTGTCGTCTTTGAGGCGGATGTTGAGGCTGCCTCCGGGGAGAGACGAGACTTCACGGATCCACTCGAGGTTGACGAGCGTGGCGCGATGGATGCGGGCGAATCGTTTCGGGTCGAGTTTCTTTTCCAGTTCGGCGATGGAGTGGTCGACGCAGTAGGGCTTGCCTTCGGAGACGGCCCAGCTGAGCTTGTCTTCGGCGTAGAAATGGGTGACTTTGTCGAGGTCGAGGAACCAGAGGCGGTCGCCGAGGCGGGAGGCGATGCGGTCGGGATATTCCGGTTTTGCTTCGCGCAGGACGCCAGTGATTTGGGTGAGGAGGGTTTGCAGGTCGGGCTGGGCGGAGGTCTGTTCTGAACCGCGGAGGCGCTCGACTTTATTGAGGGCGCGATCGAGGGCTTCGGGTTCGATGGGCTTGAGGAGGTAGTCGACGGAGTTTACGCCGAAGGCCTTGAGCGCGTACTGGTCGTACGCGGTGGTAAAGATGACGATGGGCTGGGTGGGCAGGCGCGCAAGAACTTCGAAGCCGTTGAGGCGGGGCATTTGAATGTCGAGGAAGCAGACGTCGGGAGGGTCGGCGGTGAGGGCGGCGACGGCATCTTCGGGACTGGTGGTTGCGCCGATGACTTCGACGCGGCCGGTGCGATCGAGAAGGCGACGCAGACGTTCGAGGGCGAGGGGTTCGTCGTCGACGAGCCAGGCGCGCAGTTTCATACGCGGGGCACGATCATTTCCACAACAGAATAGCCGTCGTGACGGGAGACGCTGAGGCTAGCGCTGGCGCCGTAGAGGGCGTCAAGGCGCTGGACGAGCTTGTCGAGGCCGTGGCCGCCGGGGATCGCGGCGAAATCGAAACCGGGGCCGGAATCGCGGACCTCGATGTGGACGGCGCCGTCGGTGGCGCGCGCGGTGACCTTGAATTCCCCGCCGTTGGGCTGCGGAGTGATGCCGTGCTTGACGGCGTTTTCGACGAGGGACTGCACGGACAAGGGCGGGACTTTGGTTTCCTGCAGCTCGGCCGGGATTTGCACGGAGCCGCGGAGCTTTTCGCCGAAGCGGACCTTTTCGATGTCGGCGTAGCTTTCGACCATGGAGAGTTCCTGGCGGAGCGGGATGAGGGAATGATTGCTGGAATCGAGGGAGGCGCGCAACAGGGTGGCGAGGCGGCCGACGATTTGTTCGGCGCGGGCGGGATCGGAGGCGATGAGCGCACTGATGGAGTTGAGGGTGTTGAAGAGGAAGTGAGGATGGATCCACGATTCGAGGGAGCGAAGCCGGGCTTCGGCGGCGAGCTTGCTGGTGCGCTCTTCGGCCAGTTCTTTTTGGCGAAGCCGCAGCTCGGCAACTTCCAGTCGGCCGCGCAGGGAGGCGTAAGCCAGCGCGCCAAGTCCGAAGACGATGGCGAGGGGCATCGCCACTTTGAGAGTGTGCAGGTACTGAGCCCAAAAGTTTTGGCGAGCAGCGAAGCCGAGGAGAATGAGAAGGGCCTGGGCCGCGAGACAGCCCAGCGGCACGACGAACGTGATGCACGCGATGGCGACGGCAACCACCGGGAGCTGGCGGCGCGCGAGCCGTTCCGTGATGGCCCCCATGATGGCCATGCCGAGGATGCCGGTGAGATTGGCAAAGATCAGGGTGTAGGCGAGCGTCCTGAAGAAGACATGAGCAGTGGGAAACTGGCCGGCAACGGCCAGGATGAGGAGCACGAGGCCGACGGAGAGATTGGTGACCAGGATCGAGAAGATCCATCGGCCCCGCACAGAACTAACGAAGGAGGTCATGGGCCAACTCCCTCATTTCCCCGCGACCGGTTCGAAGGAGCCGACGCGGAAGACGCTGAGGGGCTGCGCGGCGTCCTGGCCGGGGAGCTTCAATTCTCCGTTGACTTCCTCATTGATGGTCGCGTACTCGATTTGTTTTGTGGCGAGGGAGACCCAGATTTCGCCCCAGTAATCGCTGCGGCCGTTCAGGGTCATGCCTCCGCTGGCAATCTGGAGCGGGTTGAAGAATGCGCGGTAGTCGATGAGAGCACAGTCCTGGCCGTTGCGCTGCGAGCGGCCAACGTATTCGAGGACGATGTCGCGATTGTGGAATGTGCCGACATCCGGCATCTTCACTTCCTGGTCCTGGCCGGTGTGCAGAGGAACATTGAGTTTGAGCTGATCGAAATAATTCTCGGCGAACGCCTCGAACATGCCTGTGTCCCACACGAGGTTACGCTCCATGACGGCGGTCGGGGGGAAGGATTTGAAGAAATCCGCGGACATGGTTGCGCCGATGTCGTTGCGATAGCGGAAGCCTTGCATGAAGTCGAGCTTTGGTGTCGCAGGGAACGGAGCGGTGGCTCCGTCGGCTTGTGCGTCGACTACATTCTTCCACTCGACTTCTCCGTTGGGGAGGCCGCGTGTGTAGTCGCCAGCGATCTGCTGACGGTGGATGACTTCGCCGGTGCGGTTGGCGGTGTAGTAGACGACGGAGAAGTGGTAGCTGCGCGGACCAGCGTCTTTGACGGCGGTTCCGTGGGGCAGATCCCAGGTTTGCGGCGATTGCGCGCGGAGGGGCTGCGCGAGGAGCACAGACCCGGCGCAAAGGATGATGGGAAGGAAGTGCCCTTTGAATAGCATCGGATATTACCTCTCAGCGTGGAGTGTGGGGCCGGGCGGGGGCTCGGGGCACGCACTTTGCGATGAGGGGCGAGGATTCCCGACACCAGGCTGGCGGGAAGGGATGAGTCGCGGTTATGAGATTTCGACGTGGCGGGTTTCGGGCCCGGAGAGAGCTCCGACGAGCAGCAGCAGGCCGCCCAGGGCGAAGAGGGCCACTTCGGTGTACTCGTAGGGCATGCCGAGGGCTTTGAGTCCCAGCATGTAGAAGGAAGTGAAAGCCGGGATGATGGTGGCGGCGCTGTAGCCGATGCCGTAGCCGCAGGCGCGCACGCCAGTGCTGAAGCGCTCGTTGATGTAGGCGGTCACGAAGGCCCAGACGGGCGTGGCGCAGAGATTGATGAGAGTGACGAGCACGACGATCTCGACGGTACTTCTGTAGCCGGACTTCACGAGCACGTAATAAAGGATGGGACCGATGGTGCATCCGGCGAGGCCGAGGAGGGAGAGGACGGTTCTGCGGCCGATGCGTTGCCCGAGGATGCCGAAGGGGACAAACACGAACATCATGATCAGGTTCTCAATGAGTTGGGCGTTCGTAACCACGATGCTGTTGACGTGGCGGAGGGCAAGGACACCGGGGAGGATGGAGGTGACGGTGTTGAGGGTGAACCACGCGCCGCTCATGACGAGGAAAACCTGGAACAGCACGCGTGGATTGTCGCCGCGCGCGAGTTCTTTGAGGGGGGAGCGGACTTTTTGCGCGTTGGCCCAGACTTTGCTCTCAGGAACGTGGCGGTAAGCATAGACGAACACGCCGGCAGCGAGCAGGGCTCCGAGGAAAAACGGAATGCGCCAGCCCCAGACGGCATAGGCGGAATGCGCGGAGCCCGCGGGGATCCAGCGCAGCAGGGCGGCGGTGAGCAGCGACATGACCACCAGCGAAATGGGAAAGCCAGTGTGGATGAATGCGGACCAGATGCCGCGTTTGGCCTTCGGGGCGTACTCCATGGCGAGGGGATTGGCGCCGGTGTATTCGCCACCGAGAAAGACGCCATCGACGAAGCGCAGGACGATGAGGAGCGCGACGCTCGAGAGTCCCCAGGTTTCGTAGCCGGGCAGAAGGCCGATGAGGAAGGTGACCAGCGCGAAACCGGCCATGGAGATGAGGGTGACGCGCCGGCGGCCGATCTTGTCGCTGTAATGGCCGAAGAGCGCGGCGCCCACGGGGCGGCCGACCAGGGAGAGCGCAAAGACGACGTAGAACAGGGTGGATTGCAGCGCTGGGCTCAGCGTGGGCGGCTGGAAGTAGACCATGGCGGGGGCGAGCGCAACGACGGGGAGATAGGCGTCGAACATGTCGACGAAGAAGCCGACGAAGGCGGCACGGAGGGCTCGCTTGCCGGCGAGCTGAATCACGTGGGCGGCGCGGAGATCGGATTGGAGAGCTTTATCGATGGCGAATGCGGGGTCGGCCATGGGGTGGAAGGATTATAGGGCCGGGGACGGGCGGCGGGCAGAAAACGGCGGCTGGCGCGGGGTCATTCTTGTGGCGGGCGTTGGGTCGCGCGGAGCTTCCAGAGGAGTTGGCGGAGAAGGCCGAGCCAGTGGTGCAGGTCAGAGGGTGTGAGCGCGAGATGGCGGACGAGGCGGCGAACCTTTGCCTCGATGGTGGCCGGAGTGGTGCGATGCGGGTAGCCATTGATGGAGAGCGCTTCGAGGAGGAGGGTGATGAGGCGTTCTTTTTCTCCGGCAGTGGCGAGGGGCGGATCGGGGGCCGCGGCCGGCGTCTCGTTTGTGGCTTCGGGCGCTGTCTGCCGAATGAGCTCGTACATGACGATGGCGACTGCCTGCCCCAGGTTCATGGAGGAGTGGTCGGATCGGGTGGGAATACGGAGCAGCAGCTGGCAATGGCTCAGGTCGTGATTGGACAAGCCGACCTTCTCCGATCCGAAGAGGATCGCTACGCGGGAACCAGAGCGGAGGCGGGTTCGGATGATTGAGGCGGCGGCTTCGAGAGAGGAGAGCGGCTCCTCGAGATCGCGCCGGGAGCCAGCGGTCGTACCGACGACGAGGGAACAGTCCGCGACGGCCTCGTGTAGCTGCTCGAACTCTTCGGCCGCTGCGAGGACGGGCTCGGCATCAACGGCTGACTTGGCCTCCCGAAACGCCACAGGGTAGGGATGAACCACGCGCAGGTGGGGGAATCCGAAGTTGGACATGGCGCGGGCGGCCGCACCGATGTTGAGGGGGTTGCGGCTGTTGACGAGAACGACCTGCACGCGATCGGATTCTGTGGCGCTGAGCACAGGAGGTCATTCTAAGTTGTCAGGCCGAATTGGATTCGTTTCTAACGGGCCGAATGCGACCGCAGTTCCCTTTTACTTCGACTTCGCTGCTCCGGAGGTGATGCCCCAGCGGTAGATGAGTTCAACGTAGCCGAGCTGGATGGTTTTATCGGTGGGGTAGATCGCGCCAACGACGCTCTTGCCCCATCCGTGACCGTAGTAGAAGTTGAGGGCGACATTGTGAGTGGCTTGCCAGTCGGAGCTGATGTCGGCGACGGAGGCGAAAGAGGTGTGGCCGTTGGCGGTGCGGCCGGTAAATCCGAAGACCTTGTTGTCGAAGGCGCCGCCGCCGAGGTACCAGAGGTCATGGCCCGAGGTGAGGTCGAGCCAGTGGAGATCGCTGCGAAGGTCCCAGGTCTTGTAAGGTTTGTCGACGACCTGGACGAAGCTGTCGGTCGAGTTCATGAGGTTGTAGAAGGGCAGGCGGGCGTAGACGCGCGGGGTGGGCAGGCCCTGAAAGAAGGTGTTGTTTTTCGAGTCGGTGGGGTCGTTGTCGCCGGTGGAGCGCCACCATCCGCCGCGGAACCAGGGCATGGTGGGGACCTTGGTGAAGCGATAGCCGCCTTCGAGGGCGGTGGCTCCGGCGCTTTGGGTGAGCGCGCCCCAGTTGCCGTTTTGGAGGGCTCCCCAGAAGACGAAGTCGAAGGTGCCGGGACCGGCGGGCTGCGTGGCGATGAGGTCGCCGCCGTAAGTGCCGAGGCGGATGTTTTTGTGGTCGGCGGCGCGGACGGCGAGGGGGCGGTTGTCGGTTTTGGTGATGCCGGGGCGTCCGTCGTGATAGCCGAGGCCGAAGGCGCGTGCGACGATGCGGCCGTGAGCGGCAATGCGGGTGAAGGCCAGGTATTGGATGTCGACGTTGAGCTCAGGATTGCCGTTCATGTTGTAGACGCCCTGGTCGGCGCGACCGGCCATGGCGGTCAGATCCCACGAGCCGGAGCCCAGATGGGCGTCGGCGCCGTCGAAGCTGCGCATGGCATTGCTGAATCCGAAGTTCCCGACGAGGCGCTGTTGCACGCGGTTGTTCTGGAGCCAGAGGACGGTGGAGTCTTTGGGATGGGTTTCCACGCCATCGAAGAATTCGAAGCGTCCGAGGCGGATGTTTTTGTCGTCGCCACCGTTGTAGCGGAGAAATCCCTGCTTGAAGAAGGCGGCGGCGGGTTCGGTGTTGTTGCTGTTGGAAGCGTAGTAGGTGCCGCCGAGGCCGAGCTGGCCCTGCGCGGTAACGGTGGAAACGGAGTCGCTGGGCAGGGGTCCGATCCAGGTCTGCGACAGCTCTGTTTGCCAGTCCCAGCGATTGACGCGCTGGGCGACGCTGATGCGGAGGAGGGACTGGATGTAGGAATAGCTGTCGTTGTAGGGCGGGGCGGCGAACCACTGCCAGTTGTCGTTGCGGGCGCGCTCGTAGATGGAAAGGGTGACGGGGTGGCCGGGCGCGGCGGCTGGGGCAGCGGCGGCGGGTGCGGAGACGAGGGTCTGAGCGGCAGCGGCGAAGGCGACAGAAAGAAGGCAGAGCAGCCCGGCGGAGGCTTTGAGCATAGGTCTGGCAAGGATGCCGGATTAACATCGCAGTAAACAACCAACTTTAGATGGATTTGTGGGTACGACCAGGGGGTGGGACGAAGGGTACAGGGTGCAGGGTACAGAGAGCGGGATCAGCGAACCGTCGGCGTTCAGTCCGCGCGAACGACAGCGGGCCGCAAAGCCGGGTCGCCGACAGGACCATCGACGAACTAGAAGCTGGCGCCGCCGACGTTGGGCTGGTTGCTGACGACTTCTTTGCCGCCGCTGCGACCGATGACGTAGATGTCGCCGGGAAGGGTGGGGAGGGTCTGGGGGGTGGTCCAGAGCCAGACGCGCTGCTGGCTTTGCCAGAGTCCGCAGAGGGCGGCGTTGTCGATTTGATACGACGGAGCGGGCGGCGGGCCGTTGGTCGCCTCGACGGTGAACTCGGTCTGCACGTGGGCGGCTGCGGTACAGGGAGCGGGGGGCGGAGCGGCGTTCGACATGGCGGGTGGATTGAGGAGGAGCACGGAGCGTTCGAGATAAAAAGCGAAGGAGGTGGCGTTTTCAAACGGGCCGTTGACGACGACGAGTTCGCTGGGGCGGACTTCGGGCTTGATGGCTTCGGCGAGGATGGCCGAGGACAGCACCGGAGAAAAGATATTGAGCGCGAGATGAGCAGCGATAAGAATCGCAACGATCATGCCGGCGAGGAAGC
>PMAD01000142.1:15272-50428 GCA_003152415.1 Acidobacterium sp.
GCAGCCATGCCGAGGAAGAAGAGGATCCATGCAGCGATGCGGCCCTGGTGGTGGGGGAGAGACTCGTCTTCGGCGAGCCATCCGCCGGCAAGGAGGGCCATGGGCGGGAGCGCGGAGAGGAGATTGAATTCCTGGCGGGCGGCGAAGCTGAAGAAGACGAGGACGGCGAGGATCCAGAGGACGCAGAGGAGACGGGCCTGGCCGCGGCGGTCGGGATCGGGTGAGGCGGCGCCGATGCGGAGAGCGCGGAGGGAAAAGATGGACCAGGGAGCGATCCAAAGAAGAGGCAGGAGCCAGAAAACGAGGAGGGGGACGCGTCCGCCGGCCATGGGGGGCAGGAGGGCGACCATCGCCTCGCGAACATTGGCCCTGTCCACCGCGATGTGCCACGGCAAAACGACAGCGAGAAAGGCCAGGACGGCGGGGACGATCTGCCAGCGGGCGAAGTATTTCAGGTTGCCGGTGAAGAGCAGATAGAGAAAAGCGATAACCAGGGGAAGAACGGCGCCGGCGAGCCCCCGAGTGAGGACGCCCAGGGCGCAACAGACAGCGAAGCCGATGGTGCTTTCGAGGACGTGCTTTTCCTGATGGAGCGAACGCCAGAAGAAGTTGAGGGCGAGGGTGAGCCAGAGGCAAAGGAAGACGTCGCGCAGAAGGAGATGGCCGAAGAGGAAGACTCCACAGGAAGTGAGGAGGGTGAGCGCGGCGTAGAAGGCCGCGGCCGGCGAGTGGAAGAGGCGGCGCCCGAATGAGAAGGTGGCGATGAAGAGGGCCAGAGTCCCCAGGGCGAGGGGGATGCGCGCGGCCCAGTCGCTGACGTCGAAGATGCCGAAGCTGACGGCGACAGCCCAGTAGAGCAGCGGAGGACGCTGGGCGTAGCGGATGCCGTTGGCCCAAGGGGTGATCCAGTGGCCGCCGATGAGCATTTCGCGGGCAATGACGGCAGTGAGGGCGTCGGAGCCGTCGAGCAGGGGAGGGGTAAAGACGGAGAACGAGGCGTAGAGCAACACCCACAGACCGAGCAGGGGAAACACGAACCGCTTGGCCGTACGCAGGCTGGTCATCCGTTCCGATTATAGAGAGAGGGAGGGTCGGCGGGGCTGGTGGCTCGTGGCGGGTCGCTGGTCGTGGGCAGCGGACGGGGACCGCAGGTCAGGGAAGGAGTTCCTGGCTGACCATGGTGGAGGCCCAGCGCAGCGACTGGGCATACATAGCGGCGATGGCGCCTTCCGCCAGACCGAGCAGATGCTGGATTTGCTCGCAGCGATTCCAATCACAGGCTTCGAGGCTGCGGACCAGATCGAGGGCGCGGCTGGCGGCGCTGCGATCGCCCTCCAGCGCCGATTTCATGGCGGGGGCGACAGGGAGCACCTGCAGGATGCGCGAGAGAGGGGTTTCGAGGAGCACGTCGAGCAGAGAAAGGATGCCAAGGAGATAGAACTGGGCGGGCTGCTCGGAGAGCGAGGGCGCGAGGAGCTCGCAGAACTGGGCGCGGGAGAGGGCCATGGAAATGAGCGGGAGGGAGCGATGGGCGGTCAGCGCACCGGCCATGGCGACGGTGACCATCTTGCGGACCGCGTCATCACCGACCAACAGCAACGCCTCGCGAATGGTGGAGATGATGCCGGGATGCCCCTGGAGCGCGGAATTCGCGAGACGCAGGACGCGATAGCAGAGCGAGGCGTCGGCGGAGATGAGCTTTTCGATTTTGCGCAGATCGGTTGGGGAATGATGCAGCGCGGCGAGGAGCTTGAGGTAGGCGAAGTAGTTCTGGGGGATGGTGTGAGAGCAGAGCAGGACGGGTAGCGAAAAGAAGTATCCCTGAAAGAGGGTGCAGCCTTCGGAGATGGCGATGCGCAGCTGGATATCGGTTTCAATTTTCTCGGCGAGGAGATGCGCGCCACAGCCGGCAGCCATGGCATAGACCTCGCGGCGGAGGTCGAAGTCCGCGGCAAGGAAGTCGATCTTGATGAAGTCGGCGAAGCGGAGGAAGGGAGCGCGCGAGGACTGGGGGAGGAAGCCGTCGAGAGCGAAGCGATAGCCCTGTTTTTTGAGGGCAAGGCAGCAATCAATGACGTCGGGATCGGGTTCGATGTTGGGGAGAATCTCGAGGACGGTGGACTCCGGGGGAAGGAGCGTGATGAGGCCGTCGACGAGGGCGGTGCGGGTGCAGTTCACGAAGGAGGAGGTGCGGGTGGAGTCGGGAATGAGCAGCAGCCAATGGTCGATGACCTCGCGCGTGGCCAGATCGGGATCGCCGGAGAAGTGATCGACTTTGCCGGCGCGGTAGAAGAGTTCGTAGCCGAAGAGACGGCGTTGGGCATCAAGGATGGGTTGACGGCCGAGGTAGCGGTTGGGCGCAGTGATGGGTACGGACGGGACCAGCGCCTGTTGGGGTGTTCCGGATTGCAGCGGAGAGGCCATGGATGGCTTGCGCACTCGCAGGCTCGCCGCAGCAGAAATCCTCTGGCTCGGCGATTCACTTTGTCTATCGGCGGCGGCGAGTGTACGCATCAGGGAAAAGTGAGGAAGGGCGGGGGGCGAATCGCTCCGGTACACTGCTGAAAGCTCGATGGGATCAGGCGGAACCATCTACCAGCTGCGGAAATTTCGATTCGAGCGTCCGCAGAAGCTCGCGGCGGTACTGCTGCTGCTTCTGCTGGGGCAGTGCCTTTGGGTGAGCGCGCGACAAAGGCTTTCGGAGACGGATTATCAGTTTGCGCGCTGCGGGCGGGAGATGTGGGAGCGGCCCTCGCCGCTGACGGGCTACTTCACAACCTGCGGGAATATTCACGACGGAACGCTGGCGTACCGTGCAGCAGGGCTGCCGCTGACGCTGGAACGTATTGTTTTCGGACAGGCGGCAACAACCTCGACGTGGGAGATGCGGCATGAGGTGGGCGCGATCAAGCTGGTGCTGCGGCTGCCCTTTATTTTGGCGGGGCTGGCGCTGGGGGCGTGCCTGTGGTGGGTGACGCGACGGCTATTTGGTAACGAGGGCGGTTACATTTCTCTGGCGCTTTACTGCTTCACACCGGCGGTGGTGCGGGCGTCGACGTATCCCAACAACGAAATTCTGGCGGCGCTGGGCGTTTTCTCGGTGATTTATACCGCGATTGGGGTTTCGCACGCGCTGCAGGGACCAAAGAAGAAATGGCGACCGAGAATTGTGCTGCTGACGGTGGCATTAGGGTTCACGGCGGCGGCGCACATTGCGGCGTTTGTGGTGGCGCTGGTCTTCACGGTGATTTTCATGGCGTGGGTGGCGGAGACGCGGCGAGCGTACATTCCGACGCTGCTGATTGTGTGGGTGCTGGGGGCGTTTTTCCTGCTGTTCGCGTCGTATGCGTTTCATCCAGATGCGTTCAGCTACGTGTTTCGGAGCGCGGCGGGGCGAATGTGGGTTTCGCTGGAACCGGCGAAGTGGTTTTTCGCGAGCCCGGCGAACGCCGCATTCACCGTTGGGCTGCTTGGGGCGTTGGCGCTTTACGCGGTGTCGCGTCGGTCGCGGTATTTCGGGAACACGGCTCCTTTGCTGGTGGGCGCGCCGTTGATGCTGCTGATAACGACTGGGGAGCCGTCGGAACCGTGGCTGTGGGCGCTGCCGTTTCTGATCACGTTTGTGGGCGGGGTCTTCGCGGATGCTCTGGAAACACGTTGGCGGAAGGCGTTTCTGTGGGCGATGGGGGTGATGGTGGTGGCGCAGGCGGGGTTGTGCGTGGCGAGCGTGTGGGGGATGAGTGCGTAGACGGCGAGTGATGGGTTCTGCGCGGGTGCTCGGGGGTTTAGTTCTCTCCGCTGCGATGGCCGCTGGTGCGATGGGCCAAGCGCCGGTGCCCGGGTGGTGCCGCGCTCTTCCGCGTCCGGAATACAAGAGCCTCGCGCGTGTGCCGGCGAACGATGGGTGGTTTGAGGTCTATCGAGTCGCGCCCGATACGTTTGCGATTTACGAACCGCACCAGTCCGAAGAGACCATCAGCTATCTGATCGTCGGCCGTACGCGGGCGATGCTTTTCGACACGGGGATGGGAATCGGCAATTTGAGAGGACTGACGGACGAACTGACTCAATTGCCGGTGGTGGTGGTCAACTCGCACACGCACAACGATCATGTGGGCAATAACTGGCAGTTCGACACGGTATACAGCATGGACACGAGCTTTAGCCGGCGCAACGCACAGGGATCGCGTGAGGCCGCGCAGGCTGAGATCCAGAGGGGGGAGACGTGCGGCGACCTGCCCGCGGGGTTCGATCCAACGGCGTATGCGACGCGGCCGTGGAAGATTACGTCGTACGTGCACGATGGCGAGTGGATCGATCTGGGAGGACGGCGGTTACAGATCATTGCCACGCCGGGTCACACGCCGGACGCCATCTCGCTATTTGAGCCGGAGGACGGATTGCTGTTCACCGGGGACACGTTTTATCCCGGGACGATCTGGCTGTATCGTCCGGAAACCGATTTGGCAGCGTACGACCGCTCGGTGCGACGATTGGCGGCTCTGGCTCCGCAGGTGAAACGAGTGCTGGGCGCGCACAATGTTCCCGCGGCGTCGCCGACGGTGCTGCCGCAGTTGGTGGTCGCGTTTGAGACAGTTAGGGCGGGCAAGGTTGCTCCTGAGCCGGCGGGCAAGGGGAAGGTCACTTATAAGGTGGGCGATATTTCTTTTCTGATGGGTGCGCCTTAGCTAGCTGGCAGCGGGGACGGCAGGCGATTCGGCGCGGAGGTCGCGGACGCGTTCGCCGACGGCGTATTTGAGCTTCTCGACGCCGAGGCCGGTGACGGCGGAGATGGCGTAGAAGGGGAGCTTGCGGCGCTTCGCCATCGTTTCTAATTTTTTGAGCTTGGCAGGATTGGCGACATCCACTTTGGAGGCGACGACGATCATGGGCTTCTCGTCGAGGCCGTGACCGAAGCTTTTGAGTTCCTCCATGATGACGCGGAAATCCTCCATGGGATCGGGGCGACCGTCCGCATCGGATACATCGACGAGATGGACGAGGATGCGGGTGCGCTCGATGTGGCGGAGGAACTGGGTACCGAGTCCGGCGCCGAGGTGCGCGCCTTCAATGAGGCCGGGGATGTCGGCGACGACGAAGCTTTCTTCGTAGGGTGCTTCGCCGATGGAAACGACGCCGAGTTGCGGTTCAAGAGTGGTGAAGGGGTAGTCGGCGATCTTGGGACGCGCGGCGGAGATGCGCGAGATAAGGGTGGATTTGCCGACGTTAGGATAGCCGACGAGGCCGACGTCGGCGAGGACGCGTAGCTCGAGGCGGTAGGTGCGCTCTTCGCCGGCGCGGCCGAGTTCGTGCTCGCGCGGGGCTTGGTGAGTGGGTGTGGCGAAGTGCTGATTGCCGCGGCCACCGCGTCCGCCGCGCGCAATGATGAGGCGCTCGTCGGGGCGGGTGAAGTCGTGGACGAGCTCGCCGGTATCGGCGTCGAAGAGCATGGCGCCGACCGGAACTTTGAGGACGGTGTCTTTGGCGTCGCGGCCGGTGCAGTTGGAGCCCATGCCGTGTTCGCCGCGCTCGGCTTTGTGCTCGGGATTGAAGCGGAAATAGACGAGGGTGTTGTGGCGCTGGCTGGCTTCGAGGATAACGTTACCTCCGTGGCCGCCGTCGCCACCGGAGGGTCCGCCGCGGGGAACGAACTTTTCGCGGCGAAACGCCATGCATCCATTACCGCCGTCACCGGCTTTTACCCGAATTTTGGCTTCATCGATAAACATTCGCTGTAACCAGTTTAGCGAAAGCGCTACGTTTGACTCACCTCTCAGAAATGTGTGGCGGACCGGCCTGGGGCGGGTCTGCCTGGTGAGCGAACGTGGGCCTCCCCCGAATTGAGAAAGCGGCCTGGCTGGCGCTTTTGGTTGTATCGACAATCGGCATTTGCGCAGGGCAGTCGGACACCGGCGGCTCGGTGGCGGGACGCGTTGTGGACGAGACGGGCAAGGGAGTGAGCGCCGCCCTGGTTCGAATTGAAAACGCGACAACCGGAGAGCATAGTGACTCGATCTGCGACCTGCGGGGAGATTTCCGCTTCGCGGAGGTGATGCCGGGCGGGTACACGCTGCGGGTGCACGCGGAGGGATTGTCGGAATGGGAGGCCGACAATCTGGAGATCGGGCTGGGGACGGCGGCGCGTCTGAACGCGCGGCTGGCGCCGAGCTGGGTTCACCGAACCATCCTCGTGGATGCGGGGCTCGCGAGTGCTGGATCGGGCCAGGCGAGCACGGGAGCGAGTGAAGACAGCGGTACGGCAATGCAGGAGCTGCCGAACAACGGACAGCACTGGTCGAGCCTGGCGGCACTGCCGGGAGGTTCGACGACCGGCGAAGACGGGGGTCTGAGCTTTCGTGGGCTCAGTCCGCTAATGAACAGCGTCGCGGTGGATGGAACCGACAACAACCTGGCGTTCAGGGCGCGGGAGCGGGCATCCGAGGGGAACGGATTCGCGACAGCGCAATCGGCGGTGGGCGCGTTTCAGGTGAGCGGGAACGGATTCTCCGCGGAATATGGGCGTGCCGCCGGTGGCGCAATCAGTACGGTGACGAAAAGCGGGTCGAACCATGCGCACGGGCAGGCCGTGTTCTACGACCGCGGGGCCATTGGGCAGGCATTCAACGCGTACAGCAAAACGATGCAGATAGAACCGGCGGGGACGACGGTGACCTCGACCGGACAGCCAGTAATGTATCTGAACGGGCAGCCCATCACGTATGTCGAGGTTCCCTATCATGCCCCGGATCGCAGGCAGCAGTGGGAGGTTTCCGCGGGCGGACCCATTCGACGGGATCGGATCTACTGGTTTTTTGCGTGGGAGCAGCACGAGCGCAACGATCCGGCGGTGGCGCGCGCCAATGAGCCGGAGGTGTTTTTCGCTCCGCCCTCGGCGGCGACACTGACGACGCTGGAGGCGCGGATCGCGAGCAGCACGAGCCCCATCGTCAAGAACTGTGGAGGCACCACCGGCGCTGCATCGGGGTCTACGGCCGCGGCGGCGTGTGCGTATGCGACGGTGCTCGCGCAACTGAACGGGATGCTGGGAACGGTGCCGCGGTCGACGCAACAGACGATTTTGTTTCCCAAGATCAACTGGCGGGTGAACGGGCGGAATCAGGTCGTGGTTCAGTACAGCCGGATGCGGCGGACAGCGCCGCATGGCGCTCTGACCGGGGCGTCAGAGACAGACGCGATCGGGAGCTTCGGCAACAGCTCCACGAGCGACGATGCTGCGGTGGCGCGGTGGGAATTCCTGGCAACGCCGCGTTTGCTGAGCAGTGCGCGATATCAGTACAGCCGGGATGTGCTGTCGGAGTCGCCGGGCACGGCGAGCGCATTCGAACAGCAGTTTGCCAACAATGTGTGGGGGCTGGCGCCCCAGGTGTCGATCGACCGCAGCGAGGGGCTGAGTTTTGGAACTCTGTCGACGGTGAACAAGCGTGAATATCCAGCGGAGACGCGCCAACAATTGATGGACGCGGTCACGTGGATTCACGGAAAGCAGGCGCTGCGGTTTGGCGACGACTACAACTATGTGACGGATGCGATCGAGGGGCTGAACGAGGAGAACGGCGAATATTCATACGCGAACCTGGGGGATTTTCTCTCGGATATGCTGGTGCCGGACGGCTGCGATGGGACAACAACAGGGACCGGGTTTTATCCGTGCTATTCGCGGTTTCGGCAGGCGGTGGGCAGCACGTCATGGAGTTTCGAGACGGCGGATTATGCGGCGTATCTGGCGAATGAATGGAAGCCAGGCAGCCGGCTGACGCTGACTCTGGGCGCGCGCTACGAATATGAGCGGTTGCCTGATACAAATGCGGCGCTGGTGAACACGGCGATTCCGGAGACGGCTCATCTGCCGCATAACCGGAACGGATTTGGGCCGCGAGGCGGATTCGCGTGGGACGTTTTCGGGAAAGGGCGCACGGTTTTGCACGGCGGATACGGAATCTACACGGCGCGGGTGCCGAACGCGACGGTGTTCAGCGCGCTGACGTCGACGGGCGCGGCGGGGGCGCCACGGACGTATTCGTATCGTCCGATGGACGCGGCTGCGCCGACATTTCCGCACGTATTTGCAAGCGACGAGACGCCCTATACGGACCCGGCCGCGCCCAATCATAATTCGACGGCGCCGGAGGCAGTGTATTTCGATCCTCATTTTCGGCATCCGCAGATCAATCAGGCAGAAGTGTCGCTGGAACAGGAACTGGGGTACCACACGGTGATCACGTTGACGGCGATGGCGACCGACGCGCACGATCTGACGCAATTCATCGACACGAATATCGATCTGAACGATGTGGCGACGGTCTTCTACAGCGTAGAAGCTCCGGGAAACGAAGGGAATATCGGGCCGCTGGGCAAGGCGACTAGCGGTGTGTCCGAATACACCAACATGGTTTATGAACCGCAGCGGTTCTACTATCAGAGGCTCAATCCGGCGTACGGCGCGATCACCGACATGATCAGCGAGAGCAACTCCAGCTATCGCGGAGCGATGGTGCGGCTCGAACAGCGGCTGTCGCGGGCGCTGAGCGTGAATGCGGCGTACACGTGGGCGCACGCGATCGACGACAACCAGAATGAGGCGACGTTTGCGGAGCGGAACGATGTTTACGACCCCGCCGATCTGCGCCTGGAGCACGGGACCTCGAATTACGATGCGCGGCAGCGGGTGGCGGGAGGGATCGTAGCGCGCGAGCCGTGGCGGATGCAGGGACCGATGGGGCTTTTGTTCGCCGGCTATTCGCTGGCAGCCGCTGGGACATGGCGGACGGGTCTTCCGTACTCGATGCGGACGATGGGGGCGGTTCCGACGCCATCGTGCTCGTACGAAAACTGGCTGAACGCGGGCGGGGCGACGGGTGATGGAGCCAATTGCCTGAAGGCGGTGCACCAGCCGGATGAGACTTTCACAGATAACACGGCTGGAATGGCGGTTCCCATTGCGAGCCTGGGCGGGAGTCTGAACGGGTCGGGGGGCGAAGATCTGATTCCGCCCATCGGGCGCAATACGTTTCGGTATCCGGCGGCCGTGAATCTGGATTTGCGGTTCACGAAGAGAATTCGTATCAGCGATCGTTCCTCATTGGAGCTGATGGGCGAGGCGTTTAATGCGTTGAACCACCAAAATGTGACTGATATTGAGACAGTTGGTTACCGTGTGACCAACGATAAAACCCACCCCAATATGGCGACGCTGACGTGGCAGAGCGGGATAAAGCCCGGGACTAAAACGACGTTGATTGACGGGATTACGCAGACGCAGTACGTGTTCGATCCGACTGCGGCGTTTGGAAATGTGACGAATGCCAACAGCAATGCGCTGAGCCGGGAGCGGCAGCTCCAGATGGGCCTGAGACTCATTTTCTGAGCAATTTGTAGCTGTCACAGATGGTTTTCCACCGGCTTTCCACGGAAACGCCGCAAAATTGACCGTGCGCGGGTGGAAAAATCCGTGTTGTAATTAACTCGATATTCACCCAGCCGTGCAACCGTAGAGGGGCAGATCCACGTAGATCCCCCTGCGTGGAATCCAGGGGGCCGACACGGGCCTCAAGGAAAGAAGCAACATCACTTCTGAGGCCAAACGAATGAAAAAGCTATTTCGCAACCACCCGATCTCTGCGTTCTGCCTTCTTTTCTGCACACTCCTGACGACACCGCTGATCCGGGCGCAGCAGACGCTCGGGACCATCAACGGAACGGTGACGGACATTTCCGGCGCCGCGATGGCCAACGCCACTGTGACCGCGGTGAGCGTACAGACAGGGCTAAGGCGGTCGACGACAACGTCGAAGACCGGATACTGGGAGATCCTGAACCTGCCGGTGGGCACCTACAAGGTGACGGTGACCGAGGCGAACTTCGAGACGGTAGACTATCCGGCGATCGAAGTGCAGGAAATGCAGGCCAAGACGCTGAACGCGTCGATGCAGCCAGGAAAAGTAACCGAATCGGTGACGGTTACTGCAAATCCGCTGCTGAACGCGACGGACACGACGAACGGATACACGCTGGACAAGACCCAGATCGAGGCGACGCCGCTGGCGACAGGCAGCTTTACGCAGCTGGCGATTCTGGCGCCGGGCGTGAATGCCGAGCTGCTGAGCGGGATCGACACGAATGCCGGGCTGGGCAACCAGAACATCTGGGCGAACGGGCAGCGTGCCACCAGCAACACGTTTCAGGTAAACGGCACGGACGTGAGCAACATCTTCAACGGCATGAGTTCGAGCGGAGATGCGTCGCAGCGGTACAACTTCAACATCGGTGGCGGGAGCACCTCAAGTTCGTCGTCGGCCGGTACGGCTGACATTGGCGGCGCCTCGCAGACGAGCACTTCCGTTTACGGCTCCAATGGCAACAGCCTGCCTTCGCCTCCGCCGGAGTTTCTGCAGGAGGTGCGCGTAAACACGTCGATGTACGACGCGCAACAGGGCGAGACGGCCGGCGCGCAGATCGACGTGAACACCTCGACCGGAACGAACAAATTCCATGGACAGGTGTACGGAAGCTTCGCCAACAACTCGCTGAATGCCGATCCGTTCTTCTTCAAGCAGGATTATCTGCTGTCCGCCGATGGAGTCGGCGCATTTCCGGCATCGCTGGCCAACCCCGCACTGCATCGCTGGACCACGGGCGCAACGGTTGGCGGGCCGATTCTCAAGAACAAGCTGTTCTTCTTCGCGGCCTACCAGCGGCTATATGACTCAGACGATTCGACCGGGCTTTCGCAGATGACGGTTCCGACGGGGCTGACGGACGACCGTTCGGCGGCGGGATTGACGGCGGCGGCGACGAGCTGGAACAGCGGGAAGGCGTACACCGGGGCGATCAGCCCGATCGCGCAGTCACTGCTATCGGCGAAATTGCCGAACGGGAACTACCTGGTCCCGTCGAACCAGGTGCCGACGCAGCCTTACCAGTATGGTGTTCCCAACGTGACGTTGCTTGGGACGTCGGTGCTGACGGGCAACCAGGGAACGGGATCGCTCGACTATCAACTGAGCAACATCGATCGCGTATCGGCGAAGTACTACTACCAGGATGATCCGGCTTCCCGGCTTTTCGGGGTGTCGCAGGTGGGCGGATTTCCGCAGTCGCAGACCAACGGTGCGCAGGTTGGATCAGTGAGCAACACGATCGTCCTTGGGTCGAAGATCAACTGGGTCCAGACGCTGGGGTATTCGCGGAGCTACAGCTACAGCTACTACACGCAGACGGTGGACCCCGGATCGAATTTCGGTGTGGGCACGGGCGCGAGCGGGGGCTATGCTCCTGGCCTGCCTGGCCTGCTGATCAGGGAGTTCGCCACTAACAGCACAGTAGCCCCGGCACTGAAGGTTGGTCCTTTCAGTTCGTTCGCAAACATCGGCTATTCCCAGAACCGGCTGAATCCGTCGTCGAGCGTGGTGTTCACAATGGGCAGGCACACCATTCTGGCGGGGGGGGGATACAGTTACACGCAGCTGAATATCGATAACAACCGGACGGGCATCGCGCAGGTGACCAGCTCGACGTTCCAGAAATTCCTGGCGGGCTCGGTGCACAGTTCGAGCGTGCTGGAAAGCATCGATCCAACGAACGGGAAGAACCTCGCGGACCGCTACTACCGGACGAATGAAGTTTCCGGCTTCGTGCAGGACAAGTGGCAGGCTCTTTCCAACCTGAGCATCACAGCGGGGGTGCGCTACGACTATCACGGCGGGCTGACGGAGAAATACGGAGACATCTTCAACTTCGATCCGAGCGCCTACAGTGTGACGGGCACGACGACGACGGGCTTCACGGTGAATAACCCAGGGTTCGTGATTGCGCACAACAACAAATACAATCCGACGGCGGGGGTGAGCGATTCGACGCTGACGGGGCGGCAGTGGGGCGTCTCGCCGCGCATTGGATTCGCGTGGGCGCCGAAGATGAATCACGGCAATCTAGTGTGGAGCGGCGGATTCGGTCTTTATTACGACCGCGGCGAATACTTCAGCTATTTGTCGCAGCCGGCGGGCAGCGGCAACGGAGGACCGTTCGGGGTGACGGAGTCGGCTCCGCTGGCCAGCTATGTGGTCGGCACCGGGACCACGCTGGCGAATCCGCTGGGCGGCGCGCTGACAGCGTCCACCTACATCCCGCCCAGTTCCAACCCGGGAACGATCAAGGCGGCGCTGCAGAACACGCTGAATGGGATGACGGGGCAGAGCAAGTACTACGGTCCGAACTGCGGCGGAGTCGATAATCAGGAAGGCTATACGGATTGCCCGGATGCTCTGAACTTCGGGGCCTACGACAAGAACAACGTGCTGCCGTATACGATGAACTTCACGCTGAACGTGCAGTGGCAGCTAAGGCCGGACCTGATGGTTAAGGTTGGCTACACCGGCAATCGAGGGCGGCATGCGGTGATCCCGATCCCCTTCAACGAGCCGCTGCTGGCAACGGCGAGCAATCCGGTGCATGGCGAGACGGCCAGCTACGGATTCGAAGTGCTGAACCAAAACAGTGAGTCGGACGGTTACGATTACGATCCGATTCCGGGCGAGCCGTGGAACACAGAGGACGGCGGTAACGCGGACTTCCGTGCTCCCTACGTGGGCTACAGCCCGAACGCGGCGTTCTTCGAAACCACCGGCACTTCGGCGTACGACGCTCTGGAGACGCACCTGGAGAAACGGCTGTCGCACAACGTGCTGGGCGGCGTGAGCTACACATTCAGCCACACCTACGATGAGCAAAGCGACATCGGGCTGTTCTTCACGGGCGACAATCCGAACAAGCTGCGAGACTCGTACGCTCCGGCGGACTTCGATCGGACACAGGTGCTGACCGGCAACTTCGACGTCGCCGCGCCCAATGCGGCGAAGCCGGAGACGCTGCTGTCGTGGTTCACCAACGACTGGCACCTGAGCGGGCTGGTTGTGGCACAGAGCGGCGAGCCGTATTCGCTGTATGAATTCTATGGAGCGGTAGGCAGCATCTTCTTCGGCGACTATCCGACACTGATGAACCCGGTACTGCCGATCGCGAACCCGAGTAATCCGAAGTCGGCGCTGACCGGGCATTCGGGCGCGTTCCGGTCGGGCAGCAGCTATATCCCAGCGATCGATCCGAGCCAGATTTCGATCCACTATCTGGCGCCGGGCGTGGATGGGATTCCAGTTTCGACCGGGAGCGAGCCGCAGGACATTTACGAAACGGACTTCGCGCCTGGACAACGCAATCTGTTCCGGCAGGCATTCCAGAAGCGGGCGGATGTGTCGGTGCGCAAACAGTTCCGGCCTTCGGAGAAGCTCACGCTCGAATACCGGTTCAACGTATTCAACCTGACGAACACGACGAGCCTGGATGTGCCGCAGAACCAGACGGAGATTCGCCAGGCCGATGCCTGCTCGACATCGGCGTACGCGATCTCCTACAACAACTGCGCAGCAGGCTACGTGAACTATGGGCAGATCGCGACGAGCAACAGTGCCACCGACCAGCAGTCGGCACTGACCAATCTGGATCAGTTGCCGTATCACAATGGATCGGGCAAGACGACCACGATTCCGACCATCCTGCCGGCGGGGACGCTCTCCTGCTCGTCGGCGACGGTCACGGGAGGATGCCCGAATAACGGAGCGAATTTTGGCTCAGTCACGGGCACAATTGGCGGGTCACGCGTGGTCACGATGGATCTGCATTTCGTGTTCTAAAGAGAAGTCGAGGTTTCGCCAGAGGGTCCCCGGAAAGGGGGCCCTTTGTTTTTCGGCGGAAGCCGGCGCTTTCGGACTGCGCCGGTAGAATAGCTCTGGGTCCCCAGCTTTGGCTTTTAGCGAACAATACGACGTGGTGGTGGTGGGCGCCGGACATGCCGGATGCGAGGCGGCGATGGCTGCGGCACGCATGGGTCTGCGCACCGCTCTGTTCACGCTGAACCTCGACCTGATTGCGCAGATGAGCTGCAATCCGGCAATCGGCGGCATCGCCAAGGGGCACCTGGTTCGAGAAGTGGACGCGCTGGGCGGGATCATGGGCGAAGTGGCGGATGCGGTCGGGATTCAGTTTCGCCTGCTGAATACTTCGCGGGGGCCGGCGGTGTGGTCGCCGCGGGCGCAGTGCGACAAGCAGCAGTACCGCGTGAAGATGCGCGAGGTGCTGGAGTCGCAGGCGAACTTGTTCATCAAGCAGGCGGAAGTAGTGGACGTCGTGCAAAGCACGACTTCCAGTGTTCAGCGTTCAGCGGACAGCGTTCAGGAAAAGCGTGAGGCCCCGGAAGCGGAGCCACCGCGGATTATCGGCGTTCGGCTTCGCGATGGGCGAGTGATTTATGCGGGCGCGACTGTCATCACCACAGGCACATTTCTGAATGGGCTGATCCACTGCGGAGAGGAGAATTACCCGGCGGGGCGGAGCGGCGAGCCGGCTTCGGTACTGCTGGGTGAGGCGCTGAAGGGGCTGGGGCTGCGCGGATGCCGACTCAAGACAGGGACGCCTCCGCGGCTGGATGGACGGACGATCGACTGGAGCCGGTTCGCGGAGCAGCCGGGGGACGCCGATCCGACTCCTTTTAGCTTTCGCACACGCGAGATTTCGCAACGGCAGGTTTCGTGCCACATCGCATACACCACGCCGGAGACGCTGCGCATTATCCGCGAAAATGTGCACCGGTCGCCGATGTATTCGGGGCAGATTCAGGCGATCGGGCCGCGCTATTGTCCGTCGATTGAAGACAAGGTGGTGAAGTTTCCTGATAAGGAGCAGCACCAGTTTTTCCTTGAGCCCGAGGGGCTGAACACACACGAGGTATACGTGAACGGGATGTCGACGTCGCTGCCGATGGAGGTGCAGTGGCAGATTGTGCGGTCGATTCCTGGTCTCGAGAACGCGGAGATGCTGCGGCCTGGATATGCGATCGAGTACGACGCGATCGATCCAACAGAGCTGGACCGAGGGCTGCGGGTGAAGAAGTTTTATGGGCTGTATCTGGCGGGACAGATCAACGGGACCTCGGGGTACGAAGAGGCAGCGTGCCAGGGAATCATGGCGGGGATCAATGCGGCGCTCAACGTGAAGGGCGAGGCGCCGTTCACGCTGGATCGGACGGAGGCGTACACGGGAATCCTGATCGACGATCTGATCTCGAAGGGAACCAACGAGCCGTACCGGATGTTTACTTCGCGGGCCGAGTTCCGGCTGCATCTGCGCATCGACAACGCGGACCGGCGGCTGACGCCGTATGGACGGCGGCTGGGGCTAATTAGCGATACGGCGTGGGCTGAGTACGGGGCGAAGCAGGCGCGAGCTGTGGCGTTGGAGAAAGTGCTCTCTACCGGAAAAGCTCAGGGAGGAGATTGGCCCGCTGGACAAACCTGGGCGCAGGTGCTGCGGCGGCCGGAGGTGACGATTGAGACGCTGTGGCCGGTTCTGCGGGAGCAGCTGCGGGACGAGATCTTTGCGCCATGGGTCGTGGCGGCCGAGGATGGGCATTTGCCGGCACAGGCACGCAACGAGGTGAAGTCGGTGGAGACGGAGATCAAGTACGCGGGCTATCTCGATCAGCAGAAAAAGTCGATTGAGAAACTGAAGAAGGCCGAGGAGCGCGGGATTCCGGAGTGGTTCGATTACGGCCAGGTGAGCGGACTGTCGCGCGAGATGCAGGAGAAGCTGACGCGCGTGCGTCCGCTGACACTGGGCCAGGCGAGCCGGATTCCTGGGGTGACGCCGGCGGCGCTGACGCTGGTGAATGTCTACATCGAGATTCAGGGAAAGCGGATGGTGGAACCGAGCGTTTCCGCATCGACTACTTTGCCGGCAGGAACTCGATCTTCGCGAATTGAGTAGCGGGCTTGAGGTCGAAGTCAGCGGTAACGAAGACATGATTTGGCGCCGATCCGATCACCGCCCCAAATGCATCGACATAAGGAATTTTGTAGTCGGCGCGGATCAACGCCGCCTCGACGGCCTGCTGGGCCGTTACGGGAACAATCTGAATGCCCATTGCTGCCAGCCGTTGAAGAATTCGGCTCATGACATCTCGGCCGCGTAGCTTGTAGAGGCGGTTTGCCGCCTCACCCCAGTGGAGCGCGGAAGCAGCCACAAGCGCGGTACCGTCGAGGTACTTATCGAGAATTCGCTGAACTCGATCAGCACCAGCTTCGTTGTCCGTAAAGCGCAGGATTGCACTGGAGTCGAGCACGTAGGTCACCACTTACGGCGTCGCTCCTCTTCCCTGCGTTCCTTCAACAGCGAATCTGTCAGCGAAGGGCCGCCTGCCGTGGATCCACGAAGCGCGCGCACATATTCCTTGTTAACGGGCTCGAGGATGATGCGGTTGCCTTCACGCAGCACAGCGATGCGGGTGCCAGGGCGAATGCCGAGGGCCTCACGGATTTCGGCCGGGATCACGAATTGGCCCTTGGTGCTTACCGTTGCGAGTTCCGCCATAATGTCTTACATTGTACCATAGGTAAGACGCGGACCGACTGCTGTCTTCAACATTTGCCGCTTGGCCGCCCCCTGATATATTGCGGACTCTAGCACTCATCGAAGTCGGGGCGCATTTTCGCCGCGTCACCTGGTCTAGTTATCCTCACCGTACCCGGCATCGGCAAAGAGGGTATAGTCGGCCACCCAACCCAGTTCTATCGATCCGGTTGGGCCATTGCGCTGTTTGGCGATGATGATCTCGGCCTTGTGCTCCAGATCGGGGTCCTCGCGGTTGTAGTAGCTTTCGCGATGAATAAAGGCGACCACGTCGGCGTCCTGTTCGATTGAGCCGGATTCACGCAGGTCGGAGAGGATCGGCTTTTTGTCGCCGCCGCGCTGCTCGGAGGCGCGGGAGAGCTGGGAGAGAGCGACGACGGGAATGTTCAGCTCCTTGGCAAGCGCTTTGAGGCCGCGGGAGATGGAAGAGACTTCCTGGGTGCGGTTCTCATAGTGGCGGGCATTGGGACCCATGGTTCCGGCGGACATGAGCTGCAGATAGTCGATGACCACCAAATCGAGCCCGCTCGCAAACTGGCGCAGACGGCGAGCCTTGGCGCGCATTTCAGTGAGCGAGATGCCGGGGGTGTCATCAATGAAGATGCGAGCTTCGACGAGGCGCTCCAGTGCATTGATGAGGCTGTCACGATCTTCGCGTGGCAGGAATCCGGTCTGGATTTTCTTCGCGCCGACATGCGCTTCGGACGCGAGCAAACGGCGGAGCAAGGACTCCTTCGACATTTCGAGGGAGAAGATGGCGACGGTCTTACCGCCCCGGATCGCGGCGTTCTGAGCGATGTTGATGGCGAGGGCGCTCTTGCCCATGGACGGACGCGCGGCGATGATCGTGAGCTCGGAATTTTGCAGGCCGCTGGTCATTTCGTCGAACCGGGTGAGGTACGTGCGGAGACCCGTGACCTGGTGCTGGCCCTGCTGGTAGAGGTTGTCGATGGTTTTGAAAGAGCCGGCGACGATCTCGTGCACGCTGGAGAAGCCGCGGGTGATGCCCTTCTCAGTGACTTCGAGGAGCGAGGTTTCGGCGGCGTTGAGGACTTCGAGTGCTTCTTCGCTCTGGTCGGCGGCGCGGGTGATGGCGGTGGAGCAAATGTTGATGAGCTGGCGGAGAAGGGACTTGTCCTTAACGATGCGGACGTATTCTTCGATGGAGAGGCGGCGGGGCAGGCCTTCGGTGAGGGATGCGAGCCACGCGACGCCGCCGATGGATTCGATTTCCTTGCGGCGGGTAAGTTCTTCGCTGAGGGTGATGATGTCGACGACATGATTGCGGTCGATGAGCTCGCCCATGCGGGCAAAGACGCGCTGATGGGCGGTGAGCGCGAAGTCGTCAGCGCGCAGGTTGGAGGCAGCTTCGCTCCAGGCGTGATTGTCGAGCAGGACGGCGCCGAGGATGGTGCGCTCGGCGTCAAGCGAGGCGGGAAGCCCACGTTCGAATTCGATGTCGGGGGTGGCGGCCATGATCTTCAACGAGTGTAGGACGGAAATGGGGCGGATGAACCCCGTGTGAATATCTCTAACAACGAGGGCTGCAGTGTTGAAAACAGGTATGAAAACCCGATGCCCGATGGCCTTCGGGGCGGGCCAGCGTCTATCATGAAGGAAGCCCCCAGGAAGTGGATTGTTTTTATGCGTTATAAGCAGGTTTTAGTTGCAGTTTTTATGAGTGCGGTGTGCGGCGCGGGGTTGGCGGGCGCGCAGCAGGCTGAGTCGACAGCGCCTAGTCAGCAACAGCCCCCCGAAGTGAAGGAATTTCAGGGCTACGAAGACCAGTGGAGCAACGCGGTCGTGAAGAACGACCAGTACACAATGGAGTTCCTGCTGTCGCCGCTGTATGTCGATATTTCGTCGACTGGCGACGTGACCACGCGGAACCAGCTGATCGCGCAGCTGTTTCAGAAAGGCGACGGGCCGGTGAGCCTGCAGCAGCGCGTTGTGAGTGTGCGCCTGTTTGGCGATACGGCGGTGGTGAGCGGGACGTACATCGTGAAGTGGCGCGCGAACGCCAGCACTCGCGAGGAGCGCGGCGTCTTTACGCATGTCTACAACCGGGCGCGGATGCACTGGGCGTGCGTGAACGCGCAGCGGACGGCTGTGGTGGACCTGATGCCGGGCAAGCAGAAGGCTTCGCAGAAGAAGAGCGACGCGTCGGAGCCATTCCATATTCCGTTGCTGTATCAGGGAGCACAACCTTCGCAGTCCGCCTCGGGACAGAGCTCGAGCACGCAGCCCCCGAACTAATTGGGCGGGAGATCATGGGGCTTCACGGCCCTGGGCATCATGGCCGGTTATGGCGTCAGCTCGGAGAAAATGACAAGCACACGACCGACCTGGGCTGAGATTTCACGCAGCAGACTCGTTCACAATCATGATGTTCTGCGCCGTCTTGCCGGACCCGAGACGGAGCTGCTGGTCGTGGTGAAGGCGAACGCCTACGGACATGGGCTCGCAGAGTGCGCGCGGGTGCTGGAGACGAACGGGGCGCGGTGGTTCGGTGTCACCTCAGTGGAGGAGGGCATGGCGTTGCGGCGCGTTTGTCCTGAGGCGCGCACCCTGATCATGTCAGGGGTCTGGGCGGGCGAGGCAGAAAGCGCGATCGAGCAGAATCTGACGGCGGTGGTGTGGGAACCGCAGCATCTGGACTGGCTGGAAGAGGCCGCAAGGCGACGCGGTTTGGGCGCAGGGACGGTTCCGGTGCATTTGGAGATCGACACAGGAATGTCGCGACAGGGCGCTGGGCGCCGCGAGCTGGCAGCGCTGGTGGAGCGGATGGGGCCTGGGTCACCGTTGCGGCTGGAAGCGGTGATGACGCACCTTCACTCGCCAGACGATGGGCAGGACACGCGTGAGCAGATTGGACTGTTTGTAGCGGCTCTTGCGGCCATGGGGGAGCGCAGAATCGGCTGGGATTTCGTGAGCGCTGGAAGCTCGGCGAACTTGCTGCTCCACGACGACACAACGGCACTGGTGGGTGTGGCGAAGCAGATGGGGGCGCGGCGGATGGTGCGCGCCGGCATCGCGTTGTACGGGTATTCACCGCTGCCCGCGAATGCCGGTGCAGGGTGGGGAGCGATGGGCGAGCCGAGTCCGGTGAAGGAGCCTGGGCTCAAGCCGGTGCTGGCGTGGAAGACGAGGGTCACGTCGCTGCGGGAGATCGGGATCGGCACGTCGGCAGGGTATGGCGCGACCTTTACCGCTCAACGGCCGACGCGACTGGCGTTGCTGCCAGTGGGATATGCCGATGGGCTGAACTGGCGGTTGGGGAATCGGGGAAGGGCGCTGATCCGCGGGCAGCGCGCGCCGATCGCAGGGCGGATTTCCATGGACCAGACCGTGGTGGACGTGACCGACATTGCCGGGGTCGCGGCCGGGGATGAGGCTGTTCTGATCGGGGAGCAGGGCGGCGAGAAGATCACGGCGGATGATCTGGCCGATCTGCAAAAGACGATTGCCTATGAAGTGTTGTGCGACATTGGGGCGCGGGTGCCCCGTGTGATGGTGGAGTAGCGAGGCTCATGATCGGAAAGCTTTACGGCCGCTGGATGACGCGCTGGGAGACGGCGCTGACGACGCGCGATGAGAATCGCGTGGTGCGGCCGATGGAGTGGGGTTTCGAGTGGCTGGACGATTTTATCGGCGTTGCCGGGTTGCGGGGAGTGGTTGAGCGAGCGGAGCGGGATGGGATCGCGGCCGAGGACGCTATGGTCGCGGTGAACGAGGCGATCATCCATAACAGCGAGGCGTTTTTCGGGTACGAGCGGCCCAGCGATTTCCGGCTGGAGGAACGGGCTCCCCTGCTGTTCCCCACCAATGTGCGGCCGGAGACGCTGCGGCGCGATGCACATCTGAAGCGGCTGATGGCAGAGGAGAAACTCAGGAAGGCGCGGTTTCTGCGGTTTACTTCGCCGGTGCGGACGCCGTATCCGGAAAATGACCTGGTGAATGCGCGCTGGTATCCGGCGCCACAGGAAAGGATGCGGGGCAAGCCGCGGCAGGCGATGATCGTGATGCCGCAGTGGAACGCCGACGCCTTCAGCCACAACATTCTTTGTTCGCTCTTCAACCGCTTCGGGATTGCGGCGCTGCGCCTGAGCAAGCCGTTTCACGATATCCGGCGGCCCGCGGAGATCGAGCGATCCGACTACGCGGTCAGCTCGAATATCGGGCGAACAATTGGGGCGGGGCGGCAGGCGGTGGTAGACGTGCGGTGCTGTCTGGACTGGCTGGAATCCCAGGGCTACGAGCAGTTCGGGATCCTCGGGACGAGTCTCGGTTCCTGCTACGCATTCATCGCCAGCGCGCACGATGCGCGGCTGCGGGTGAACGCCTTCAATCACGCGTCGATGGCGTTCGGCGATGTGGTGTGGACGGGGCAGAGCACGCGGCATATCCGCACCGCATTTGCGCAGGCAGGAATGACACCCGAGCGAATTTATCGGTTGTACAGCGCTATCAGCCCGGTTTCGTACATGGATCGATTCGCGGAGCATCCAAAGAAGGTGCTGGTGGTCCATGCACGGTACGACCTGACGTTTTTGCCGGAGTATTCGGAGGAGGTGTTGGCAAGCTTCGCAAAACGCGGCGTGGAATTTGTGTCGAAGGTGCTGCCGTGCGGGCATTACACGACCGGGGAGTTTCCGTACAAGTTCATCGACGGGTGGTATATCGGATCATTCGTCTACACAGCGTTTCGGGATCTGGCGCGCGAGAAGGCGCAAACGGCGGCAAGCCGAGCGGAAGCGGAGAAGCCGGAGATGGCGGAGCGGTAGGGTCAGTCTTCCAGATGGACTGTGGCCATGGCCAGAGAAGCCGTGTGTGTGAGCGAAAGTGAGACACGAATGACGCCGAGCTGTCCGGCAATGGCACGTGCCCGCCCGGTCAATACCAGGATGGGCCGGCTGCCCGGGGCGCGGCGCACCTCCAGTTCTTTCCAGGAAACGCCCTGCTGGATGCCCGTTCCCAGGGCTTTGGCTCCAGCTTCTTTGGCGGCAAAGCGCGCGGCGAAACTCTCGGCCGCGCTGGCTCTGGCGCGGCAATAGGCTATTTCCTCATCGGTGAACACGCGCTCGAGGAAGCGTTCGCCGTAGCGCTCCAGAGAGCGAGCGATACGTGGGACTTCGATGAGGTCGATCCCGGTACCGACCAGCATGACGCAACAGTAGCACAGGAGAAAAACCTTTAGCACCGGGCGGATACAAATCGCGTTGAAGACTTGCCTGCGAATTTCCGATGCAGACAATGTGCGCGATATCGCTGAGCCAGGCAGGGAACAAAAGGGGTGGGAGCTCAACCTCACGGCGCTGTGCGCGGAGGATGCCGCCCGCACAGTACGCTTTTTGACTGGGGCCGTGATGGCCTGCGGCGGGTACGTGCTGTCGCGGCGATTCGAAGCGGGTGAGGCGGCGGCAATCGAATTCGAGTTCGTGCGCGCCTTGTGCGTCGAGATGTACAGCGTCCTGATCGCCTCAGGCCTGGAGCTGACGGGGCAATCGCATCTGATTATGGCCGGGCTCTGCCAGTGCACACGCGAGACGCTGGAAGCAACGGCGGGCGATCCGGTTCGCGTGGAACTGACGATTCGCAGGGCCGGTGTGCTTCCGCGTTGCGCGCCGGGCGGGTCCACGGCTCCCCCGCAGGCCGCGTAGAGCGATTGGCGGCCGAACTGCACCGAGCGCGCAGGTAGATAGGCGCAAAGACGCATTCCTGGACATACTATTGCTGTCATGGAGCGATGGGACGCCATCATTGTTGGCGCCGGACCGGCGGGATGCGCGGCTGCCTACGATCTTGCGACGGCGGGGCGGCCGGTCTTGTTGCTGGATCGAGCGGAGTTTCCGCGGCACAAGGCGTGCGCAGGAGGCTTGACGCGCAAGTCGCTGCGCGCACTGCGGTATTCGGTTGCTCCAGTGGTGCGGGAGACGGTGTCGGCCATTGTGGTGGAAAAGCAAAGCGTAGAGGCGGCAACGCTGGCCAGCCGCAATGCAGTGTGCGCGATGACGGTGCGCCAGGAACTGGATCACTTCTGTCTGCAGCAAACGCGGAGGGCGGGGGCGGAGTTCGCGCTTATTGGGCCGATCAGCGGGTTCGATATCAACAGCGACGGCGTGGTGGTGCGAACGACGGAGCGGGACTATCGCGCGCGGTTTCTGATCGGGGCGGACGGAGTCCACAGCCGGGTGCGGCAGCTGCTGTATGGTGAGTCGCCACGCTGGTTCTGGCGAGGCTTTGCGCTGGAGGCGCGGGTTTACCCCACCAATGGTCACCGTTCGGATCTGATCTTCGACTTCGCGCCGGTGCGGCGCGGGTATGGGTGGGTTTTCCCCAAGCGCGACCACCTCAATGTGGGATTGGGGGTCTACGACGACTCAGGGGCGCAGAAACTGGATCGGGCACGGCTTTCTTCCTACATTCACGAACGCTTCGGCGACGCCCGCGTTGAGCATGTGACGGGCCAGTTCCTGGGGTTTGGAGCGGAGAGCGCACCGAAGGCGGAGCAGCGGGTTTTTCTGGCTGGGGATGCGGGCGGCTTCGCCGATCCACTGACGGGTGAGGGGATTTACGGCGCCATCGCGAGCGGACAGGCGGCCGCGGCGGCCATCGATGGCGAACTGCGGTGCGGGGCGCCGGCCCAGGGGACTTTTGCCAAGCTGACGACACAGCTGCGACAGGACTTGCAACTGTCGGCGTCGGGGGCGCGGTGGTTTTACGGGAATCTCGATCTCGGCTACCGTGCTCTGACCGCACCGGTGTTTCGCGGAGCGGTCATCAATGCCTATGCGAACGGGACGAAGATTGGCGCGCTGGCGAATGCCGTCCGGCGTTTTGCGCGGATTTTTGCGAGCCGGCCCATCAACAAAACTGTAACTTAACCAGGCTGCTCAGCCGCGCAGGCTCGACGGATTTTGCTGCTAAGATTGTTTTTTGGTTTTAGTTTTCGTTCCTGATCTGCGCAGCGAAACATCCATAAAGAGCGCATGCGCAAATGGCGGGCGTCTCCAGGCCATCATCATTCACGCCCCGCGTATCTGACCTCAGCCGCAAGAGCATCACACGAAATCTGGCGCGAAAGCAGATGCAATCCAGGATGCGGGAATACGGCGAGAGAGCAATTCGGCTGATTTCCGTGCCCTTTTTGTGCTTCGTGGCGACCTGTGCGGCGCCGATCGCGTGGGCGGATGGACCGCAGAGTTCACCGAGCATCTTCGCTCCGGCATCGACGCCGGCCAGCAGTATTCAGGACCTGTCGTGGTTCGTCCTCGCGATCACGGGCGGGATCTTTGTCACGGTAGGCGGACTGCTGGCGTGGGCGATCGTTCGCTACCGCGCGCGCAAGACCGACGATGACAGCGAGCCCGCGCAGATCTACGGCAGCACTCAGGTAGAGCTGGCGTGGACGGTGATTCCGATTCTGATTGTGGTGGTGCTGTTTCTGACCACGGCGCGGATTATTTTTGCGATCCAGGACGCGCCAAAGCCGCAGGTCGCGCTCGACGTGACGGTGGTCGGGCACCAGTTCTGGTGGGAATTCCGCTATCCGAAACTCGGCATCGTGACGGCGAACGAGCTGCACGTTCCGGTGAGCAGCGCGCTGGAGCCCAGGCCGACGTTTCTGCATTTGCTGTCGGCGGACGTGGATCACAGCTTCTGGGTGCCGCAGCTTGCTGGCAAGACCGATCTGATTCCGAATCATCCGAACGATATGTGGATCGATCCGCGCCATACCGGGTTGTATGTGGGGCAGTGCGCCCAGTTCTGCGGCGTGGAGCACGCGAAGATGCTGCTGCGGGTGTACGTGGATACGCCGGAAGAGTTTGATGCGTGGGTGAAGCAGCAGCGACAGCGGGGCACGCAGGATTCCAGCGTGGCGGCGGGGCGGCACATTTTTGAAACACAGGCGTGCACCAACTGCCACACCATTGCAGGGACTGCGGCGATGGGAACGTTTGGGCCGGATCTGACCCACCTGGAAAGTCGAGCGACGATCGCCTCCGGCGCGGCGCCCAATACACCCGGAAATCTGCATGCGTGGATTCAGGATCCGGATCACTTCAAACCAGGAGCGCTGATGCCGGCGATGCAGCTCAGCGACGAGCAGATCAGCGAGTTGGTTGCGTACCTGACAACTCTTCATTAGGAAGACGGAATGGCGGACCAGACCTTACCAATTGCAGGATCTCTCGAAGTAACGCCGCAGCGGCATTCGCCGGCACTGCTGCCGGAGTGGCTGCATGGGTGGGTAGTCACGGTGGACCACAAGCGGCTGGGGATTCTGTACGTGGTCTACTCGATTTTCTTCCTGCTGGTGGCGGGTGCGGAGGCGCTGGCGATCCGCATCCAGCTGGCGTGGCCGAACAATCATTTTTTATCGCCTGAGCTATACAACGAGATGTTCACCATGCACGGCACAACGATGGTGTTTCTGGTGGGCATGCCGATTCTGTTCGGATTCGCGAATTATCTTGTGCCGCTGATGATTGGCGCGCGGGACATGGCGTTTCCGCGGCTGAACGCCTTCAGCTTCTGGATGACGGCCTTTGGCGGGCTGCTGCTCTATTACAGCTTCATCGGCGGCTTCGGCCTCTACGGCATGGGTGCGGCGCCCGATGTGGGCTGGTGGGCCTACGCGCCGCTGACGGCAAAAGCGTTTTCCCCGGGGCATGCAACGGATTACTGGGCGCTGGCGCTGATCGTAAGCGGGTTCGGCACGCTGGGCACCGCGATCAACGTGATCGCGACGACGCTTTCCATGCGCTGCCGGGGTATGAGCCTGCTGCGTATGCCCCTGTTCGTGTGGCTGATGCTGGTGGTCAGCGGGCTGACCCTGGTCACCATTACGCCGTTGACGGCCGCACAGATCATGCTGACGATCGATCGCTATCTGGGCGGCCACTTTTTCGACACGCAGGCGGGCGGCTCGGCGGTGGTGTGGATGCACTTTTTCTGGATCTTCGGCCACCCGGAGGTCTACGTGCTGGTGATGCCGGTTTTCGGGATTGCGAGCGAGATTATTCCTGTCTTTTCGCGCAAGGCGATCTTCGGCTATCCGGCGATGGTCGCGGCTTCGGTCGCGATCGCGTTCGTCAGCCTGGGGGTGTGGGCGCATCACATGTTCACGGTGGGCATGACCTCGGTGGGCAACGCCTTCTTTGTGCTTTCCACCATGCTGGTGGGCATTCCCACCGGGATCAAGATTTTCAACTGGGTGGCGACGATCTGGGGCGGGAAGATTCGCTTCGCTACGCCGATGCTCTTCTGCCTGGCGTTTCTTTTTCAGTTTTTGATCGCGGGGCTGACAGGGATCATGTTGTCAGTTGCGCCATGGAACTGGCAGCTGCACAATTCCTACTTCGTCATCGCGCACTTCCACTACGTTCTGGTGGGCGCCATCGTCTTCAACATTTTTGCGGCGATTTACTACTGGTATCCGAAAGTCACGGGTCGGATGCTGAGCGAGACTCTCGGCAAGTGGCACTTCTGGCTCTTCCTCATTGGGTTTCATGTCACCTTCGACACGATGCACTTCGTCGGATTCATGGGAATGCCGCGATCGATCTACACCTATGAGCCGGACCGCGGATGGAATCACCTTAACTTCATCATTTCGATTGGCGGGATGATCCAGGGGATCGCGGTGCTGCTTTTTGCGTGGAACCTGGTGCAGTCGTACTTCCGCGGCAAGAAGGCGGGGAACGATCCCTGGGATGCTTGGACGCTGGAGTGGTCGACGCCGTCGCCGCCACCGGCTTATAACTTCGCGACCGATCCGGTGGTACACAGCCGGCGGCCGCTGTGGGATCTAAAACATCCGGAGGATCCGGACTGGAAGTACGAAGCATGAGTGCGATTCCTGTTTCTCCGGTGGCGGAACCGTGGCGCCTGCCATCGCGCGGGCGCGTGGCCATGCTCGCGCTGATCGCCGGCGAGAGCGCGATCTTCACGATCTTTGTGGTTGCCTACGTTTTTTACATCGGCAAAAGCCTGACCGGACCAACTCCGCTCGAGGTTCTCGCCATTCCATGGTTCAACACCATCTGCCTGCTGTCGAGCAGTGTGACCATCCTGCTGGCGGAGCGGCAGATTGAGCGGGGAAAGATGCGCGGCTTCACGATGTGGTGGGCGCTGACCATTGCACTGGGCACAATCTTTATTGGTGACACAGCGGTTGAGTGGCACAAGCTGATCTACATTGACGGGCTGACCATCCGGACAAATCTGTTTGGGACGACGTTCTACTCGCTGGTGGGGCTGCATGCGACGCACGTGGTCGTGGGACTGATCGGCCTTTCGTTGATTCTGATTTTTACGCTGACGGGACATGTCAAGGAGCAGCATTCGGAACGCATCCAGGTGTTCGCGCTGTACTGGCATTTTGTGGATGCGGTGTGGGTCGTGGTTTTCACCGTGGTGTACATCGTGGGCCGGTAGGGCCGGGAGCAGGCGTGGCGGAAACAGCACAACAACGCGAATCACAAGGCGGGGTAGTAGCGGCGCACGGCGAGACGATTCATTTGCCAGCGCCGACGGCATGGCCCATCGTGCTGGCGTTCGGCTGCACCATGGCGGCCGCGGGGCTGGTGACGAACCTGTGGGTGACGGCCTTTGGCGCAGCGCTCATGCTGGCTGGGTGCGTGGGGTGGTTTCGGCAGGTGCTGCCGCACGAAGCGCACGAAGAGCTGCCGGTGGTGGCGCAGGCGGTGACGATTACCACGACGCGACGGCTGGTGCGGCATATCGAAATCGGGGCGGAGCATCGCGCGCACCTGCCGGTGGAGACGTATCCGATCACCAGCGGGATTAAGGGCGGGATTGCCGGCGGGATCGCGATGATTTTTCCGGCGCTGGCATACGGGCTGATCGCACAGCACAGCATCTGGTATCCGGTGAATTTACTGGGCGGCGCGGGCGTGGGGCCTTCGGCGCACATCACGACGGCGGAGATCGCGACGTTTCACTGGAGCTGGCTGGTGGTGGCGATTGTGATCCACAGTGTGACGTGTTTGCTGGTGGGGCTGCTCTACGGAGCGATGCTGCCGATGTTGCCGCGGCGACCCGTTCTGCTGGGCGGCATTCTGGCGCCGTTGCTGTGGACGGGGCTGCTGCACTCGACCATGGGGATCATCAATCCCGCGCTGGATGCGCGGATTCAATGGGGATGGTTTGTGGTGTCGCAGGTGACGTTCGGGGTCGTCGCCGGACTGGTGGTGGCGCGAGAGGGAAAAATTCGCACCAGCCGCGGTCTGCCGTTCTTTGCGCGTATGGGGATCGAGGCGCCGGGGCTGATGGAGTCGCATCCGGATGCCGGGCCGCCCGTCGATAAGGAGAAGCATTGATGCGGCGTGGTGCGCTGGCGTTCGTGCTTCCGCTAGTTCTCGCGCTGGCGGGATGCGGGCGATTGCCGGGCGCAAGGGCGGAAGCGGAGCCTCCGGCGCGGCCTGAAGATGTTTTGGATTTTCACACGCTGTACAGCACCAACTGCCAGGCATGCCACGGAGCCAATGGGCACGGCGGGCCGGCGATGGAGCTTGGCAATCCTGAATACCAGGCGCTGGTGGATGATGCGACGCTGCGGAAGTGGATTTCGGGCGGCATGCCGGGAACGGAGATGCCGGCGTTTGCGCAGTCGGCGGGAGGGATGCTGACGGATGCGCAGGTGAACGCGATTATTGCGGGGATGCGGAAGGAGTGGGCAAAGTCGAATGTGTTTGCGGGGGCAGCGCCGCCGCCGTATGCCCAGGACCAGGCTGGCGACGTGAAGCGCGGGCAACAAACGTATCAGGCGCGGTGCGCTTCGTGCCATGAGAAGCCGAGCCGGCAGCAGGTGACGAGCCTTGCGTATCTTTCGCTGGTGAGCGATCAGGCGCTGCGGACGATTATTGTTACGGGACGGCCGGATATCGGACAGCCGGACTGGCGTCTTGAGCCCACGCCCATACCAGGCAGGCCGCCTGCGGTGTACGCCTATCTGGTGGGGCCTCCTCTCTCCGCGCAGGATGTCACCGACATTGTTACGTATTTGGGGTCGCTGCGGAATCCGGCTGCGGTTTCGGCTGCACCCACACCCATTCCGCCGAGGAGATGACCGTGAGCGAAGAGAGCAATGGTCCGAACAAGTCGAGCACGGGGCCGGAAATCGATAAGGCGAGCGATCGCGAAGGGCCGGCGGTTGTCTCGCGCCGTTGGCTGCTGCTGAAGGCGGGAGTGGCGCTGAATGGGCTGGTGGGGCTTGCCCTGGCCGTGCCCGTGGTGCGGTATCTGTTAGCGCCGGTTCGAAAGGATTCGTCGTACAAGTCATGGGTTTCGCTCGGCGATGCGGACGGTTTTCCGGTGGGCGAGACGCGGCTTGTGTCTTTTAAGAACCCCTGGACGCAGCCGTGGGATGGACAAACGGACAACGTCGCGGCCTACGTGCGGCGCGAGGGCGCGAGCCAGTTCACTGTATTCGCGATCAACTGCGCGCATCTGGGATGCCCGGTGCGATGGTTCCCGCAGTCGCAGCTCTTCATGTGCCCGTGCCATGGTGGCGTTTACTATGCCGACGGCTCACGGGCTTCTGGGCCGCCGGAGCGCGGGCTTTTCACCTACGACTACAAAATAGTGGGAGAACAGTTACAAATTGATGCGGGGCAGATGCCGAGCCTGTCGAATTCTGCAAAGCTGGTGAATATTTCCAGCCCGGCAAAGACTTCCGGTAACGATGGAGATTGCGGATGCCGGGGATGAAGCAGAGCGGGAGGCGGATATACGACTGGTTCGAGCAGCGGCTCCAGGTCGAAGGCCCGATCAAAGACGCGGTACTGCACAAGGTGCCGCGCAACACGGCGAGCTGGTGGTACGTCTTCGGCAGCGCTGCGTTCACGCTGCTGATGCTGCAGATCGTGACGGGCATTTTGCTGGCGCTGGTCTATGTTCCGTCGGCGGCCGAGGCGTGGAACAGCCTGAACATCCTCAATCATCAGGTGCCGCTGGGTTGGTTTCTGCGCGCGGTGCATGCGTGGGGGTCGAATTTCATGGTCGCCGTGGTGTTCATCCACATGGCGCAGGTATTTCTGTTCGGAGCGTACAAGTTTCCGCGCGAGCTGACCTGGACGGTTGGCGTTTTTCTGCTGCTGATGACCCTTGGCATGGCGTTCACCGGACAGGTGCTGCGTTTCGATCAGGACGCGTACTGGGGCCTGGGCATCGGCGTCTTTATCCTGAGCCGCGTACCGTGGATGGGCGGCGGGCTAGTGCATCTGCTGCTCGGCGGGCCAACGATCGCGGGCGCGACGCTGTCGCGGTTCTTTGCGCTGCACGTGTTCGTGATTCCCGGAACGCTGCTGTTCCTGGCGCTGGTGCACGTGTGGATGGTGATCAAGCTGGGTATCAATGAGTGGCCGATGCCGGGGCGGCTCGTGCGCAAGTCCACCTATATCGCCGAGTACAACCAGCTCACGCACGAGGACGGAATCCCGTTTGTTCCGGGGGCGTTCTGGAAGGATCTGATCTTCTCCGCGGCGGTACTGGCGGCGGTGGGCGTATGCGCGGCGGTGTTTGGGCCGGCGGGACCGGGTGGGCAGCCTGATCCATCCATCACGCAGACGGTCCCGAAGCCGGACTTCCCTTTTCTATGGATTTACGCGGTGCTCTCGTATCTGCCGCCGTCGATGGAGACGCCCTTCATTCTGATCGCGCCGATTCTGATGATCGCAGGCCTGCTGGCGGTGCCTTTCGTTGCGTCGGAGGGCGAGAAGAGCTGGCATCGGCGGCCGGTTGCGGTGCTGGCGCTGGCCTCGGTCGCGGTCGGCTGGGGAGTGTTTACGCACCTGGCGATGAATACGCCATGGAGCCCGCACATGGGCGCGTGGAGCGGGGATACGCTGCCGTTGGAATATTTGCGCGAGGCGACGCCACTGGTGCGGCAGGGAGCGGTGATTTTTCAGGCGAAGCAGTGCCGCAACTGCCATTCGATTGGCGGGCACGGCGGGGAACGCGGGCCAGCGCTGGACGCGGTGGCGACGCGGATGACGCCGGACCAGATGCGCTACAAGGTGGTGACGGGCGGCGGCAACATGCCGGCGTACGGCAAGAATCTGTCGCCGCCGGAAATTGAGGCGCTGGTGAGCTTCCTCGAGACGCTGCATCCGAAGGGCGAACCACCGGCGTTTGACGCATCGCAGCAGGCGGCGCAGTCGAACCCCGCTCCGGGTGGAAGCAACACGCCATGAGCGCGGAGACTCTTTTCACGAGGTGGGAGATTCCGTGGGGCGTGACCGCGGCCCTCGCCGTGACGGCGATCCTTTACGTACGAGGATGGTTGCAAATTCGGCGGACGCGGCCTGACGTGTTTCCCGCATGGCGACTCGTCGCGTTTCTGGGCGGCGTGTTTGCGATTTTTGTGGCCGTAGCATCGCCGCTCGATACATTCAGCGAATCGCTGCTGTTCATGCACATGGCGCAGCACTTTGTGCTGATGTCGATTGCGCCGCCGCTGATGGTGCTGGGGGCGCCGGTAGTTCCCATGCTGCGTGGTTTGCCGAGGCCGATAATTCGGCGCGTGCTGCGGCCCCTGTTCGCGACGGGGCTACTGCATCGGGTTGGAGCTTTCCTGACGCGGCCGCGAGTGGCCTGGATCGCGATGAATGCGGCGTATCTTGGCTGGCACATTCCGAAGGCGTACGAATTCGCGCTGGCGTCAGAGGGTTGGCACAACTTTGAGCACGCCTGCTTTTTGTTCACGAGCCTGATGTTCTGGTGGCCAGTGATCGCGCCGTGGCCATACAGGCAGCACGGTTCACGGTGGCTGCTGCTTCCCTATTTGCTGCTTGCCGATCTGGTGAATACCGGCCTTTCGGCGTTCCTGTGCTTCTCGGGCCGGCTGCTCTATCCGAGCTACGGAGCGGTCCCGCGGCTGTTCGGGCTGAGCGCGCTCAACGATCAGATTGCGGCGGGGGCGTTCATGTGGGTGATGGGGTCGACGGTGTTTCTGGTTCCGGCCATCCTGATCACCATGCAGCTGCTCTCACCGCGCAGAACGCGGCTTGGTGCGCGGGGGATGGTGGTTGCACATCGGTGATCGAGGAGGGACCGGCCCCGCGCGATGACGGGACCGGAATCCAAGCTACGGTTTGGTGGCAAGAATCAGCGGCGACGGACCCGGAGACTCCAGCAGGCGTGGATTCCTGAAACCCGCCTCCTCCAGCCACGCGCCGATTTCTTCAAACGACCAGGTGTTGCCGTTCGTCGTGTTCACGAGCATGTTGACGGCGAAGAAAAGTCCATTCAAGGGACCGGTTCTTTCCTGATTGACGAGAAATTCCTGAACCGCGATGGTTCCGCCGCTGGCGAGGGCGTTGAAGGTTTTCGCGAGTAATTCGCGGCTGCGCGCCTCGCCTTCGCTGTGCAGGATGTGCCCCAGGGTCGCGAGCCCGTAGCCGGAGCCGAAGTCGGCTGTAAGCAGGTCGCCCTCGACAAAGGAGAAGCGGTCGGCGAATCCGAAGCGAGCGGCGGTCTTCTTCGTGACATCGATGACCTCGGGCCAGTCGACGGCGGTGACGTGCACGCGGGGCGAGCTTTGCGCCTGCGCTATGCCCCAAACACCCGAGCCCGCAGCGAGATCGAGGACGTTCAGCGTCGCCCCGGTGCTGCCGTAGTTCATCGCAGCCGCAAGGGTCTGGGCGGCTGGATAGCTCATGGGGAAGATGTCGAGCACGAAATTGTGGAAAAACTCGCCGCCGGACTTTTCGACGTTGACCGCCGTTACGGGATTGCCGGTAGCGACGACCTCGTTGATGTGCAGCCAGCGAGGAATGAGTTGTTCGCTGCAGTGCTTGATAAGACCGCCCTGGAAGGACGGTTTGGTGCTGACGAGGAAGGCGTCGCTCTCCGGGGTGAGGGCGTAGCGGCCCTGCTTGTCTTTCGACAGGAACTCGAGGCCGACCAGCGCGTTCATGATCGCGGTCAGACCGCGGGCCGAGGCGCCCGTCACTTTCTCGACTTCCGGGATGGTTTTAGGTCCGCCGTCGAGAACGTCGAAGACATGGTGGCGGATGGCCGCCTCCAGCACGAGGGGTGGAATATAGCCCCAGGCCATTTGCATAATGCGTTCGGGGGTCACCTGCACAGGGGTCGCGGTTGCCATAGTCTCTCCTCATTTCCGGGAATACCGGGGAATCTGGTTGCTGACAATCTGGGGAGCTTGGGGATTCGGCGAGTGTAGCAGTTTTGGGCGTGAATTTCGGGGCAGGAGCGGTTGCCGTTCGGCCGTCGAGAGCGGCGACAACGCAGCAAAAAGCGGGCTGACGCCAGGGCCAGCCCGCTGGGGGAGGAATGGTTTAACCCCTGTCCCCGGGATAAGGGTTCAGGTACGGGGTTAGACGAAAGGGCCGATCAGGGGTAATCCTGGTTCCGGGGGGCCCTGCTCTTTGTACGCGGGCCCAGGTAGAATCGGATTGTTCGGTCAATCGTGAGGCGATCCGCCGTCAATACAAAGCACATCGCGGGGTTGGGCCCAGCGCTGACGGAGCCTCGGTTCCGGCCGCTAGCGTGTGCTGCGGTCTGTAATCCGTTGGGGCCCGCAATGGCGTACCAATTATGTAGACATATGAGCAGCCGAAGCGAGGCGCCATGACTGCGCCCACGCAGCGGGTTCCGGACTCGGCGCTGATCGAGCGAATCATGGCGGGAGAAGAAGACGCGCTTTCCGCACTGTACGATCGCTACGCGGGCATGCTGTACGCCATGCTGGTGCGGATCCTGAAAGATACGAGCGCGGCCGAAGAGGTGCTGCAGGATCTGTTTCTGCAACTCTGGCGTGGCGCCTCGCGCTTTGACGTGAGCCGCGGCTCGCTGCCCGCGTGGCTGCTGGTGATCGGGCGGAACCGTGCCCTTTCGCGGCTGCGCCGCCGGGATCGCCGGGAGGTCCTTGAAGATCCCGAAGAATTCTCGCTGGATTCGGTACCGTCCGCGGGCGATCTGGAGGACGAGGCGTGGCGGAGGCAGTTGATGGAGCGGTTGCGAGGCGCTATGGCCACGCTGCCGCCGGAGCAAAAGGAAGCTTTGGAGCTGGCTTATTTTGAAGGGATGACGCAGACAGAGATTGCCGCACGGACCGGCAGTCCTCTGGGAACGGTGAAGTCGAGAGTGCGGGCCGCAATGCAGTCGCTTAAGCAGTTTTTTGACGATGGAACGACACCTCAATCCGGAAGACCCTGACCTCTACGCGCTCGGCGCGCTCGACGGTGAGGAGAAGAAGGCGCTCGAGGCACACGTGCGCTCATGCCCGGCGTGCGCGCGCGAAGTCGATGCGGCCCGCCAGCGCGTGGCGCTGCTGGGGCTGGCGGCGCCCGCGGCCGCACTTCGGCCGTCGGTGAAAGAAGCGCTGATGCGGAGAGTGCGCGAGGAAAGGATTCCGGAAGCGTTGCGGGGACATGGCGCGCCAGGCCCGCAGCCGAAGCGGCCGCTCGGCTATTCGTGGCTGACGCCGGCTTTTGGCGCGGCTGCGGTGTTCTTCGCAGCGCTTGCGGTGCTGATCTTAATGAAGGATTTGCGCGATGCCGGGCGGATCGAGGAGCTGCAGGCACAGCTGGCGGTGGCGCAGTCGCGGTCGCTCCAGATTGCCAATGCTGCGGCGGAGACCGACAAGCTGCTCGGCACACCGGGAACGATGCGCGTCGGGCTGGAGCAGCAGGCGGGATGGCCATCAGGGCGCGCGGCTGTTTTGTACAACGCGAAAATGGGGATGGTGACGTGCGCAGGCTGGCTGCCTGCACCGCCTGCCGACAAGAGCTATCAGCTGTGGCTGGTGCCGATGCAGGGCGCGCCTGTGCCTCTTCGCGTGTTTACTGGCGGAGAGTGGAATGAGCCGGTGACCGCGCATGTTCCGCCGGGAATGGCCGCAAAGGCGTTCGCCGTCACGGTTGAGCCGAAGGGCGGGATGCCGTGGCCGACAGGACCGAAGGTCCTCGTCGGCGGCGTGAGCCAGGGCGAGTAGCCGGCGCGCTCTCCGGTAAACTCGGGATGTATGCCTTCCAGCACGAGTCCCGTTCGGTGGACCGGCTCCGCCATCCGCGAAGCCTTCCTGAAGTTCTTTGAGTCGAAGGGGCACCGGTGCGTGCACTCGTCGTCGCTGGTGCCGGCCTACGATCCCACGCTGCTGTTCACCAACGCGGGGATGAATCAATTCAAGGATGTGTTTCTGGGCCTCGAGCGGCGGGATTACTCGCGCGCGACGACATCGCAGAAGTGCGTGCGCGCCGGCGGGAAGCACAACGACCTCGAAAATGTCGGCTTCACGCGGCGGCACCATACTTTTTTCGAGATGCTGGGGAATTTCAGCTTCGGCGACTACTTCAAGAAGGACGCGATCGCCTACGCGTGGGAGCTGGTGACGTCGCCGGAGTGGTTTGGGATTCCGAAGGACCGGCTCTACGTGACGATTTTCAAGGGCGAGAACGGCGTTCCGCGCGATGAGGAGGCGTACAAGTTGTGGCTGGGCCAGGGCGTGCCCGCGGAGCGTATCGGCGAATACGGCATGAAGGACAATTTCTGGCAGATGGGCGATACGGGGCCCTGCGGGCCGTGCTCGGAGATTTTCTACGACATGGGCATCGAGGCCGCCGAGACGCCGGGCGTCGATAAGCCGTTTGGGCAGGACGAGGCGCGGTATGTGGAGATCTGGAACCTGGTCT
>PMAD01000329.1 GCA_003152415.1 Acidobacterium sp.
TCAGTTTGCAGGGATGTGAAATTTACACCAGCTGCGAGCCCTGTCCCATGTGTCTCGCTGCGATTTACTGGGCCCGCATCGACCGCATCTGGTACGGCAACACCAGCGCCGACGCTGCCCGTGTCGCCTTCGACGATGCATTTCTCCACCGTGAGATTGCGCTGCCCGCGCATCAACGCACCATCCCCGCGTCGGCGCTGCTGCACGAGCTGGCCTGGGAGTCCTTCCAGCTCTGGCTCGATAGCCCCAACAAGAAGCCCTATTAGACAGGTGCTGATCGCGTGCCGACCTCTTGCACCGTTGCACCCCTCCAGCGCATCTTTTGATCTATGGAATACAGACTGCTTGGACGTTCGGGACTCAAGGTTTCAGCGCTGAGTTTCGGCGCAGCAACCTTTGGCGGTGGCACCGAGTTTTTCGCTGCGTGGGGCAACACCGGCGTTGACGAAGCGCGGCGCATGGTCGACCTTTGCATTGACGCCGGCGTGAACCTCTTCGACGTGGCGAACGGCTACTCGAACGGCCTGGCAGAAGAAATCCTCGGCAAGGCTCTCCAGGGAAAACGCAACCAGGTCCTGATCTCGACCAAGGCCTTCTTCCCCATGGGCGATGGCCCCAACGACCTCGGCTCCTCCCGCCTCCATCTCCTCGAACAGTGCGACGCGAGCCTCAAAAGATTGGGCATCGACCACATCGACATCTACCACATGCACGGCTTCGACCGCCTCACCCCGGTCGAGGAGACCGTGGACACGCTCAACACGCTGGTCCACGCCGGTAAGGTCCGCTACATCGCATGCTCCAATTTCTCCGGCTGGCATCTTATGAAGTCTCTCGCCGTCTCCGCGCGTCACGGTTGGACGCGGTACGTCGCCCACCAGGTTTATTACTCGCTCATCGGTCGCGAATACGAGTGGGACCTGATGCCGCTCGGTCTCGATCAGGGGGTCGGCGCGCTCATCTGGAGCCCGCTCGGCTGGGGCCGGCTCACCGGCAAGATTCGCCGCGGCCAGCCACTGCCCAAAGTCAGCCGCCTGCACAAGACAGCCGATGACGGCCCACCCGTCGCCGACGAGTTCGTCTACCGCGTCGTCGACGCTCTCGACGCAATCGCAAAAGAGACCGGCAAAAGCATTCCGCAGATCGCGCTCAACTGGCTGCTCCAGCGCCCTACGGTTTCGAGCGTCATCATCGGCGCGCGGACCGAAGAACAACTCCGCCAGAACCTCGAAGCCGCGGACTGGAATCTGACCGCGGAGCAGGTAGCGAAGCTCGACGCCGCCAGCGACGTCACCCCCGTCTACCCCTACTGGCATCAGCGCATCGTCGGCCAGCGCAATCCTGACGCGGTTCGCTTCGTCCCCGGGGAGTGACAGCTAGTCCCCAAACGGATGCTCCAGTGACGGGCTGGCCGGAGTCAGCAGCTCCGCCCCGTTCTCGCCGATGTGCATGTCGTCCTCAAGGCGAATGCCGAATTCGCCGGGCATATAAATCCCCGGCTCGTCGCTGAAGATCATCCCCGCCTGCATCCGCGGATGCAGATCCCAGCCATACATGTCGTTCGTCACCAGGTAGGGCCACTCGTGCATGTCCATGCCGATGCCGTGCCCCACGCGGTGCGAGAAATACCGAAACCCAGGTCCATAGCCGGCGTCGATGATCACTTTTCGGGCAGCCGCATCGACGCTGGCCAGCTCAACCCCAGGCCGCGCCGCAGCCAGCGCCGCCTGCTGTGCCCGCCGCACCACTTCGAACACCTGGTTCATCTTCTCCGTCGGCTTGCCGAGCATGAACGTCCGCGTGATGTCCGACGTGTACCCCTCCACCACGCAGCCGTCGTCCACCATCAAAATCGTTCCTTCGCGGATCGTCTGCACCTGCCGCGACCCGTGCGGTGATGCCGTAAACGTCCCGATATTCAGGCTTGCTTCGCCCACCAGCCCCACCTTGTCATACGCAGCGCCCACCAGCCGATGTACATCGGTCGTGGTCATCCCTTCGCGCAGCGACCGATACACCGCTTCGTAGACTGCGAGCGTCGCCGCTCCCGCCACGCGGATGCACTCGACCTCGTGGGCGTCCTTGATCATCCGGCAGCCCGCGGTCACCGGCGTCGCGATCACAAACGTCAGCTGCGGGCCCGCCTGCGCAAGGCTGCTCGAGAAGACATACTTCATGTTTTCGTCGAGCCCAACCCGCCCGATCGCGATCCCGCGATCCCGCAGACCGCGCACCAGCAGCGCGAACGGGCTCTCGTCCTCCTGCCAGGTCAACACATCCGCATCCGAGCCAAACGGACCGCTGCTCAGCAGCTCATGGGCGCGAGCATTTTCGAACGCCGGACACACGACAAACGGCTTTGCTTTTGCCGGAATTACCAGCGCCCACAGTCGTTCGCCTCCGTTCAGGCTGATGTTGGCGAAGTACATCGAGCTGGTTGAATTGTTCGCGAGCACAATCGCATGAATGTGGTTCTCCACCATCAGTGCCTTCGCGCGCTCGATGCGCGCCAGCCGCTCTTCATTCGTGAACGGCGGCACGCGCCCGGCAAACGAGGGCAGAGCAGCGATGGGCGCGGGCAGGGAAGCCGCGTCGTCCGATGCTTCGCCAAAGACGGGAAGGGCCGCAGCCACAACCGCTACCGATGATGCTCGAAAGAACGAACGCCTCGAAAGCATGTTTTCTCCTGAATTCAGGCCGAAGGGCTGGGGAAAGAGTCAGGAAGAGAGTAACCGATCCCGCACCGCGACGCCCCCGTCTCCGCGCGAGCTGCACCCTATACCCTGTCCCCTGCACCCTGCTATACTCAGCCGTTGCGGGC
>PMAD01000149.1:0-171 GCA_003152415.1 Acidobacterium sp.
GTGGGGTGAACCTGGCCGGGCCCAGCTTTTCGGGGCGCTGTTTTACCGCAGGGGGCGGCGAGACGGTATAAAGCCGGATTGCCGTGAGACGGTATAAAACCGGAATGCTAATCCGATTGCTTTTCGAAACCGGATTGCTTTGCCAACCAGCTTAGGCGAGGGCGAGGTTGA
>PMAD01000149.1:212-1268 GCA_003152415.1 Acidobacterium sp.
TCGCCGGCGAGCTTCATACTGATGACGCCCATGCCCGCGGCGCGAGCGCTGTGGATGTGCTCGACGACTTCGGGGACGTTGCCGCGGTATGGCCCCTCGGCGATCTCGGCATCCATGCGGGTGCCGTTGTGGTTGACGCGGATCATGGCGACTTCGAGCCAATGAAAATCGGGGACGCGGCGGAGGGCGGGGAGTCCGTGGACAGAAGCGCCGCGAGCGATGACGGCTTTGCGCTCCTGGGCTTTGACGATGCCGTCCTGCCAGCGGGTGGTGACGTCGGGCCATTCGCCGATGTGCTGCCAGTGGAGGAGCGCGATGTCGAAGTAGTCGGAGTTGATTTGCTTGCGGAGCTCATCGATGCGGACCTGAGGATCGACGGAATCTTCGGTCGTCACCTTGGTCATGAGCTGATAGGTGTCGCGCGGGATGCCTTTGAGGGCGATGCCGAGCATGCGGTGCATGTCGTAATAGGAGTCGGCGGTTTCAAAGAAGCGGATGCCATGGTCGTAGGCGTAGCGGACGAGGCGATTGAAGCCCTCCTGGCCGAGGTTGCGCTGGACCGCTCCATTGTTGGAGCCGGTACCGAAGGCGAGGCGCGTGACCTTGACGCTGGATTTGCCGAGGGTGACGAGGTCGGTGGCGCGGCGGGTTTCAGCGGAGAGCGGGACCGTGCTTAGGGTGGCGGCTGCGCCAGCGGCGGCGGTGGCTTTGAGGAAATCGCGACGGGAGTAGCGGGACATGGGGGCTCTCCTCCAATGGGAAAAGCGTAGCACGGGTGGAATGCAGCCGGTAGCCTGTAGCCGGTAGCCTGTAGCCGGTAGCNNCCAGGAGCTGGGAGCCAGGAGCGCAAAAGGCCAGATAAGACGCGTTCGGGGGAAGGAGCCGTTAGCGTGGCCGCGGCGAGATTTGCAGGCTGGTGAAGGTTGCAATCGCGTCAAAGTCGCGATCCCTGTGCCAAACGGGCACACGGTTTTCGATGGCGATGGCGGCTATCAGGCAATCGGTGGAGGAGCGAATCGTGCGTCCCTTGTCCCGGCCCACACGATAGATGTCCGA
>PMAD01000149.1:1286-1414 GCA_003152415.1 Acidobacterium sp.
CCTGGAGGACTTCCTGAGTGACGGGCCCGCAGGTGACGAAGTTGAAGAGCTGCTCCTCGGACGTTTTTCCGATCCTGCCGTTGAGCATCTCGACCCAGATCGAGGTGTCGACCAGAATCAAGCTTGTC
>PMAD01000149.1:1443-7853 GCA_003152415.1 Acidobacterium sp.
GACCAGGTTTTGGCCTGGAGCACTCGTGTGGCCTCGTCGAGCAGATGCGCATCCAACACAAGATTTGTACGTTTCATGTGTATAGTATGCCACAGATCGAAAAGCACAGAGCACAGAAAAGTGCTCTGCGTTCGGTGTTCCTAAAGGCAGCGGACAGAAAAGCGGCGCGCTTTGCGCGATTCCCACATCCCCAACTGCAGGGATGTGGGGCACCCGGATTTGTCAGCTGATTTCGAAGATGTTTTCGGTTTTGGCGGCCTGGGCGAGAGCGCGGTCGGCGAGGTGGCTGGCGATGGCGTAAAACTGCACGGCGTAGGGCGAGTCGGGTCCGGCGAGAGCGACGGGCATGCCGGTGTCGCCGCCCTGGCGGATCTCGGGGACGAGCTCAACGGAGCCGAGGAAGGGGATGTTGAACTGCTTCGCGGTGCGCTCGGCGCCGCCTCGGGAGAAGATGTCGATTTCCGTGTGGCAGTGAGGGCAGGTGAAGTGGGACATGTTCTCGACGATGCCGAGGACTTCGACGTTGACCTGGTGGAACATTTCGAGGGCCTTGCGAGCGTCCTGGAGGGCGACGTCGGAGGGCGTGGAGACGACGATGGCGCCGGTGAGCGGGACGGTTTGCACCAGCGAGATGACGACATCGCCGGTGCCGGGCGGGAGATCGATGAGGAGGATATCGAGCTCGCCCCACTCCACCTGCTGGAGGAACTGGCGGATGATCTGGTGGAGCATGGGGCCGCGCATGACGAGGGGTTTATCGCCGGGTGAGATGAAGCCGACGGAGATGACTTTGATGCCGTGCGCGAGGTTGGGCTCGATCTGATTGTTGGCGAGGATGCGAGGCTGCTGGGTGGTGCCGAGCATGAGCGGGACGTTGGGGCCGTAGATGTCCGCGTCGATGAGGCCGGTGCGATAGCCGAGTTGGGCGAGGGCGATGGCGAGATTGACGGCGAGGGTGGTTTTGCCGACGCCGCCTTTACCGGATCCGATGGCGACGATGGTTTTGACTCCGGGAAGCGCGGTGGGCGGCGGGGGTGAGGCGGGGTGGGACATGGAGTTAGGGTACAGGGAAGAGCGGTTAGCTAAAAAGCGGTTAGCGAAGGACGTTTAGCGAAAGGCGTTTAGCGAAAAGCGATTAGCGAAAGGCGGCGCGCTTTGCGCGTATCCCGGGTCTCAGAATCGAGACCCGGGGCACCCGGATTGGTGTGTGCGGAGAAATCGCTCACGACGAAACAAGCAGCTGCCTGCCGCGTGTTTTCAGGGCATGATGGGGGTGGCGGGGTCGAATTTGGGGATGTGGCGGCGGCGGGCTTCGGATTCGCGAATCTCGCGGCGGCGGGCGGCGTCTTCGTGGCGGCGTTTTTCGTCGTCGGTTTCGAGTTGGAGAGGCGGAACGGGAACGCGGCGACCCTGGGGATCGATGGCGACGAAGGTGAGATAGGCGGAGGCGACGTGGCGGTGGATGCCGACGAGGGCGTTTTCAACCCAGACTTTGACGCCGACTTCCATGGAAGTTTTGAAGGCCCGGTTGACGGAGGATTTGAGGATGAGGAGGTCGCCGACGTGGACCGGAGCGATGAAGTCGATGTGCTCCATGGAGGCGGTGACGACGTGGCTTCGCGCGTGACGGTAGGCGGCCATGGCGCCGACGAGGTCAATGAAGTTCATGAGGCGGCCGCCGAGCAGGTTGCCCAGAGTATTGGTGTCGTTGGGCAGGATGAGCTCGGTCATTTCCGACTGCGAGTGGGCCACGGGGCGCGCGGGCAGCGCGGGGCCGTTGAGGTCCATGCGGGGCTCCTTTGCTCTAGCTTAAATCAGTGATCAGTGAACCGTGGTTCGTGCAGGAGCGCTCAGTTGTGCTGAAGGTTCTTGGATTCTTCTTTGGTGAGGATGCGGATCTGGGAGCCGAAGCGGCGGTAGTTGCGGAATTCGAATTCGTTGAGGACGGCCTGGTGCTTGCCTTCGCGCAGGCTGACCGCGCCGCGGATGGGGAGCAGGTAGTCGTGGTTGTTGATGGAGATCCAGGAGTAATCGACCGACATGGTGGAGGCGCGGACCTGGAGGATTTCCGGGATGTCGTCGGCGTCGATGGTGATGCGGCGGACGCTGCGGGTGGCGGTATCGAGATAGACGAGGCCGTGGAAGCCGACGGCGTGCTGGCGGTTATTGAGGCCGGTGAGGTCGAAGTTGGAGTTGGCGAGTGCGACCTGGAAGGCATAGACCTGGACGGGCTGGCCATCGAGAACGTCGGATTCTTTCCAGCTGAATTTGGCTTTGGCTGAAGGATCGAAGACGAGCTGGAACATGCCGCCGAATTCGCCGACGGAGTGGGCGAAGTCGAGCTGATCGGGCTCGATGCTGCTGGGCTGGCCGTTGAGCTCGACGGTGGTGCGGGTTTCCCTGTGATCGATGTAACGCATGAGCTGGACGATGTTGTCTTTGTGATGCCAGTCGCCGTGGCCGGTGGGATCGACGGCGTGGTCGGTGATCTCGAAGCAGAAGAAGTTGGGGAGGGTTTCAGACCAGGCGAGAGCGCGCTGGCGCGCGGCTTCGATCATGCTTTGGGTCTCGGCGTCGGTAGGCGGCGGGACGGGATTGGTGGGGCTGGCGATTTTGAACGCGCTGTTGGAGACGGCGGCGTTTGCCGTGAGGTGCTGGTCGGCGGCGATGTCGCCGGTATCGGAGGTGGTGGTGAAGGAGGCAGCGGGCGCGGTGGAAGCGGCGATGGTTCCTTCAACGGAGAAGGACGCGGTGCTGGAGGCGGCTTGTCCGTCCTGGGTGAGGACGGTTTTGATCTGGTAATTGCCGGGCGGGAAGACGTGGCCCTGGATGGTGCCGAGGTAGGGAAGTGCGGTGCCGGTGCCGGAGGTCTTGCGGAGTTCGAGGGGCATTTTGCCGAGGAGCTCGTTGTTGCGAAGGATCTGCATCTCGAGCTGCGGCTGCGTGGAGCTGCCGGCGAGCGGATGGACCATGAAGAAGAGGGACAGGGTGCGGGTTTTTTCAGGGAGCTCGGTGTTGAGGTCGGGGATGACGCGGCCGTTCAGGTAGCGCATGGGGTCGAAGGTGTCGGATTCCTCGTGAACGGGCTCGACGGTGCGAACGAGGGCGATGTCGCTGAGCGAGGGGCCGTGCGGGGCGGGATCGATGGTGAAGGCGGAGCGCTGTGCGCCGGCCTTATTGCTGAGGCGGTCGAGGACAGCGGTTTCGAGGGTGTAGGCGCCGGGCTCGGCGGAGAAGTGGCGCTGCATAACGATGAACTGGCCCTGATCGCTGCGCAGCATGTCAGGGGCTTCGTGGCGGGGGATGTCTTCGCTGAAGCGCTGCAGGATGTTGCCCTTGTTGTCTTTGACGAGGGCGACGATGGAGATGTGGACGGAGGAGAGGTGGGTGTTGCCGTCGTCGTGGACTTCGAGCTGGGAGACGGGGACTTCGACGGTGAGCGCGCCGCTGTTGCCGTCGGGCAATTCACCGAGGCGCAGGACGGAAGCGTGGAAGGCGATGGCGGAGGGAAGGTCGGGACTGGAGAGGATGGTGAGAAGAGGGACCTCAAAGGGGCGAATGCCGGTGCCGCTGCCGGGAGGAATGGCGAAGTAGCCGGAGCGGGTGCGGACGACGAGGTCTTTGCGGAGCGGCTGAATGGCGATGGGGCGGAACTGGCCGTCGTAGTTTTTGATGGCGGGGGTGTAGGCGGCTTCGTAGTAAGTGGTGAGGTCGTCGTGGAGCTGATCGAGAGGCCTTTTGAGGCTGGCGCCTGCGCGGATGTAGACTCCGCCGGTACCGGTGGCGAGGTTGACGAGAGGACTCCTGACTTCGTCCATGCTGTCGAATTCCAGCTGGGACATGTTCATGGCGTTTGAGGAGACCATGCCCGCAGGAGTGGGGTCGGTGGAGCCGCGGGCCGGGCCGCCGTATCCGAGGGATTGGGAAGAACTGATGGCACTGCCGACACCGAGAGAAGCCACGGTCATGGCGCTCTTCATCCTGTCGCTGACCTGGGGGTCGAGGGCGCTGGAATCGATGGCACAGATGGTGACGCCGGCGCGATTGGCCTGGCCGACGATGGACTTGATGGTGTCGCGGGAATCGGAGTTGGCGTTGAGTCCAGCAGCGAAATAGACGACCAGCTTGCGGCCGGAGATCTGACGCTGGGTGCGGGCGAGGGCGAGCAGCGCGGAGAGAGAAGGGTAGGTGCGTTGTTCTTCGAGGATGCGCTGGGATTCATCGAGGCCGGAGACGAGGACGCGGGCGTGGGCGCGGTCGGCGGCATCGACGCTGAGCGAGTCGCCCTGGGCCACGGAGATGAGGTCTTTTTCCTCCTGACTGAGGCCGGAATCCGCGTTTGCGGGATTGGGAGTGGTGGCGTCGTCGATGGCTTTGTCGAGGAAGTCGCGGTTGGTGGTGTAGGCCTGGATGAGGCGGAGGCGGCCGTTCATCTGCAGAACGGCGAAGTAGTAGCCCTTGCCGGGAATGGTTTTGAGGATTTTTTCGGCAATATTGCGCGCGGCTTTGGCGGGGCCGGGATCGAGACGATCGAAGAGGAAGGTGACGAGGTGTTCGGATTTGGATTCGCCGGTGACGAGGTGAAGGTCAGCAAGATTGACGGGGGAGCCGTTGTCAGTGACGGCGAGGTCGGAGGGTTTGAGGTCGAGGACGGGCTTGTCTCTTTTGGTGCGGACGACGAGGTCGAGGGAGACTTCATCGACGGTGGTGGTGAGGTCGGTGGTGGCGGCGGGCGGCTGAGGGGCAGCCTGGGCGGGAGCATTCTGCGCGGGCGCGGGAGAAGCCTGCGGCGAAGCCTGGGCAGACGCGGAGAGTGCAGCCGACAGGAAGAGGAGGGCGGCTGGCAGAGCTATACGCAGGGTGAAATATTGGGCCCGAAACTGAAGCATTTTCGTACTCTCCCGGGACCGCATGGGTCCGGAACTGTATGTTTGCGGAGCCGCTGAGAGGCGTTCCGATTGGCGTATCCACGATACTGCCGCGAACTGCCCACTCACAACAGAAAAGAGTGAGTAACGCATGGGTAGGGTAACTGCAGTGTCTTGTTGCAACGCAGGATGGTGCGGGGAATGATAGAGGTAGTTAAAGATGACGGGAGCAGCATGGATAAAGTTGCGAGTCTGAGGGAGATTCTGGAGCAGGATCCGAAGAATGCGTTCGCGCGGTACGGGCTGGCAATGGAATATGCGGGGCGCGGGGAGACGGAGGCTGCGCTGGCTGAGTTCGGGCAGCTGGTGGCGGATCATCCGGATTACACGGCGGGGTATTTTATGGCAGCGCAGACGCTGGCGAAGGCGAGACGCGACGCAGAGGCAAAGCAGCGGCTGGCGGAGGGGATGGAGTGCGCGCGGAGGACCGGGAATCAGCACGCGCTGCGGGAGATGCAGGCGATGCTGGAGGAATTCAGTGAACAGTGATCGGTGAACAGTGATCAGGAAACCGCAGGCCGGCAACAGGGGGCGCGGGAATACGTGCTGGTAACGGCAGGTGAGGTACTGCAGAACAAAATGTGGAGTGAGTCCCTAATGTGCAAGACGGAAAGGCAAGACGCGGTCATAATGGCACAATCATGAGAATTCCCCTGTTCCCCCTGGAGACGGTGCTCTTTCCGGGCGCGGCGCTGCCGCTGCACATCTTCGAAAATCGATATCGGGAGATGGTGGGCGAATGCCTGCGGGAAACCAAGCCGTTTGGGGTGGTGCGGTCGGACGGAGATCAGATGGCGATCATCGGCTGCACGGCGCAGATCGTGCGAGTGGTGGAGCGCTTCGCCGACGGGCAGATGGACATTCTTTGCGAAGGAGTGAAGCGGTTCGAGATTGAGGGGCTGGACGAATCGCGGGAGTTTTTGCAGGCCGACGTGGAGTTTTTCGATGATGAGGGTGCGGGGTCGACGCGGACGGATCGAGAGGATTGCGCGGCGCTGCATTTTGCGACGTTGCACCTGGCGGGGATTCAAACCCCGGCGATGCATGTGGATCTAAACGCGCCGGTGGCCTTTCAGCTGGCGGACGCTCTGCCTTCGGACCTGAGTTTCAAGCAGCAGTTGCTGGCGAGCCGCTCGGATGCGGACCGCACCGCGCGGCTGCGGAACTTCTATAACGAGATGATGCCGCGGCTGCGCGCGAAGGAAGATGTGAGCCGGGTAGTGCAGCCGGGTTTCCCCATACACTGATTGCATTGAGACGGTGCGGGCGCTTCGGGCGTCCAATGTAGGGCGCACCCCGGCAGCGCACAAAAGGGACAGGAGTATCGATGGCGAGTCGACAGAGCACCCCCAGCCGAACGGAGCATCCACGGGCAACCCATCTGCCGCAGACGCTGGGCGCGCTGCGCGGGAGCCGCGAATACAGCGAAACACGGCTGCGCACGCGCATGGTGAAGGACGAGATGCGCGAAAACCTGATCGC
>PMAD01000149.1:7907-8107 GCA_003152415.1 Acidobacterium sp.
GCGCTGACGGCGCTGCTGGATGAGCACATGCCGTACGTGGCGGGATGCGAGATTCGGGACAATCCTTATTACCCGCTGTGCCGGCGGTGCCAGGATCTGGTGGAGGAATGCGGCGACGCGACGCGCCTGGAGTGGTTGTCGCGCGACGAGCGCTATGTGGAGAAGCTGGCGACGCCGGATGTGACGGTGGCGGATCTGAT
>PMAD01000057.1 GCA_003152415.1 Acidobacterium sp.
AGGAACGGCTGCGGCGGCACACCTGTTTGGCGATCGGGGACCAGGTGCTCGATCTGCTGGGGTGCAACGTCGCGGGTCTGCTGAATGCGACGCAGATTGTGGGACTGGGGCCGCGCGGTCTGGGGCATATGGAGCTGTGGCGGGCGCGCGAGATTCGGAGTCGGGCGGCGGAGCTGCTGAGCAATCCGGAGTATCGGGATCGAGTAGAGCCGCACCTGATCCCGCAGAAGGATGTGCGGATGCTGCCGCCGTTCGGGGTCGGGGGCATTGGCGACTACACGGATTTCTACGCTTCGATTCATCACGCGACGAATGTGGGGCGGTTGTTTCGGCCGGACACGCCGCTGCTGCCGAATTACAAATGGGTGCCAATTGGGTATCACGGGCGGGCGTCGTCAATTGTGGTGTCAGGGGCAGAGGTGCGGCGGCCGTGTGGGCAGACGAAGGCTCCCGATGCGGCGGAGCCCAGCTTCGGGTTGAGCCGGATGCTGGATTACGAGGTGGAGGTTGGGTTCTTTGTCGCGGAGGGAAATGCGCTGGGGGATACNNGACTGGTCGGCACGGGATATTCAGGCGTGGGAGTATCAGCCGCTGGGGCCATTCTTGGGGAAGAGCTTTGCGACGACGATTTCGCCGTGGGTGGTGACGCTGGATGCGCTGGAGCCGTTTCGGGTTCCGGCGGCGGTGCGGGGGGAGGGTGATCCGAAACCGCTGCCGTATTTGTGGTCGGAGCGGGATCGGGAGCGGGGCGGGTTCGATGTGAACCTCGAAGTGTGGCTGGCGACGGCGAAGATGCGGGGGGCAGAACAGGGCCCGGTGCGGATCAGCCGGGGGAACATGAAGGATTTGTACTGGACACTGGCACAAATGGTGACGCACCACACCAGCAACGGGTGCAATCTGCGGCCGGGGGATTTGCTGGCGACGGGGACGGTGTCGGGGTCGACGCCGGAGAGTGTGGGGAGTTTGCTGGAGAGGACGAAGCGCGGAGCCGAGCCGCTGGAGCTGCAGAATGGGGAACAGCGGAAGTTTCTGGAGGACGGGGATGAGGTGATCCTGCGGGGATGGTGCGAGCGGGAGGGGTACGCGCGGATTGGGTTTGGGGAGTGCCGGGGGACGGTGGGGAAAGCAGCGGATAGCGGTTAGCGTTCAGCGGATAGCGTAGGGGGCGCTCGGTGGGATCCCTGGTTTTCAAGGCATCGATGGGTTACGAGAAGAAGCGCAGGTACCAGCGAATGATGGGATCGCCGGCGAAGATGGTGTAGAGGGCGGCGGCGCAGAGGAAGGATCCGAGGGGCAGGCGGGTGGTGAACAAGGGACGCTTGCCCCGCGAGGCGGCGACGGAGAGGATTCCGAAGAGGGCGGCGGCCAGGCATCCGAGGAGCAAGGTGAGGATGGTGGGCGCTGGGCCGAGCCAGGCGGCGATCATGGCGATGAGCTTGACGTCGCCCATCCCCAGGCCCTGCTGGTGGCGGACGAGGAAATAGATCCAGCGGATGAGGAGCAGGAGCAGGGCGGCGAGGGCGGCCCAGATCGCCGAGACAAGGGCACCGAGAATCATCACGCGTACGGCTAAGTGCGGGTGTCCTGAAAATCGAAATCCGATAACGATTCCCCAGGGCCATGCGAATGCGTCAGGGAAGAGGTTGAAAAAGGCTGGGGCGATTCCGGAATAGAGAATCCCAAGCCCAATGCCCGGGAGGGTGAAGGCGTCGGGGAGGCGCATGGTTTCGGCGTCCATCACGGCGAGACCGAGGAGCAGGAAGCTGAGAATCGCCATACCAATGCCCTGGACGGTGAGACCGAAAAGCAGGAAGCTGAGGAGAAACAGAGCAGCGGTCGCCAGCTCGACGGCGGGGTAGCGCCAGGCGATGGGTTGGTTGCAGTGGCGACAGCGTCCGCGGAGAAGAATCCAGCTGAGGATGGGAATGTTGTCGCCTGCGCCGATGGGTGCGGCGCAATGCGGGCAGCGGGAGCGTGGGTGGACGATGGATTCGTGACGGGGCAGGCGGGAGATGCAGACGTTGAGGAAGCTGCCGAAGGCGAGGCCGATGAGGACGACGAAGATGGCAATGAGCCAGATTGGAATATTGCCGGCCAGAACCAGAATGGCAGTCTCTCCTTGCGTGCCAGCATACGCGGAACGAGGAAGTTCACCGTTGTAAAGTAACGTTATGCCCGCAGAAAAGGACGCAATCCAGGCGAACCGGGTTNNGATCATGGCGCGGCTGCGTGCGCCGGGTGGGTGTCCGTGGGATCGGGAACAGACGTTTACGTCGATCCGCAAATACACACTGGAAGAGACGTACGAAGTGCTGGACGCGATCGAGCGCGAGCAGTGGGCGGATCTGGCCGACGAGCTGGGGGATTTGCTGCTGCAGGTGCTGTTCTACGCGGAGATGGGGGAAGAGGCGGGCCACTTTGGGATCGCGGACGTGATCGCGGGGCTGAACCAGAAGCTGGTGCGGCGGCATCCGCATGTTTTTGGGGAAGAGGCATCGGCGGCGGCGGGGAATCGGGCGGAGGGGCTCGAGACGCGCGGGATCGGTGCGGGCGAGGTGCTGCGGAACTGGGACGAGATCAAAAAGCTCGAGAAGAGGGCTCAGACGAAAGTTGAGGAAGATTCCACATCTGCCAAAACCGAGCAGCCAGGGGGCACTCTCGATGGGGTTTCGCGGGCGATGCCGGCGCTGAGTGAGGCGGGCAAGATTGGAGCGAAGGCGGCGAAGGTTGGGTTCGACTGGCCAGACGTGCAGGGGGTTGTGGAAAAGCTGAGGGAAGAGTGTGGAGAACTCGAAGTCGAGATACGCAATGGCGACCCATGGCATGTGAGTGAAGAGCTTGGCGATCTGTTATTTACAGCGGCAAACCTCGCGCGGCATCTGAAGGTTGATCCAGAGCTGGCGCTGCGGGATGGGAACGCAAAGTTCCGGCGGAGATTCGCGGCGATGGAGGCAGCAGCGGAGCGGCCGCTCGAGGAATTGTCGGCGGCTCAACTGGAAGAGCTGTGGGCGCGGAGCAAGCGGTCGGAGGCGGAGCAGCGGCGATGAGGACGGACACGACTGCCGAGACGATCCGCACGCCTGCGGGGACGGAAGTGGTTCTGCGCAACTGCGAGGGTTTCGAGGAGCTGGATGCGTGCGTGCGCCTGCAGGTGGAAACCTGGGGATACAACGACGGCGACGTAATTCCGAAGCGGATGTTTATTGTGGCGCAGCGGATCGGCGGACAGGTGATCGGGGCGTTCGCAGGGCGGGAGATGGTGGGTTTCGCCATGTCTTTGCCTGGCGTGAAAGCGGGGAAGATGGCGGGGGAGCTGCCGAATCCGTACCTCCACTCTCATATGCTTGCGGTTACGCCGCAATTCCGGGATGCAGGGATCGGGAGGAAACTGAAGCTGTATCAGCGGGATGAAGCGCTGAGCAGAGGTATTTCTTTAATGGAGTGGACGTTCGATCCGCTGGAGATCAAAAACGCCTTCCTCAATATCCACAGACTTGGGGTAATTGTGCGGGCCTATACACCAAATTTTTATGGTGTATCCTCATCTCGTCTGCAGGGTGGGCTTCCCACGGATCGTCTCCACGCGGAGTGGTGGATGGATTCGGAGCGTGTGAAGGCCATTCTGAACGGGTCCCCGCAGGCGCCGCTGGAAATCCAGGAGACAATCGTGATTCCGAAGACTGTGAGCGAATGGAAAGCTTCAGCTACGGGTGTCTCCAGTGCGATGGCGGTGCAAGCTGAGAATCGTCGCCGCTTTCTGGATGCGTTTGCTCGCGGTTTGGCGGTTGTGGGGTTCCGGGTAGACACAGAAGGTAACGGCGCTTTCGACCTCGCAAGACTGGAACAACTCGGAGTTCTATGAGAATCGATGCGATCTTCCTGCGCGAGCTACGCCTTCCCCTCGTTAAACCATTTCAAACCAGTTTCGGAACCACGACGGATCGGCGCATCCTGCTGGTGGAGTTGCGTGGCGAAGGACTGACGGGCTGGGGGGAGTGCGTCGCGGGGGAACATCCGTTCTTCTCGGATGAGACGGTCGACACGGCGTGGCTGGTGATGCAGCAGGAACTGGCGCCCTTGTTGGCGAGCGCCGATCCGGAGCATGGCGGGAAGTGCCCGGGGATTTTCCGGCAGGTGCGCGGGCACAGGATGGCGAAGGCTGCGCTGGAGAATGCGGTGTGGGATCTCGAGGCGCAGATGCGCGGGATTCCGCTGGCGAGTTTGCTGGGCGGAACGCGGGAAACGATTGACTGCGGTGTGTCGATTGGGATCCAGCCGACTCTGGAACAATTGTTGGCAGAGGTGGAAAAGGAAGTGAATGCCGGCTACCAGCGGATCAAGCTGAAGTGCAAGCCGGGCTGGGACGTGCATGTGTTCGAGGCGGTGCGCAATCGGTGGCCGGAGATTCAGCTGAGCTGCGATGCGAATTCGGCGTACCGGCTGAACGATACCGACCACATCATGACCTTCGACGAGTTCAATCTGCTGATGATTGAGCAGCCGCTGTGGGCGGACGATTTTTATTTTCATTCCATGCTGCAGAAGCGGCTGGAGACGCCGATTTGCCTGGATGAGTCGATCCGGAACCGGAGAGACGCGCTGGCGGCGATCGAGATGGAGTCGTGCCGGATCATCAATATCAAGTGCGGGCGCGTAGGCGGCTTCAGCGAAGCGATCGCGGTACACAATGCGGCGCAGGAGCGGGGNNGTGCCGGTGTGGTGCGGCGGGATGCTGGAGACGGGGATTGGAAGGGCGCACAACATCGCGCTGTCGTCGCTGGATAACTTCACGCTGCCGGGAGATGTGTCGGCGTCGAAGCGTTACTGGAAGGAAGACATTATCGAGCCGGAGGTTGTGGTTTCGCGCACGGGCGAGATTGTGGTGCCGGATACGCCGGGGCGGGGCTTCGAGGTGCGGACCGATCTGGTGGAGAGGCTGACGGTGCGCAGGGAAGAGATTCGGGCGATGGCGATGGTGGCGTAAGAGCAGGGAATAGGGAATAGGCAGTAGGGAATAGAAGATACGCGGGGAGCAGCTGAGGCCGCTCCCCTTTTCGTTTGCGATGAAGGCTAGTGCGGGATCGGTTGGGTGGTTGTGGCGCTTAGCGAGCGCGCGGTGCGCCGGGCTCCGGCGAAGATGACAGCGAGGGCCGCGGCGAGGAAGATGACGTTGCCGATGCGAGCGGAGAGGCCGGCTCCGATGATGGGGCGCGCGACGAAGGCGTGCAGACCGTAGGCCAGCGCGCCTCCGGCGGCGAGTGAGAAGGTGTGGAGCGGGGTCCAGTCGACGCGGCGCGAGAGCACTCCAACGAAAAGCAGGAAGACGAGATCGATGGTGAGGATGGCGGCGAAGGCGCTCCAGTTCCAGGCGGGGGGTGTGAACATCACGCCGAGTCCGAGGAGGAGGGCGACGGCGCCGGTGATCCACGGGGTGGGCACAGAGCCTGTGGCGGCGCGTGGGCGGCGGCGAGGGATCAGAAATGCGGCGACCATGAGCGCGACGCTGCCGAGGCCGGCGCAGAGGAATTGCTTCGGCGAGGAGACGAAACGGTCGCCTTTGAGGGTGATCGCGGTGCCGATGGCGCAGCCGATGAGGAAGAGCAGGGCAACGATGGAGTCGCCGACGCGGCCGAGCCAGGGTTGCTCGGGGCGGGAGGGGAAGAGCCCTTCGACGAGGGCGATGGAAACGGAGATGCTCCAGAAGGTGTGGAGGTTAAACATGAAGAGGGTCCACCAGGCGCCGATGTGGAGAGCGGGAATCCAGGCGTGGTCGAGGAGATGCATGTGCATCTTGAGGTAGTCGGGATTGAAGAGGGACTGGGTGGTGAAGCCTTCTTCGATGAGGGTGTAGGCGGCGCCGAGGAGGAGGATGCTGGGCCAGCCGCGTCCGGTGCGGCGGACGAGCTCGCGGATGAGGAGGGCGCCACCGCCATACATGGGTGCGAGGGCGACCAGCGCGATGAGCAGCTTGATGGGAAGGTCGCCGAGGAGGTATTCGGCGACCAGAGGCGCGGTAAAGATGAGCGCGATGGCGGCGGGGATGCTTCTTTGAGAACGAGTCATGGGAATGGTTGCAGAGTGGGAGCAGTGTACATCCGCGTGCGGGATTTCCTGCTGCGGATGGAGAAGGTGGTAGGGTGTTGGGATGAAAAAACTGNNTGGAGCTGTATCGCGAGAGCCACGCTTCGATGTTTATGAACGACTACGGGCAACTGTCGCGCTATCACGACGCGGACGCACAGCTGGGACCGGCGACGCCGGGGGAGCAACGGGTAGTTTTCTTTGGCGATTCGATCACGGACATCTGGAAGCTGGATGAGTCGTTTCCGGGCAAGCACTACATCAACCGCGGCATTGGAGGACAGACGACGCCGCAGATGCTGGTGCGGTTTCGGCCGGATGTGATCGATCTGCACCCCGCGGTGGTGGTGGTTTTGGCCGGCACGAACGACATTGCTGGGAACACCGGCGAGGAGACGCTGGANNGGCGACTACGCGACGATGGCGGAGCTGGCGCGGGTGCACGGGATCCGGATGGTGTTTGCTTCAGTGATGCCGATCAACAACTACACTCCGACGGCGCTGAAGTTTTTCTTACAGAGGTCTCCTGAGAAGATTCTGGCGCTCAACGAGTGGCTGAAGAAGTATTGCGCTGACAACGGACTTGTTTACCTGGACTACTATTCGGCGATGGTGGACGGGAATGGGATGCTCAAGGCGGGGCTCACTGCAGACGGGCTGCATCCGAACGCGGCGGGGTTTGCGGCGATGGCGCCGCTGGCGCAGGCGGCGATCGATAAGGCAGGGAGTACGGAGTAGGGAACAGGGAATAGAAAGGCAAAAGCAGGTCCCTCCGCTTCGCGCCGCGCGCTTCGGTCGGGATGACAATTACTTTGTGGGATAGGTGTCGTCGAGGGCGAGGTTGAGCGCGAGGACGTTGACGCGGGGTTCGCCGAGGAAGCCGAGCTGGCGGCCCTGGATGTGCGATTCAACGAGCGCGTGGACCGTGGCTTCGGGAAGATGACGTGCGGCTGCGACCACGGGAACTTGATAGTAGGCGTCGGCGGGCGAGATGTCGGGGTCGAGTCCTGAGGCGGAAGTCGTGACGAGGCCGATGGGCACGAGCTGGCCCGGATTCTGCTTTTGCCAGTTGGCGACGTCGCCGTCGACGCGCGTGACGAGAGCTTTATTCGACTGCGCGAGGTTGGAGCCGCCGGAGCTGGTGGCGTCGTATCCGTTGCCGGCTGCGGAGGGGCGCGAGTGGAAATAGCGCGCGGTGGTGAAGCCCTGACCGATGATCGCGGATCCGATGACCTGTCCGTTGCGCACGACGAGTTGTCCGTTGGCCTTGTCGCGCATGGTGAGCTGCGCAAGCCCGGTGACGATGAGGGGGTAGACGATGCCGAGGAGGATCGTGGTCAGGATCGTGTAGCGGATGGCGATGTTCAAAGTGCTGCGCATGGTGTTCTACCTCTCCAAATAACCGCTCATGGCTGCGTCCTCAGGCCAGGTGCAGGCCGTTGAGGGCCAGGTCGATGAGCTTGATTCCGATGAAAGGCACGATGATGCCGCCGATGCCATAGATGATGAGGTTGCGGCGGAGCAGAGACTGCGCGGACATGGGTTCGTATTTCACGCCCCGCAGCGCGAGTGGGATGAGCGCAACGATGATAACCGCGTTGAAGATGACTGCGGAGAGGATCGCCGAGTGGGGCGTGGCCAGGTGCATGACGTTAAGCGCGTTGAGCACCGGAAAGACGCCGGCGAACATCGCGGGGATGATGGCGAAATATTTCGCGACGTCGTTGGCGATNNCGGTGTTCATGGCGACGCCGACGTCGGCCTGAGCGAGGGCAGGGGCATCGTTGGTGCCGTCGCCGGTCATAGCAACGAGCTTGCCTTTGCCCTGCTCGCGCTTGATCAGGTCCATTTTGTCTTTGGGCTTGGCTTCGGCGAGGAAGTCGTCGACACCGGCTTCGCGAGCGATGACCGCGGCGGTGAGTGGATTATCGCCGGTGATCATGATGCTGCGAATGCCCATGGCGCGCAGGCGGGCGAGGCGATCCTTGAGGCCGCCTTTGACGATGTCTTTGAGGTAGACGACGCCGAGGGCGGTGGAATTTTCGGCGACGACGAGCGGCGTGCCGCCCATGCGGGCGATCTCCTCGACGCGATCGGTGACCTGGCGGGGCATGCTGGAGCCCTGTTGCTCGAGGTAGCGGGCGATGGCATCGGCGGATCCTTTGCGAATTTTGGTGCCGGGGAGATCGACGCCGGACATGCGAGTTTGCGCGCTGAAGGGGACAAACTCGGCGCGCATGCCGCTGAGGTCGCGGCCGCGGAGGTTGTATTTTTCCTTGGCGAGGACGACGATGGAGCGGCCCTCGGGAGTTTCGTCGGAGAGCGACGCGAGCTGGGCGACGTCGGCAAGGCGTTCGGTGCTGATGTCGGGGGCAGGGAAGAATTCCGTTGCCTGGCGATTGCCGAGCGTGATGGTGCCGGTTTTGTCGAGGAGCAGCGTGTTGACGTCGCCCGCGGCCTCTACGGCGCGGCCTGACATGGCGAGCACGTTGTACTGCACGAGGCGATCCATGCCGGCAATGCCGATGGCGGAGAGCAACGCGCCGATGGTCGTTGGGATGAGGCAGACAAGCAGCGAGACGAGGACGAAGATGGTCTGCGGCGCGTGCGAGTAGATGGCGAACGGCTGGAGCGTGGCGACTGCGAGCAGGAAGATGACGGTGAGGCCGGCGAGCAGGATGCTGAGAGCGATTTCGTTGGGGGTCTTCTGGCGGGTGGCGCCTTCGACCAGAGCGATCATGCGATCAAGGAAGGTTTCGCCGGGGTTGGAGGTGATGCGGATCTTGATCCAGTCGGAGAGGACGCGCGTGCCGCCCGTAACGGCGGAGCGATCGCCGCCGGCTTCGCGAATGACGGGAGCGGATTCGCCGGTGATCGCGGACTCATCGACGGAGGCGACGCCCTCGATGACTTCACCGTCGCCGGCGATGAACTGGCCGGCCTCGACCTTGATGATGTCGCCGGAACGCAGCTGAGAACTGGAAACGGCCTCGGTAGAGCCGTCGGGGCGGAAGCGGTAGGCCATGGTCTCACCTTTGGCTTTGCGCAGCGTGTCGGCCTGCGCTTTGCCGCGGCCTTCGGCGATGGCCTCAGCGAAGTTGGCGAAGAGAACCGTGAACCAGAGCCAGAGGGTGATTTGCAGATCGAAGCCGATGGGCTGATGGCGGACAGCTTCTTCCATGAGCAGCGCGGTGGTGACCACGCTGCCGACTTCGACGACGAACATAACCGGGTTCTTCATCATCAGGCGCGGGTCGAGCTTGGTGAAGGAGTCGATGACGGCCTGGCGGAAGATGTCGGGATTCCAGAGACTTTGCTTTTTTGCCATGAATGCTGGTTCCTTGCGTTAGGAAAACAGGGTGCCGTGCTGCAGCAGAAGGTGCTCAAGAATGGGACCGAGGCTGAGAGCGGGGAAGAAGGTGAGCGCGCCCACGATGAGAATGACGCCGGTGAGCAGCACGGTGAAGAGCGGCGTATTCACGGGAAAGGTTCCGGGCGAGGGCGGAATGCTCTTCTTGCGGGCGAGATTGCCAGCCAGGGCGAGCATAGGAATCATCATGAGGAAGCGGCCCATAAGCATGTTGAAGCCGGTGCTGAGGTTGTACCAGTGGGTGTTGGCGTTGAGTCCGGCGAAGGCCGAGCCGTTATTTCCGGCGGTAGAGACATAGGCATAAAGGATCTCGGTAAAACCGTGCGGGCCGTTGTTGGCCAAGCTGCTGAGGCCCATATGAGACAGCACGGAAATAGCGGTAAAAGTAAGAATGACGAGCGGGAAAATCAGCACGTAGAGCATGGTCATTTTCACGTCGTAGGATTCGATTTTCTTGCCGAGATACTCAGGAGTGCGGCCGACCATTAATCCAGCGATAAAGACCGAGAGCACGACATAGATGAGCATGCCGTAGAGACCGGAGCCAACACCGCCGAAGATAATTTCGCCAAGCATGATATTGATGAGCGGAATCATGCCGCCGAGAGGCGTGAAGGAGTCGTGCATNNGCCGAACCGGGTCTCCTTGCCCTCCATATTGCCGCCGGGCTGGAGAACGCTGACATGCTGGCTGACGCCGTGGAGGACCGGACTGGGCTGTGACTCTGCCCAGTAGGCGACGGTGAACCCGGCGGCAAAGAGGATCGACATGCAGGCGAAGACGGCCCAGCCATGGCCGGGCGAGCCAGTCATGCGGCCGAGGGTGACGGTGAGCGCGGCGCCGATGAAGAAGATGGAAAACATCTCCATGAAATTGCTGAAGGGCGTCGGGTTTTCGAAAGGATGAGAGCTATTGGCGGCGAAGAACCCGCCGCCGTTGGTGCCGAGCATCTTGATCGCTTCCTGGGACGCGACGGGACCCTGAGCGATGGTTTGGGTCTGATGCTCGAGCGTCTGAGCGACGGTGTAGGGGTGCAGGTTCTGGATGACTCCCTGGCTGACGAGAGCGAGCGCGTAGACGATACAGATGGGCAGCAGCACGTAGAGGCAGGCGCGGGTGGTATCGACCCAGAAGTTGCCAATGGTCTTTGATTCGCGCCGGGCAATGCCACGCACCAGAGCAATTGCGACGGCGATTCCGACCGCGGCACTGAAGAAGTTGTGATAAGCGAGGCCGGCCATCTGCGTGAAGTAACTCATGGTCGTGTCGTTGGTGTAGGCCTGCCAGTTGGTGTTGGTGGTAAAGGAAGCCGCGGTGTTCCATGCGAGAAGAGCTTCAACGCCGGGCAGGTGCTGGGGATTCCAGGGAAGAATGTGCTGGAGCCGCAGGATGAGATATGTGAGCACGAGCGAGGCGAAGCTGAAGATGAGCATGGCAGCGGCATATTCGCGCCAGTTCATTTCCTCGTCGGGTTGAATACCGGAGACTCGATAGATGAGGTTCTCGACGGGCCTCAAGAACCTGATTTCGCCGTTGAAGAGGCGGGCCATGTAGATGCCCAACGGGCGCATGCACAGGAGAAGCACCACGAAATAAACAAGAAACTGCAGCCATCCATTCGCAGTCATTTCAGAATTTCTCCGGGTAAAGCAGGGCCACGATCAGGTAGCCGAACAAAAAAACAGTGATTAGCAGAATGATCCCAGTTGCTATGTTCATGGGTTACCTCAGCTTTTCGCACGCGGTGACATAGAGGAGAGCGACCACGAAGAAGGCGATGGAGTAGATGATCATCAACAGGTCTGACATGAGACGGGTCCTTTCTACCAGGATCCATGTTTGCCGCCGTACCACCAGACGAGGCCGAGCAGGGCGGTGTCCTGGTGGCTGGAGGGTGCGGCTGGGTTGCTGGTAACGAAGTAGAGGCGATTGCTCCAGTCGCGACGGTATTCGAGAAAAGCGTCGAAGTTATCTCCCAGCGCGTATTTGTAAGTGCCAGTGACTTCCTTGAGGGCCTGCGTCTGGTTACTGAAGAGGCCGCCGCGGTCGGAGAGATACTCGCTGCGAGCGGCAAGAGCAGTGCGCGGGTTCAGCTGATATTGAGCGTAGACGGCACCGCCGCCGACGTGGGAGGGGGCCGACGATTCGCCGGGAGCGCTGTTGACCCATTCGCGCTCGATGACGTAATCGCCTTCGACAGAGAAGGTCAGTTTGGGACGCGCCTGCCAGGTTGCGTAGCTGTCGAAAATGTGAGTCTTGCCATTGGGTGCTGGGTTGATGGGCGCCAGACACAACCCCGGTTGGACGGGAACGACGCAGTTGGTTGCGGCAACCGTGTCGGGGTGCTCCTGGCCGAGGTAGTAGTTCATGGTCCAGTTAAGGGTTTTTGCGGGCTGAGCCACGAAGCCGAACATTTCGTCTTTGAAGCCGTTGGTGGGTTCGGACTGATTGGTTCCGTTAACAATCCAGTAGTTCGCAGTGAGCTTATTCGTTAACTGATAACTGGTACGCGCGCCTGCGTGGTAAAAGGGCAGGAAGTAAAAGTAGAACGATCGGGTGTAATCCTGCTGGTCTTTGGTGTAGTTGCCTTCGATGCCGAGAGAGCTGGCCCACTTGCCAACGTCGACCTGAATTCCGTGGCCGGCGGGAACGACGTACGAGCCGTAGGCCTGGAAGATGTTGCGGTAAATCTCAGGGCGGGTCTCGTTGGTGGGATTGCCCTGCAGGGTCTCGGTGGCCTGGCCAAATTGCAGATCGATACGGAAGCCATAGGGGCGATGGACTGTGAGGTCGGGATCGAGGTCGAAGATGAAATCCGCCTGGTTGATGCTGAAGACGTTGCTGAGAACGTCATACGCGCGGAGATCGTTGACGCGACCGGTAGGGTTGTTGAAGTTGCCCTCGTAGTAGCCATCGAAGGTGTAGTTGAGGGTGGCTCCACCGGGCAAAGTGCCAGGAAGCGGCGAGCGGGCGGGAGTTGCCGGTACAGATTCCTGGGCCGACGGGGCGGAGGTTGTGCCCGGAACGCGCAGCTCTGCAGATGCCAACACCAGCGCCGCGGCGGTCCGTGGACCTGAGCTGTCCGGGGGTGCGGCCGAGGAGCGCAATTGCTGGTTCTGCTGTTCGAGAACAGCGACGCGATGTTCGAGATCGAAGACGAGCTGCTTCAGTTGTTCGACGTCATCGGCGCTGGATGAAGCTTGAGCCGCGCCCCGCAGGCAGACGGAAACGAAGAGGACGGGCAGAAGGACCCGACGCAGAATCAGCAGATTACGAGGTGTCATAGGTCGGTTTGAAGCCCTCCCCAGTAGAGGCGGCGCGCCCGTAAGGCCGAGATAAAGATTTCGTAAAGGAACCATAAAGACGGAGCGCGCGTCGAGGGCCTGCGACAGGGCTGCGGGGCGAGGGCCGGGTTTCGAGCGAGAGAGCATCTGCGCAGCCGCTAGAACTTGACCAGAATGGAGAAGGTGAGGATCTGTTGATCACGACGCAAATCGGCCTGCCATAGACTGGGGTAATTCGGAGTTGCGGCGCACACGGCTTTGGCAGCCGCGATGTTGGCCGCGTACTCCTGGCTGTATTTCAGACCAGGCAGGGTTGTGTATCCAAGGCCGGAGTCGGCTGACGTCGATCCATTCGTGCAGGTAAAGTCTGCCGGGCTGCCAATCGCGGTATAGGTGTTGCCTCCGGGAGGTGTTGAGCCACCGCGGCCGGCCCAGTAGGGCACATCGGAGTGACGATAGCCGTACTCACTGCGGAAGGTGACGTATTGGGAGGGCATGTAGTCGTAAGTGATGGTTCCGTCCGTGCCATGGAAGGGCTGGCCCGGATCCTCAGGGAAGTAAGCAGTGCCGGTCACAGCTGTGGCTCCATTGATGGGAGGCAGCAGGACGAGATAGCGGCCGGGATTGTTGATCTGGCCGCCGCCAACGGTCAACCCATACTTGTCCTTATCGAACCAGAGCCTGTTGTAAAGCATCCAGCCCAAAAAGCTCTGCTTCTGGTAGTAGACGGCGGGCGTTGTGGACGTGGCGGGTGTGAAGATTTTGTGATCGGCCGACCCGGTGCAGGCCACTCCGCTACCGCTTTCGCAGCCGGCGTCGCCGGTAAAGGAAAAAGCCATTCGGTTGAGTTTGTTATCGGGCCTGTCGTAGTACTTCAACTCGAAGCTGTTGTCGGTGTGGATCCGTGTGCGGCCGTGAATACCGAAGTCATCTTCACCGTAGCCGTAATTGTTGGAGATGATATTGACGCTGGTGGTTGGGGTCCACTTGATCTGTCCGCCGAGGCCGGGCTTGGTACCGAAACGCGCATAGGATTGCCAGCCATTGATGAACCAGGGTTCGATCTTGAGGTGCTGAGTGGGATAGAACTGAGCGCGCACGCCGTTAAAGAACCACGGCGTATTAGAGGAGACAAAGGATGGCTGATAGGACCAGTTATCGAAGTTGTAGTAGCTGAACAGGCCGATGTAGGAAAGGAAGATGCCGGCATCCAGATTAATGCCGTGCATACGATCCCAGTGATAGCCGCCATAGGCCTCGGCGAGGTAACGGTAAGCATTATCGAGATCCCACTGCCCGCGGCTTACGCTGGCGTCATTACGCGGCGTAGTCACAGAGTATTCGCCGAACTGGGTCATCAGGCGGGCATGCACGTGGTCGATCAGCAGGTCGCCGCCCACGCCCAGTTGCTCGAGCTGAACCTCCTGGGCGCGAAAGACCTCGCTCGATCCGCTGATGGTGTCGTCGGCGGGGTGGTTCAGGTCAAGGTTGTAATTCGTATCGACGCGGATTTCCGGCGTGAAGTACTTCGTGCACAGGGGGCAATCGATGGTGCGGGGATTGCCGTTCAGCCAACCCCACCACGCGTCTGCAAACGGCGTCACCTTATCGACGGCGGGGCTCTGGTCAGGCGTTTGCATCGACGCGAGCGTGGTTGTGGGCACGATGGAAGAAGCACTGGTCACGGCCGGTTGAGAGCTGGTAGCCGCCGGTCCGGCCAGTAGGTGCTCTTTTGCGGTCGTCAGCTCGGCGGCAGTTGTGGCTGTTGTGGCATCTTCCGGCGCGCCGCCGCGTGCCCGGAGCTGGGCTTCGAGTTCGGCGATGCGCTGCTTCATGGCGCTGAGCTCGCGCAGGATGGCGGCGTTGTCATTGGCAGGCGCAACGCTGCCGCCGGAGTTCGCGTCGGAGTTGACCTGCGCAGGAGTTGCCTGCGACTGGGCGGTGACCTGCGAAGAGAGGAGAGGGAAGCCGAGAGCCAGCGTGAAGAGAATCAGAGCGCGGCGCTGCAGACACACGACGAGGGAACGGATTAGCGACATGGGTAATCCTTTTGGTTCTGCTTTGTTCTCAGCCACGCACCTGCGCCGGGTGTATCCAGCAACGAGGGTGTGGCCAAAGAAGAAGGTTACGGGTCAAACCGGAAGGGAGAGCGAAGGAAGTTGTTACGGATTCATAAAGACGGGCCCGGGGCGGCAAAAAGGGCGAGCCGGGCGGGCTATTGGGATCCGCCTTCGGGGAGAAAGCGGTAGCCGACCCAGGGTTCGGTTTGGATGTATTCCTTTTGCGTATTGCCCTGGAGTTTTTTGCGCAACTGGCCGATGAAGACGCGGACGTATTCGGGCTGCTGCGCGGATTGCGCACCCCAGACGTTGGTGAGCAGGACGCGGTGGGTGAGGACCTTGCCGGCGTTGCGGGCGAAGAGGAGCAAAAGATCGAATTCCTTGGGCGTGAGGTGCACGGGACGGCCGGAGACGGTGATGGTGTGGGCGGCGGGGTCAACCAGAAAGTCGCCGACCTCGACGGGGCCATCTTCCGATCGCTCCGGGGCGCGGCGCAGATGGGCGCGGACGCGCGCGAGAAGTTCCTGGATGCTGAAGGGTTTGGTGACGTAGTCGTCGGCGCCGGCGTCGAGGGCTTCCACCTTGGCGTGTTCCTGATCGCGCACAGAGAGGACGACGATCGGAGTGCGGGATTTGCGGCGGATAGCGCGACAGAGATCGATGCCGGTCATGCCGGGCATCATGAGATCGGTGACGATCAGGTCAGGATCCCATTCCTCGAAGAGGCGGAGCGCTTCCTCGGGATCATTGGCGGTGCGGACATCGTAGCGCTGCGCGGAGAGCGAGGCGCGCAGCACGCGGGTGATCTGAATTTCGTCATCGACGACGAGGATGCGTTCGGCCATGGGTCTTGCTGTGGCGATTCCGGAGGCGCCGCAGGGCGGCCGGGGTATGATCGCCTTTCATGGAGAAGGATACGCCGCGGGCGATAAAGATTCTGTTGCGGTACGTGGCGCTGACGGCGGCGGCCCTGCTGCTGGTGGAACTGTTCCGGAAAGTGCCGGCGAATCAGACGACGGTCGCCCTGAGCTTTCTGATGCTGGTGCTGGTGACGGCTTCGCAATGGCGGCTGGCCTACTCTGTATACCTGTCGGTGCTGTGCGCGCTGCTCTACAACTTCTTCTTTCTGCCGCCGGTGGGACGGCTGACGATTGCCGATCCCCAGAACTGGGTGGCGCTGGCGGCTTTTCTTTGCAGCAGTGTCTTGGTCAGCCACCTGGCGGAAAGGGAGCATCAGCACGCGGAGGCATCGGAAGGACGACGGCGTGAAGTGGAGCGGCTGTATGAGTTCAGCCAACAGCTGCTCTTACAGGAGGACCTGCGCGGGCTGGCGCGCGTGACTCCATCAGTAGCGGCGTCGGTTTTTAGCTTTCGCGCCGTAGCGCTGTATGTTCGCAATGAGGATGCGGCGTATTACTCCGATCCGCGGAATGAGTTATTGCCCCTGGTGGATCTGAAGCTGGCTGCCAGTCAAAGTGAGACGGGCGTTGTGTCGCGGGATGGATTTCATCTCATTCCGCTGCCGCTGGGACTGCGGTCGGTGGGGGTTCTGGCGGTGACGGACGGCGGGTTCTCGCCGCAGATTTACGAAGCGATCGGCAGTTTGGTGGCGATCGCGCTGGAGCGTGCAGCCGCGATGGAGCGAAGCAGCCGGCTGGAAGCCTCGCGGGAAAACGAGCGGCTGCGGATTGCGCTGCTGGATTCGGTGACGCACGATTTGCGCACGCCGCTGACGGCGATTCGGGCGGCGGCGACGACGATGGTGAGCCAGCCGGATCTGCCGCAGGCGGAGCGAGCGGATTTGGCCGCGGTGGTGGACGAGGAGAGCGCGCGGCTGGACCGGCTGATCGGGCAGGCGGTGGAGATGGCCGAGCTGGATGCAGCGACGGTGCAGGTCCACACACGGCCGCAGGACGTTCGCGAACTGATTGAGACGACGCTCGAGGAGATGCGGCCGGTGCTTCGGGATCGCGCGGTGGAGGTGACGGTTGGGGATGAGCTGTCGCGGGCACCCATGGACCGGGAGCTGGTGCATCGGGTGCTGCGGCATCTGATCGAAAATGCGGTGAAATATTCGCCGCAGGGATCGCCGATCGCGTTGAGTGCGGCGAAGGACAAGTACCGGCTGCTGGTGACAGTGGCGGATCGGGGACCGGGGATCGAGCCGGGGGAACAGCCGTTTGTCTTCGACAAATTCTTTCGGGGCAGGAAGCAGCGCGGCCAGGCAGCCGGAACAGGCATGGGACTGGCGATTGTGAAGGCGATTCTGGAGGCGCACGGTGGCGGCATCGAGCTGGCCAGCCAGGCGGGCAAAGGGACGCGGTTCACCTTCTGGCTGCCGCTGGCAGCGGCTAATTGACAATGGCGGTTCTCTCAGTTCCTGTCCGCCCTGGCTCGCTTCCGCTTACTGATTCGGATTTGCTGCACCGGCCGAAGCGGGCGAGGCTGTCTGCGGGGACGCGATCGGCTGCTCCGAAGTCAACGGTAAGGGAATCTCCAGCGTCCCAATGCGATCGGTGTTCACGTCACGCACCGCAACCCGCAGCCATGTAGCCGTGGTCGGCACTTCCAGCGTCTGCTCGGCACGAAAGAACGGCACCTGCTGCCCGGACTTCTCTGCCGCCGTGGTTTGCGCTCGAACTGCATTCTGCGCGATACCGTTGAGCAGTTTTCCGTCGATATTGTAAGCGCCGGCGGCAAACTCCAGCACTTGTCCGCCTGCATGCGCCTCGGCACTCTGATCGAGCACCAGATAGTCGATGGTGTAGGTCTGCAGCGGGACCGGTGGAGGCAATTTCACCGGCTTGTCCTTCTTCCGAACCACAAAGTAGGCCGGCTGTTCTACCAGGTTCGCCATCTGGTCTGGTGTCGCCTGAGCCACGGATCCGGCATGAAACTGCGCCCGGAAAATAATGTCGCGGTCCGTCGGTGCGCCGTGGTGCATGTACGCATACAGCGAGTCGCCGGGCTTATGCGCCACTACCTGATCGGCGATGGCCATCGCCTCTGCCTTCTCGTCGTTTGACAGCGGCGCATCCGGATCTTCGGCATAGTAGTAGCGCCGATATTCAAGGAGGTAACCCTTATGTTCGAAGCTGCGGTCAAGCTTCACGGCAATCTTCCGCATGCTGCTGTCTTCCTTAATCGCGCCCGGCGAGTAGCTGATCTCGTAGTAGGTCGATCCGTTCTTGACCGCGTCCTTCATCGCCGCGCTGAAATCGTTAGTGTTGTAGTAGGCGCGGCCGCCTGTCGAAGTCGCGATCGTGTCGGCAATGGTGTCAATGCCAACCAGCTCGGGCCTCAATCCCGCCACGTTCACCGGATACACAGAAACCTGCGCCGCATTCAGCGCATCGATTGCCTGCTTCATCACCTTTGCGTCCCAGCTCTCGCCCATGGTGGTTGGAGCGCTGCCGTCAAACCCCTGAGCCTGCAACGGCGAACCGGCCGGAGCAGACATCACATTGCCCACCACCATGTCCTGGATTGCAAACAGTGGCACCGAAGCCGGAAATTCCGATGACAGCCAGATCAGGTTCTTGCGTCCCGGCAACCCTTCCAGATAATGCCCAATGAAACTCATTACCTCGAAGGGCATGTCGACATCGGCGGAACCGTAATTAGCCCCGTACAGGAATACCTGGGGAATGTCCCCATCTTTCCGATGGAGATCGAAGGTCGCCAGCAGTTTGTTCGTGTCCGTCGTAAATCCCTGCAGCAGCCGAAAATCGGTGCCCAGCATGAACAGTGCAAAGCGAGTGCCGGCGGGTTTCGTGGCCACGAACGCGGCAAGCTGCTTGCGCGCCTGAATCTGATCTCCCTGGTCCATCGAATCCTCAGGGTCAAATTCCATGTGCACCGCGTCGTACACAATCACGTACAGAGGTCCGCGCTCCGGCGCCGTGGCAACATTCATAAAAGTGTCCGGCGGCATGGGCGGAAGCTTGGGTGCAACGAAGTTCGACGGAGTATCGAAATCGAACTCCTCAAAGGAACGGATCTCCTGCTGTTTCTTCTCTTCGGAAACGGAAAAATCCTTCTTTTTCAGGCCGTGTACCGGATGGCCCTGAGAATCGGTGACTACCACGTCGAGCACCACACGGCGCACCGTCACCGGAATTGTGTAAGGCGATTTATTCGAACTGATATTCGGCCTGCCGGCACTACGCTGTGCGTAGCCAGATTGAGACCCGCCGATAAGAAACAGGCAGAAGGCTGTCGTCAGAACCGGAAAGCCGGTTCGGCGGAGCAGAGAGTTACACATGCCAGCACCTCGACACACGGAAAGTTCCTGCGCCATTGTAAGTCGGCGATGGCTCTAAACCGCTGTTGTTTCCAACTCCCGGCTGCCGTACCTTGCGCGGACATAATCGTCGAGGATTTTCTTGAAGTCCTGGACGATGGTGTCGCCGCGCAGCGTCGTCATGAGGCGGCCGTCGACGTAGACGGGAGCTTTCGGTTCCTCAAAGGTTCCCGGCAGCGAGATGCCGATGTTGGCGTGCTTCGATTCGCCGGGACCATTGACGACGCAACCCATGACCGCGAGCTTCAGCTCTTCGACGCCGGGATACTGTGCGCGCCAGGCGGGCATCGAGGTGCGGAGGTAGTCCTGGATTTGCTGGGCTAATTCCTGGAAGAAGATGCTCGTGGTTCGTCCGCAGCCAGGACAGGCGGTGACCTGAGGAGCGAAGCTGCGGATGCCGAGCGATTGCAGGATCTGCTGGGCGGTGAGGACTTCCTCAGTCCGGCTGGCGCCGGGTTTCGGCGTGAGCGAAACGCGGATGGTGTCGCCGATGCCGGCCAAAAGAAGCGGCGCGAGGCCGGCGGTCGAGGCGACGATGCCTTTCATGCCCATGCCGGCTTCGGTCAGCCCGAGGTGGAGCGGGTAGTCGCAGCGACCGGCGAGCATCTGATAGACGTCGATGAGGTCGCGGACGCCGGAGACTTTGCCGCTGATGATGATCTGGTCGTGGCGCAGGCCGTAGCGCTCGGCGGCGGCGGCGGAATCGAGGGCGCTGCGGCACATGGCTTCGAGCATGACGTCCCGTGCAGGCAGGGGATCGGGGCGCTTCGAATTTTCGTCCATCATGCGGGTCAGCAGGGCCTGGTCGAGCGAGCCCCAGTTGACGCCGATGCGNNNNGGATTGATGCGGTACTTGGCCAGGGCCCGAGCGCAGGCCGGATACTTTTTCAGCAGCAGGTGGCCGTTGTAGTGGAAGTCGCCGATGATGGGGACGTTGATGTCCCGTTTGGCGAGGCCTTCGACGATGTGCGGCAGCGCTCGAGCGGCGTCGTCGTTGTTGACGGTGACCCGGACGATCTCGGAGCCGGCTTCGACGAGCTCGGCGACCTGCTGGATGGTGGAGGCGGCGTCGGCGGTGTCGGTATTGGTCATCGACTGGACGACGA
>PMAD01000293.1 GCA_003152415.1 Acidobacterium sp.
CTCCGTAGAGACCGGGGCCGACCCCGAAGACGACCGCAGAGAGGCAGGAGAAGAGGACGAGGACCGCGCAGACACCGGCATCGATGTGGATGCGATCACCAAAGGGGACGACGTTGGCTAGGTAGTGGCTGAGAACGCGCAGCGCGGCCCAGGCAGCGCCGAGTCCCGCGGCTCCGCCGAAGAGGCTTACGAGCAGGCTTTCAGTGAGGAACTGGCGGACGAGGCGGGATTTGGCGGCTCCGAGAGCGCCGCGGATGGCGAGCTCGCGACGGCGGCTGTTGGCGCGGGCCAGCATGAGGCCGGCGAGGTTGGCGCAGGCGATGAGCCATACGACGGCGACGGCGGCGTTGAGCGCGTAAAGGCCGGAGCGCACGTTGTCCGTGGCGACCTCACGCAGGGATTCGACGCGGACGGGCTCGGAGGATTCGGTTGCGGCGTAATCGTGCAGGAGCTGCGCGTGGATCGCGGAGATTTCCTGCTGCGCCTGGGCGACGGTGACGCCGGGGCGCAGGCGAGCGACGGCGGAGAGGGAAGAGCTGGCTCGATCCTCAAAGGAGCGGTCATAGGGCAGCGGAGAATAGATTTCATCGCCGGTGCCTTGCGGGAATTCGAAATTGGGCGGCATGACGCCGACGATCGTGTACTGCTCACCGTTGATGGCGACGGTTCGACCGATCGCGGACTTATTCGCGTTGAAGACTTTGTGCCAGGTGGAGTCGCCGAGGATGACAACCTGGGTCGAACCCGGCTTGGCGTCGTCAGGGAGGAAGCCGCGGCCAAGTACGGGCTGCGCGCCGAGGACATCGAGGAGGTTGGGGCTGGCGCTGATCTGGGCGACGAGCGTGGCGCTGTCGCGGTTGCGCAGGGTGGGGACCTGGATGGTCCACCAGGCCATTTCGGAGAAGACATGGGCGCGGGATTTCCAGTCGCGGACGTCGGGGAGAGAGGCGGGGTCGAAGGCGCCGTTGTTGAGGGGGTGCGGAGCGATCAGGACTAATCGCGAGGCGTCGCGATAGGGCAGGGGACGGAGCAAGACCTGCTCGATGACGGAGAACATGGCGGCGTTGACGCCGATGCCGAGTCCGAGGGTGATGACGGCGGTGAGAGTGAAAGCCGGGGATTTTCGGAGCTGTCGCAGGGCGAAACGAAGGTCCTGGGCCAACGTGGTCACGCGGAATCTCCTGGGTTTGGATCAGCAATTGTAGCGCCGCCGGTGCGGGGGCGAGGGTCGGTGGAAGTGTCTGAGTTTTCGCGGGGCTGCAGGAGCGGGAGGCGCGGTGGCTGTTCGGAAGTGGAGGGTGCTGTTCGAAAATGGGCAGTGGTTTGGGAGGGCGGACGGGGGCTTCCTGGTGCTGGGATGTGCAGCGTTATGGGATGCGAGCCGATTCGAAGATGCGGACCTCGAAGGGTTGCAGGGAGAGCGGGACGGTTTGATTGGAGCGCCAGTCCAGCGGGGCGAGGGCAGGGGCGGCGAAGGGCTGAGTGACGGTGAAGATGCCGCGGTGTTGCTCGGGGAGTTCGAGCGCGACGGCGAGGTTGAGGTTGAATGTCTGCGGTTGCGTGGATGGATTGCGGAGGGTGACGATCCAGCCTTGCGGACTCCACGCGGCCCATCCGTAGACCTGCAGATTGGCGGGGTCGCCACCGATCCAGTGGACATCCTGGAGTATGGCGGCGTGGTCGCGGGACCAGCGGGCGGCCTTCGCGAGGATGTCCCAGTCGGCGGGAGTGAGCAGCGAGGGCGTGATGTACATTTCCTGCAACTGGGTGCCGCTCCCGAAGAAGGAGAGAACTTCGTCGGGGAAGTCGTTGTGGGGATCGGTGCTGAGGTCTTCGGCCTGTTGGGCGAAGATCATGCCGTGGAGCATGAGGGAATTGAGCGGAAACAACGGGCCGGCCTGGACGACGTTGCGATACGTTTGCGCATCGCGGTAGGTGATCCAGCGCTGGCGCTGGCTGCCGACGCCGGCGAAGTCGTGATCGTCGCCTCCGCGCCAGATGGTATCGGAATAGAAAAGCCAGAACGGAGACGGGTAAGTGCCGGTGGAGAGATTCATGAAGATGCCGGGCTTTTCTGTGCGGATTTGGTGGATGAGGTGGATCGCTGCGTCGAAGTCGCTGTCGAAGACGGAGCCGGGGAAGACACGGTCGGCGTTGCCGGTGCCGTCGATCTTGAAGGCGTTGACGTTGTAGTTGTGAATCATGGTGGAGCAGGTGGCGGAGAAGTCATGGAAGTACTTCGGCCCGGAGAGGGCAAAGCCGTTGGCGATGATTTCGTATCCGAGGGATTTGCCGTTGGCGATGCGCTGGCGTTTCTGCTCGGCGTAGCCGCCCCAGGGAGAGAGCCAGACACCGATGCCGGCGTGGTAAGTCGCCGCTCGGTGCGCTATGCGGGTGAATCCATCGGGTAAGTCGTGATTGAAGCCCCAGAAGGAGGTGGGGTCGTCCCATCCGTCGTCGAAGACGAAGGAGTCGAGCTGGACGTGGCGCTTCACGACGAGTTCGGTACCGAAGGCGTGAATGCGATCAAGGGCGCCGGACTCGGAGTAGCGATTCTCGTAGCCGATGTCGTACCAGGTGTTGTAATTCAGGAAAGGCTGGTAAGGCCGCGCCCGCTCCTGTTCGATAAAGGCCTGAAAGGTGCGTCGCAGTTGGCCTGGCGGATAGGTGCCCAGCACCGCAGATTCGGTAACCGACTGCTTCTCCCTCAGTGGCAGCTGGCGGGAAATTCCGGCTTCCACACGCCCGCTCGCAACGCGACTCCACGAAAGAGGATTCTCAAAGCCGAAGTACATATCTTTGTCGGCGACCGGCGACCCTTTTACGGTTCCGATGACGCGGGCCTCTGGATCCTCGAAATTGAGCAGCTCGATATTCGTAATGGCCAAATCTCCTCCGGCCGCAGTGATGGTGAGACGTTCCTGCATGTAGCTGCGATCGGGCCGGCTGAGCAGGCACCAGTGAAAGCGGGCCCCAGTGTGCGGGTCCGACAGGTCGGCGCAAACCGAACTCGACCGGTCCGCGCTCGACCGCGCCGACTGAGCACCGACTTCCTGCCTGGTTGAGAAATATGAATCCCAGCGCAGAGACGAAGAGCGCAATACCGCGCCGGATGCAAGTGTGATCGCGAACAAATTATCGCTGGCGATCGTGTGGCCGGTGGCACTATCTCGGATCTCCGACTCTGCGCGGCCCGCAATGGCCTGGAGATGTGCTCGTTCCGTCCTGTTGCTAACGTTCGCACTGCGCGTTCCGGGAGCTTCCTGCGCCAGCGCGGCCCCGCACAAGAGCGAAAGAGCAATAGCAACAAGCCAGCCGCGCAATGGGTCAGAACCGGCAAAGTAATCCTGCCTCGGCGAGAGAATTGGCAGGGAAGCGGACCAGTCACTTGGAGAGAGTGGGTGTGGCACTCCGAATACTTACCAATGATTTCGAAATATGGCAACGGATCGCATAGCGGCTGGTATTTACAACCGATGTGGCAACGATTTACCGGCTACTCGGAAGTTACCCTCCAGGAAACACCCAGCACGGCCGAATAGCTGGCGGCAGTCCTGAGACCCATGGTCAATTGACGGTATCGGCAACGAGTCACTCCTTGAGCCTCTATACGGACCCTATTCCGAGTAATGGCAGGTTGGCCGGCCAACCGTTCAGAACACTCCCCAGTCAGGACGCATGAGCTTCGGATCGCCCAACCGTCATTCCGCTGAAGAGGATCTGCGAGGCTATGCGTGTGAATTCGACAGCGGAGCGAGCATCGAAAGGAAGATTCCCGCTGATAGTCAGTTTGGCGATGCCATGGACGAACGACCATGCCGCCCAGACGAGGGGCAGCGAATCGCCGGCCGGGAAATCCCCGGACTGTTGCGCGGCGGTGGTGCATTCAAGCAAAACCGCATAGGCATTGTGCCCGGCAGCCTTGTGCATTTCATGCTCCTGCGCAGGCCGAGGCAGATCGAACATCACCAGGAAATGCTGCGGCCAGCGAAGGGCAAACTCCACATAACCGCATCCACACTCCTGCAGTCTCTCCATTGCCGACCCGCCCCGCTTCATGCGTTTCCGCATCGAGGCGGTGAGCCGGTCGAACCCCTCCGC
>PMAD01000125.1:0-10883 GCA_003152415.1 Acidobacterium sp.
TTCGAGTTCGCACCCGGACCCGGCTAACCAGCATGCAGCCGGAGCGCCCGGAGGACGCGGTCAGCGTAGAATACGGGCGGCCTCACTCCGGCGGATTCGGGAGTGGGGGAGGGACAGATTCGTGCAGCCAATTCTTGAAGCTCCAAACCGGACGAGGCGGCCAAAGCGCCTGATTTTCGTTTTTCTTGCCGTCATTGTTGCGGCGTTGATCGGCAGCAGTACGGCGTTGTCGTGGTATGTCGATTCGCTGTGGTTCGGCACTTTGGGGTACGGCAGCGTCTTTTGGAAGGGCTGGGGGCTGGGGTGGTGCGTCTTCGTGGTGTTTTTCGCGGCGACGTTCGTTCTTCTCTATGGCTGGTTCCTCGCGTTGTGGCAGATGCACCAGCCGGACCTGCCGCATGACCGGGCGTTCTTCATTGGACGGCAGGAACTGAGTTTGCCGCTGCGGCGCGCGCTGCGGTATCTCGGTGCGGTTGTGTCGCTCGGCGTTGCCGCGATCAGCGGTGCGGCGATGATGGCGGAGTGGCCGACGTTTGCTCTGTACTGGCATGCTGCCGGCGATGCTCGCGGCGGGCTCGATCCCGTCTTCGGGAAGCCGCTGAACTTCTATCTGTTCACGCTGCCGGCGTGGCAACTGATTTGCGGCTGGCTGATGGTGATGGCTGTGATTGCGTGCGTGGGTGCTGCGGGGTTCCTGCTGCTGGCGAGCGGCAGCAGGGCGTTTGCGAAGGATCGGGGCAGGACCATGCCGCTGCCGTGGCGCGGGTTCTCGGTCGCGTTTGCATTTTTCCTACTGATTCTTGGGGCGCAGGTGTATATCGACCGGTTCGGCACGATGCTGGACACGCACACGATCTTCGGCGGCGTGAACTATACCGATGCTCACGTGATGATCACGGGCATGTTGCTGGTGGCGATGGCGCTGATCCTTGGCGCTGCGATTGCGGTGGTCAATGCGGCGAGGGGGGCGCGCGTGAGCTGGCTGGTGGCGGCTGTGCTTCCGGCGGTGGCGTGCTACCTGCTTGTTCACCTGGTGGGTTGGTATGTGAGCAGCTTTATCGTGAAGCCGAATCAGCTGGAGCGCGAGCGTGCTTACATTGCGTGGAACATCGCCGGGACGCGGCGGGCATGGGATCTGGATCGCGTAACGCAGCATGAGTTTCCGGCGGAGACTTCGCCGGAGGCGGCCGATCCTGCCAATAATCAGGCGACGCTTCAGAACATTCGGCTATGGGACTGGCGGGCGNNNAGCAGCCGCAACTGGATCAACGAGAAGCTGATTTACACGCATGGGTACGGGATCACGATGAATCCGGTAAACGGATTCACGCCGGAGGGGCTGCCGACACTGATGCTGAGCAATATGCCGGTGCAGAGCACGGTTCCGGGGCTGACCATCACGCGGCCGGAGATTTATTTCGGGCAGATGACGAACACCGATGTCTACGTGAAGACACGGGCTCAGGAATTTAACTATCCGCAGGGACAGACCAACAACCTGACGTCGTACGAGGGGTCGGGGGGCATTGTTCTGGGTGGGCTGATGCGGAGGGTTCTGATCGCGGCCGACCGCGGCGATCTGTGGAAGCTGCCTTTCAGCGACGACATTACGCCGCAGAGCCGGCTGCTGATGCGGCGGAACATTCTGAATCGCGTGCAGACGCTGGCTCCGTTTCTGACATGGGATTCCGATCCTTATGTGGTGATCGGCGACGATGGGCGGTTGTTCTGGATACTGGATGCGTTCACGACTTCGGACAGTTATCCGTACTCGAGTCACTATCCGCTAGGCGACGCCACGATCAACTACATGCGTAACAGCGTGAAGGTGGTGATCGACGCTTACAACGGGACAACGACCTTCTACGTTTTCGATACGCAGGATCCGATCCTCGGGGCGTGGCGGCGAATCTTCCCGTCGCTGTTCCGGGATGCGGCGGAGATGCCTGCGGATCTGCGGCGGCACGTGCGGTATCCACAGCTGCTGTTTGAGGAGCAGGCGGCGGTGTACGGGCTGTATCACATGAGCGATCCAGAGGTCTTCTACAACCGGGAGGATCTGTGGACGGTGGCGTCGGAACTGGGCATGAGCGACACCGGAGAGCAGCAGGCGCAGGCAATGGAGCCGAACTACGTGCTAATGAAGTTGCCGGGAGAGGCGGCGGTGGAATTCGTGGAGATCCTGCCGTTCACGCCGGCGAATCGGAACAATCTGATCGGGTGGATTGCGGGGCGCAGCGACGGGGCGAATTACGGGACGGCCATCGTGTATGACTTCCCCAAAACGAAGCTGGTGGACGGGCCGATGCAGATCGAGGCGCGGATCGACCAGAATGCACAACTTTCAGGGCAGTTGACGTTGTGGAACCAGCAAGGTTCGCACGTGCGGCGGGGCACGCTGCTGGTGATTCCGTGCGGGAAGGCGCTGCTGTATGCGGAGCCGATCTATCTGCAGGCGGATCGGAGCCCGATGCCGGAGCTGCGCCTGGTGGTGCTGGCGCTGCAGGACCGGCTGGCCTACGCGCCCACCTTCGAGGGGGCCATGGCGGCATTGTTCGGGGGCGAGGCTTCGACGGTTTCCGCGGCGGCTGGGGCGCCGGAATCCAGCCCGACCCCGACGCCGGCGCCGGCGACGGCAGGAAGCGGGTCGCCCGATCGGAAGGCCCTGATCGCGGCGGCGGCTCGGGATTTGACGGATTATCAGAGCCTGACCGCGCAGGGAAAACTGGCAGAGGCAGGGCAAAAGCTCGAGGACCTGAAGCGGAAACTCGACCAGTTGCAGGCGGGACAGTAACACGGCGATGGGTACCGTCGCGTCAGCGGGCGATTCATCGAGACGGATAAACAAATAAACAAAGTTGGCCGAAACCAGGAAAGATTTGCGACAATGGTTCGCCACCTGCGCAGGGTCTCGGACAAAATCTGCGTCGCCGATGAGAATCGACTCGCGGAGCGACCGATCTCGGGTTATTCTCCGACCTACTAAGCGCACAAAAGATCGGGAGTGGGAGATTCGTCTGCCCGGACAGTAAGGGGCGATGCGAGACGACTCGACTCCCCGGAGATTGCAGCCGGGTCTCCGCCCCAGGACTGCACGCACGCGTAAAGGTGTTTCTTCGTCTTGGTTATCCGGGAGGATATTCAGCCATGAAGCTTCCTCGTCGTCCGTGGACTCCGATTCCGGCTTTTCTGTTTTGCCTGAGCGTCTGCATTCCGGCGCATGCATGGAGCTCGGGCGGCACAGGCCCGGATGGGGACGTGGCGCATGGCGCCGGGTCGGCGGCAATGCAGATGGTGAGCATTCCTGGCCCGCTGCGATCGTTTATGCGCATGGCGGGGATCAGCCAGGAGGCCACGCCCGAGGAAATGCTGCCGCTGCTGGCGCGCAATGTCTCGCTGCACGGGTACCAGGTGGGCTCAGAGACGGAGTACCTGGTTCTGCTGCGGCGGTATGTGCAGTTTGCCCAGGACCTGCGGCAGCTGGCCGACGCGCAGAACGCGATTCATGCCGACAACTGTGAGCAAGCAGCCAAACTGGTTGAGGTTCTCGGGTACCAGTTCGACCCGGCGTGCGGCGAAAAGAATGCGTACCTGGTGACGGCGAATGCGGAACGAGCGTTCCTGGCTATCGATTCAGGGTTTCCCATCACCGGACTGGAGGATGCGCTGCAGAAGCACACGCCCTTCGCGTATTCGTTTCCGGCGACGCAGGTGCCTGTGTTGTTCCGGTCGCAGGACTGGACGTCGGCGAGTATCTGGCGGCACAAGGGAGACATGACGCTGGTCGACGTAATGCTGCACGACCAGGAGCTGGACCGGCTCTACTGGGCTTTGTCAAAGAACGATGAGGAGACGCGGCTGGTTCTGCGCCAATCGCGCGGGCTAAAGTCGTTACTGCCGCTGGCTCCGGCTTTGGAATTCTATGGAAGCCAGGTCTCGGTGCGCGCGGGACGGGTTTTGGTCCCCGGCGGCCCGGACACCGAAAAAGGCTGGGAAGAGCTGGTTGGCGCCAGCCCGAATTCTCCGGGTGAGTTTATCGAGCATATGTGCGCGCGGGATCACGGATGGCTGGCGGCGTATTTCGACGCGCTCTCGCGGGTGAGCCGCGAGCAGCAGGTTCACTTAACTTCAGGTTCTCGGCTGAAACAGCTGTATGACGTTTATCGGCGAGCGGGCAACGGATTCAGCGCAACGAGGGGAGTCTTTCCGCGCAACGCCGACCTGTTGGTTCTGTTCAACCGAATGCAGTGGCAGCCGGACGGAAGTCCATATATTCCGGGCAGCCTGAATGAATGGAAAGAGATTCTCAGCCAGAATTACAGCCCGAAGCTAGTTCGGGACTGGGTGCGAGACGCGCGCAGCTGGGACAGCCCGGAGCAGTTGCTGATGTCGCTGGTGGCGTCTTCGTGCTTTACGAGCGACGATAGTCCGTTACAGATTTACCTGACGCTGAGCGCGATCGATCATGCGCGCGGGCCGGAAGGCCGGTTATCCGAAGCAACGGTACGGCTGCTGGCCGCGAGGTTTGCAGAGTTTCACAGCTGGTATCTGGTGTTTTCGGAGTTTCCGGCGCTGAACGATACATCGGTGACGCAATTCCTGAACGCGGCGGAGTCGGTGAGTGGGATTTCCAGTCCGGCGATGCGGTCGAACGCAATGGGAGCGCTGCAGGGGAACATCGGGCTGTGGGAGATTCTGGCGCGCCAGCAGCAGATTCCGGAAGCGAAGATGAACGCGTCCTGGCAGGGCGTGGTGCAGCCGTTCGTCGGCGTTTCGGCGTCGGTTCCGCTGTTCGAAGCGACGCGCGCCTCGCTGCGTTCGACGCTGGGCGCGGCGTCGGGGGAGGCCAATCTTTCCCAGGATCAGATCATCGAACTGCTGGCGGGACCGGCGCAACAAAGCTTCGCGGGACGGCGCACGCACGATGAGATCGCGCAACGGATACGGTCAGTGCTGGACGATCAGCGGTTGGTGTCGCTGGATACGCTGTTCGGGCTGTATGACGGTCTGGATCAGATGGCCCACGGATCGGGGGAGAAGGATCCGCTGATTCCGCTGGCCGCGAGCCTGCGTGAATTCGAAATGCCGCGTGCCATTTTTTCGCCGGGGGAAAAGGCGGCATGGGCGCCGGCGATTTACACCAGCCGGCATACGGAGTTGCAGGTGCGCACCGATCTGACTCGAGTGATCCAGTCGCCGGGTTCACCCGCGCAGCTGGAAGCGGCGCGCGGCCAGCTGACGCCATTTCTGCGGGACACGCTGGTGGGGCTGAACTATGCGTATTACGAGCCGCCGGGCGCGCAGGTGCTGCACAACAATCCGCTGTTTGTGCGTTCGCACGATTTTTCGGGAACGTCGATTCTGGGATACGGCCAGGTTTGGGATACTCCGACGCTGGTAGGCATCGGGGTAACGGCGGGCGGGGGAGCGTATCTGATCGGGTCGCTGGCCAATCTGCCCTATGCGCTGGCGACGGCGGAAGAGGATTTCATCGCTCCGGAAAACGTGCAGGCCCTGATCTGGCAGGCCGCGGGTCCGGCGCTGCTGGTAGACGCGATCGAGCCGCGGTGGTGGGACGTTAGTCCGGCGGAACTACACGCCGCGGCGCTGTATCAGCGCATGGGCGAAGAGCTGCTGATGGATGCGACCGGCAATGCGGAACTGCGCGGACGAGTAACAGAGGTTTTGTCGGACCTGATGATGCCGCGAAGGCTGGAAATGACGGAACAGGCTCTGCAGCGACCCGCCGATGCGGCCGCGTTCATGCCGCAGATTACGCCGGCGGAGAAGTTCTATCTGGCAGCGGAATATCGCAGGCTGTATCCGGAGCAGGCGGCGACCTGGGGAGCAGCGAGCAAGGAGCTGGACGACGTGGCGCGCAGCAATCCTTCCGAGGTCAGCGTGGCGCGGCTGTCGAAGGACTTCGGGGTACCGCATCCGACGCTGGAGCAAACCAACGCGTGCGCGATTGTGAACGTGAAACCGCTGCCGGCGTTTTCCGGCGAAGACTACGGGTTGGTGGGCGAGTCGTGGGAGTCGAGCAATCTTTACTGGGCGCGGCTGGCCGATGAGATGGGATATCCCGCGGTGTCGCTGAATCTGCTGATCCCGGAGCTGAGCCGGCACATGATCGCGAAAATATTCGCCACGGATATCGAAGACTGGCCCGCCATTCTGCGGGCGATGGAGCAGACCGGTGACGAATTTCGAAAGGGCGGCATCCATCTAGCGGCTGCGAGTACGATTGCGCAACATTAGGTCACGGTTGAGGCAGTGCCGGGGAGCAGTATGGCAATGAGATTCTTTCTCTTCGTTGGGTTGTGTTCGGGTCTGGTGGCCGCAGTGGCGAGTTTGCCGGCGATGACCGCGCAGGGTCCGTCGTCCCGCATCTTCGTCAACGTGGTTCTGGTGCAGCTGAACGTTGCAGTGACGGATCACAACGGGAGCTACATCACCGGTCTGCGTCCGGAAAACTTCGCGGTCAGCGAGGACAAGATTCCGGAGAAGATTGCCTCGTTCGAAGAAGGCGGCGCGCCTGAAGGCTCGATCCGCGATGCAGAGATGGCGAAGAAGAGCGTGGCCGCGCCTGCTGGATCTGCAGCGGATGGTGGAGCGCAGACGGCGGCGCAGGCAACAACCCAGGCGAGCGAAGAAGGTTCGGGCATCGCATCGTCGCCACCTCCGGTTTCGCGGCTGGCTGGAGCCAGCGTGTATGTTCTGTTCGACACCAGCGACTATATGTACCGGGGATTCGTGTTCGCGCAGGATGCGATTGGCGGGTTTGTGCGGTCGATGGAAGAGGCGAATAAGATTGCGTTCTACTCGTACAGCCGCAACCTATCGCGAGCCACGCCGCTGACCACGGATCGAACCGCGGTGATGCAGGGTGTGCGCAGCACGGTGGCCGGCGACGATGCTGCTCTTTATAACTGCCTGCTGCTGACGGTGCGCGACGCGGCGCAGCTGCGTGGGCGGAAAGCAATCGTGGTGTTTTCGAACGGGCCTGACAATGCCAGCTCAGTTCCGCCGGAAGATGTGGAGGAACTGGCGCAGTCGACGGGCACGATTATTTACATCATCAGCACGCGGCTGGCGCATGACGAGCCTGTTTCGAGCGCGGTGTTCGAAAGGATGAGCAAGGGCACCGGCGGCAAAGCGTATTTTGCGAAAGACTGGCGCGACGAGAGCACGGCGTTTGCGTCGATTCGGGAAGACCTGGCCCACCTTTATACGATCAGCTACTACCCGAAGCTGAATCCGAATCGCGGCTGGCGGACGATTTCGGTGAAGCTGGTGGGCAAGGAGCTGGAAAAATATCGGGTGCGCACGAGAGACGGTTATCGTTTGCAGGAGCAGGTTCCGGCAACGACACAGGCGGCTGACGGCGAGGCAGCGGCTGCCGACCCTCATTAGCCGGTAGCCTGTAGCTAGTGGCCTATAGAGCAGCGTTGAGCGTCACACTGCACCGGCCCCCCGTGACCGTCGTGTACAGGGCCATGAAACAGTCTCGCTGGAGCGAGCTGTCTCATGCCCTGTCGCCCCGAAGCTATCTGTGCCTGTGGCCTCCGCCTCCGCCTCCGCCTCCGCTTTGGCTTACAACCAGAACCACGCTCGCCGTTGCCGTTGTGTAGTCGGTCGTGTTAGTGGGTGTGAAGGTTACGGTCAACGTTTGCGATCCAACTGCGAGCACGGTTCCCGCCGGCGGCGAATAGACAAAGGTTCCCGGCACCGATGCGGTGGCATCGAGCTGCGTTGCGCTCAGTGCGGTCCCGGATTTGATGGACGCGGGTGTGGGCCATGTAATGGTTGGCTTGGTTGGGCTCGATCCCGACGAGTTCACCGTTTGAGTCAGCGTGCCGGACGATGACGCGTTGTTGTTGGTGTCGCCCCCATAGGCAGCCGTGATCGAATCCGACCCTGCCGGCAGCGCCGTGGTGGAGAGTGTCACGCTTCCGCCGCTGAGTGTGCCCGTGCCAAGCGCGGTGGCGCCGTCGTAGAACGTCACCGTCCCTGTTGCACTGGAAGGAACAGCGGCGGTAAACGTCACCGATTTCCCCACGCCCGATGGATTGAGCGAAGACGAGAGCGTGACAGTCGGGGTCGCCTTGTTGATGACGAAGTTTCCGGCAGACGCCCCCGTTAAGGTGCTGTATTCCGCGGTATTCTGCGGAGTGAAATTAGCGGTTATTGCATAAGTTCCCGGTGCAGTTGGTGCGGCAGAGGAACCCTTGTACAAAACGTCGCTGACTGTTCCCGGCACCGATGCGCTCACTGCGGCCGCCTGCGGGCTTCCGTTATAGACAACCGGCGAATTGGTGACCGTCAGCGTCTCCGGGCCGGGGGCAGCAGCTGTGGCGGGGAGGATCTCAATCGCCGCCCCGTCGTACGCTGAGCCGCCGTTCGGCACGCTGAAGGAGTTCGCCATTTGCCAGCTGAACGAAACAGGATTGGTTGAGGTCGTGTAGATATAGCCATAGCAGTCGCCCGAATCCCAGTTCGTGGCGTCCGTCATGCCGGTGGCCCAGGTGGATGTGAATATCACGCCAGGCGTCAGTGTCCCGGATGGCGGCCCGAGGCCTAACATGTTGACCACGATCACCAGGCTGTTGGAGGCGTCAGGAGTTATGACCGGAGCATTGAGGATACTGGCATTGGCGCTCGATGGCTGGTTTCCGTCCTGGGAGTTGACGGTCGCCCCAACGCATCCGGTCGCGCCACCGGTAGTTTTTGCTCCGGCGATGTCATAAACGATCATGTGCGTGGTTCCGGTGTCGGGTAGCCAGGAGATGGTCAAATCGCGGCCGCCCGTTTCGGAACCAAGACACGTGTAGTAAATCTGCGGGTCGTCATTGGCTATGGTGAAGGGTGTGCGCGTCCAGGTGTCGCCCTGACTATCCCCCACGTCGGTCATGTCACCCTCGTAGCCGCTGGAGGGATAGGCACTGGAGATAACGATGGCATTGCCGGTGGATGGGAATGGAAGCAATGCCGGAGTCAACGGCAGGGGTGGATTGTAATAGTGCATCACGCGCGTGACGTGAATCCCGGTGGGCTGGGTGCCCGCGCCGGCAGACGGCTTGAATGCTGCCGCCACTGAATTCCAGTGACGCTCGTTGAGATCGCCGTTCACATAGAGGGTCGGATTGTATGCACCATTCACCGCCTGGACGGAAACCTGGCTGGCGAATTTGTCCCAGGCGTTTTCCATCAGCAGCGCCGAGCTACTATCCGGCATAACCCAGCCAATGGGATCGTCTTCCTCAGGGTAGTTATAACTCTCTTCCGCGAAGTTATAAATCAGATCGCCGCTTGTGGTGGTGGTAATCGAACCGGGTTGCAGGTCACCGGTCAAGCCGTTTGCGCCTGCAGCGCCGTCAATACACGACGAAGGCGCGATCCCGCTGACTTCGTTGTAGGAGAACTGGAGAACCTCACCCGGGGCGGGCGGCTGGCTGAGCTGAATAGTAACGACATTGGTGCCCGCGGCCGCTCCGCAGACGTAGAACAATTGCGTTTCTATCTGGTCGGCGGCATTGGTGGTGGTCACCGCCGATTGCCAGCTTCCACCCTTGTTATCGCTGACGGCAACAGTTTTTGTGCTGACATGGGTGACGGTCAAGGTGAGCAGATTCCCCGGCGAACTGGGCACGGCGGTAATTTTGAAACCGTTGGGCTTCTCGTTCTCCGCGGTTCCGGCGGCCACGGTGTCGATGTGGTGCACCACGCACGGATGCGCGGTGTCACAATCCGGCCAGATGTAGGTCCTCGGCGCCACCGCAAGTAACTGGATTGCCGCCGCTGCCCATGCGCCGGATGTAATGGTGCCGGCGCACCCGATGGTGCCCGCTGAGGAGGCGGTGTTGTCAACGATGGCCCCGGCGATGCCGCCAGTGCTGGCGGTACTGCGCAGGTTCCCTGAGCTTGCCATGGGGACACCAGAGCCGAGGCTGGCAGTCGCGCACACCGTCCAGTCATTCTGATCTCCGGTGGCGAGCGTGAGGCCGGGATTGGCCGATGAAGAGGTCTTTGTTCCGGTAATGCCGAGAGCCTGGACGCCGGAGTATTCTTCCACCGTGGTGACGAATGCCGTGCCATCGGTCATGGTTGTCGTGACCGCGGTTTGCGCAGCACACTTGTGACAAACCAGCGTCGCGACGCATTCGCTCCCCGGATTGCACACGGCCGCGTACAGGAAGAAATACGATGAGGCCACACTGCCGCGAACGTTGCCGATGGTGCTGCCGGTGCTTTCCCAGGCAAGCCCCACAACCACATCATTCCCCGCGGTGGTTGGGGCGGCGAGGGTGCAGGTCTGCGTGCTGGCGCCCGAAGAGGTCTGGGTGCAGACCGTATGCGAGGCACTGATCCAGGAAACGGCTGCGTGCGCCGGCAGTGAACCCAGGGACAGAACAGCCATGATGAAGAAGCTGTTCAGCGTTACGCGCGCCAGACGAATCCGGCGACTGGACAATGTTGCCATCGCGGTCTCCTTGCAAAAGCCTGAAGTGTTACAAAATGTCGTTTTAGGGCCGGCCAAGGTCAGCTAGAGCGACGCAAAGTGCTGCTAAGACCGAGAGGGGTGCTACGTGGTGGCGACTGGGGAACCATGTCTGGGGCGGTCGTCTTGCGGTGGGATGAGATTCAGAACAAGGAGCGCCCGTTGCCTGCTCGCGGATCATTTGTGTGGACGCTGGTTAACATGAGGTAAGTTCCACGGTCGAATGTAAGGGACACGCGCCCACCCTTACTGTGCAATATCGCTCACACCCGGGATGAGGGGACGGTTCAAAGTGGGCATGGGCAGCAGGGAGGGATTTTGGCCGCGCCGGGCCCTGATACGAAAGCGTCGCGCGTCGCGCGATTCCCACATCTGCCAACGGCGG
>PMAD01000125.1:10915-11600 GCA_003152415.1 Acidobacterium sp.
GGGCCACCTCGCCGTGTTCGTTCAGGGGGCGGTGCCACCGCAGGCTCTTGGGAGTTGGGCGGTGGGGGTTAGGTGGATGACGGCGAGCTCGAAGCACTGGGAGTCTCCCGGGTCCATGACGACGACGGGTTTGCCGGCGATCTGGTCCCAGGGTTTGAGGAGGACCTGGAGGGTGGCGGTGGGGACGTTGTAGCTGGTGATGATCTGCTGGGCGAGCGCGGGGAGGGTGGCGGCTTCGGAGGCCGGGACCTGGACGATCCAGAAAAGGTTTTTGAAGTCGCCGGCGTTTTCCAGAGGCATGACGCAGAGGGTGCCGGCAGCGTTGAAAGTCCCAGTAGTGGCGGTGATGGCGCCGGTGAAGCGGCCGCACTGGCCGATGGCGCGGCCGACGGGGATGGGGGTGACGGAGGTGACCGATCCCTGGGGGACGGCGCCGCCGTTGATGACGACGAGTTGGTCGTAGACCATGGCGACCTTGTCCTCGAAGGTGGAGGCGTAAGGCATGGACATGCCGGTGTTGTCGGTACCGGTCTTGCCGGGTGCAAAGGGCGCGTTGTGGGCGCCCATGACTCTGCCGAGGATGGCGACTTCGCCGTACTGCGGACCCGTCATTTTGATGAGGCCTTCACTGCCGGAGATGACTTTCCAGCCGGCGGGGACGAGGGCGGAGGCGGAGCCGTCAGTG
>PMAD01000175.1 GCA_003152415.1 Acidobacterium sp.
TACAGCCAGAACAGGCAAGAACACCATTTCGGATTCGACGATCTGTCTTTACTGTATCATGTATCGCCCGCCATCACCGAACCTTCGCCGTCAACCAACCGATCGTGCCTCCCGCACCACAGGCGCTGCATCAGACCGGCACAGAATTCAGCGACCCAGCGAGGACCCGTTTCGTCATGACCTGAAAGTGATACCCCATCACNNGCCATGGTCATCGCCGCTCCAAACGATTCCCGGTGGCGCGTCGCCGCTGCAGCGACAAATTTCCAGTAGCTGATACGCGACTCTCCAAGAACCCCCTGACGCAGCAGCGACAGCAGGAACGCACGCACGTTGCCGAAGGTGATATGCGACTGGTACCGGGGCCGGCAGCGGCTGAGATAACTCCTCACCCGCCGGTAATACGGCTCGCTCGCGTAGATACGGTCAAGCACCGAGCGATAGCCCTCCACCAGCCGCTCCACATTCATGCGCGGTTGAAAGTTGAGATGGCAATCCATGTTATTCCCGGCGCCGCTGTCCACAATGCGACCTTCTCGCGTAAGTCGCCGAAACAGCTGCGTACCCGGCATCGCCTGCAGCAGCCCGACCATCGCGATGGGGATCGCGCTCTTCTGAATGAACTCCACGAGGCGATCGAAAATGTCTTCGCGATCCGTGTCGAATCCGAGAATGAATCCACCCATCACCTCGATCCCGTACTGCTGAATCGTCGCGATGCTGTCCAGCAGATCGCGGCGGGTGTTCTGAAGCTTGTTGGCCGCAGCGAGGCTCGATTCGTCCGGCGTCTCAATCCCCAGGAAGACCGACGCGAATCGCGCCTGGTTCATCGATTCGAGCAGAACCGGATCATCCGCCAGGTTGATGGAGGCTTCCGTGATGAATCGAAAAGCGTAGCCGTGCGCCTTCTGCCAGGCGCTCATCGCCGCCAGCAGCAGGCGTGCCCGCACTTTATTGCCGATGAAGTTGTCATCCACGATGAACACCGGACCCCGCCACCCGGCGTCATACAGCTGATCCAGCTCCGCCAGCACTTGCACCGGCTCCTTGGTGCGCGGACGGCGGCCGTAGATTTCGATGATGTCGCAGAACTCGCAATTGAACGGGCACCCTCGCGAGCACTGCACGGTCATGGTGCTGTAGCGGCGCATGCGAATCAGGCTCAGATCCGGCAGCGGACTGCGCTCCAGTCCTGGCCGCTCCACGCTCTGGTACTGCGGACGCGCGGTCCCGCGCTCCAGATCGCTGGCCAGGCCGTCGACCAGATCTTCTGCTTCTCCGATCACAACGTGATCGCACTCGAGCGCCGATTGCGGCAGGCTGCTTGTGATCGGTCCTCCGACCACCGTCCGGAGACCGTACGCGCGACAGCGGCGCACAATGGAGATCAGCTCGCGCTCCTGCACGTGCATGCCGCTGATGAAAGCCACCTCTGCCCACGCGAGATCGCGCTCACGAAGGCGCTCGACGTTCGTATCCACCAGCCGTTTGTTCCACGAGTGCGGCAGCAGCGCCGCTACCGTCATCAGCCCCAGCGGAGGCTGTGCCGCGCGCTTGCCCTGAAACGACAGGGCGTAGCGAAAACTCCAGTAAGTATCGGGAAATCGCGGATAGATCAGCAGCACGTTCATAATTACATCTCCACCGGGTCGGCTCACCGGCGGATCGTGCAGCCACTCAACTCGTCTCGCACCGCGCCCGTGCCGCGCCCGATATCAGTGTGCGCCTCGGGACCGCACCCGCAGCCACTCCGACAAAAACATTACAGTGAGCTGTTTTGCACACTTGACACGGAGCGCAGACGCATTGGGAGCCCGCAGGCGAAATCCCCAGCGCAGCGAGCGACCCTCACCTGCCGCCAAAGCAAAAGGAAGCGGATAAATCCGCTTCCTTTTTGCTCTTCAGATCCGGGATTACTTCTTCGGTGGCGCGATGGTGTCCTTGGCGGACTTCGCCACGCGGAACTTCACGACCGTCTTGGCTTTGATCTTGATCTGTTCGCCGGTTTGCGGATTGCGGCCCAGCCGCGCCTTCCGCTCCGCCTTCACCAGGCGGCCGAGGCCAGGAATTACGAATACGCCGTTCTTCTTGGTTTCTTTGATTGCGGTGTCTGCGAGAAGATCGAGAAACGCCGCCGACTGCTTGTTGGTGATTTCCAGTTTTTCCGCCAGCTGGCGTACCAGAGCGGTCTTCGTCATCGTTGTTGCCATCGATTGTTCCTCCTTGTGTATTCTTTTCAGGTCGCCGGAGTCATTTCCCGGAGCACTCTCCGGACCCCCTCAACCTGCGCGAAAGCCAGTATTGACGCGGCTCCGAAAGTACCTGCCGCCCTTTACCGTGCGGCTTTCAACAGCATTTGTCAATGGCAAAAGCCCCGTTTCCACAGGTTTTTTGCGGTTTTCCCTGGCATTTCTCTGGAAAACACGGTTTTTGCCTTGTTTTTTGACTCGGTACGCGCTGAAAGCCGCGAACTGCGCGCATTTGCGATGGGTCTTGCGTCTCGTTTGCCTGCTGTCGTGGAGTCTAGTCCCCCGCGTCCCCCGCGCGCAATGCACATCTGCGCAATACCCAATTATCCGTGCAGCCTGCCTGCAGTCCACACCGGACGCGCTCGCTCCGGTCGCGCGAGGGGCGCGTTCAGAAAATCCACCAGCGGCGCGGCCAGGCGGAATCGCTTCTCGATTTCCTCTGCCAGCCCTGGCTTGAGCGCGGTCTCCGCAGGCAGATGCGCGGTCACACCCCACTGCCGCCACTTGATCCACTCCATGGCGGGATGATCCTCGGGAAATCCCTTGGGCGCCCGGGTCAGCGCCATCGGATCGTGCACCTTGAAGGCACGCAGCAGGCGCTTGTCCTCAATCAGCCGCTTCCACTCCACGTGATGCTCCAGCAAGCGCCGGCGGATCGCCAGCAGTTGCTCCTTTTCCGGCATATAGACGCCAGCGGCGATTACAAATTCCGTTGCCCCCACGTGCATGTAATAGCCGCCGCCGGAGGTCTTCTCGAGCCCGCTGCGCGCCCACCACGCTCCCAGATGCGTCTTGTAGGGGGATTTGTCGGCCGAGAATCGCGTGTCGCGATAGATGCGGAACATGCACTTCCCCGCCGGCCGCATGTGCGCCGGGGCGTACTCCGCCATGCCTTCGGTCAGCCGCTCGATCAGCGCCAGCATCGGCTCTTTCAGCTCGCGCTCGTAAATCTCGCGCCGCGCCTCAAACCATTCGCGCCGGTTGTTGCGTTTCAGGCCGCGCAGAAACCGCAGCGCCTCCTCCCCAAAACGCCGTTGCTTTTTCACTCGCTCATTCTAGCGGCGGCGGCCTGTGGATTCTCCCTGAGTTGTATTGCGCTCCGCGGCCCACTCCCCTCAAACTGGAACTATGCGACGCACCCTTCCATCGATCCTCCTGCTGGCCATCGGTCTCGCCTGTGCCGGATCGGAGCGCAATCACGCTGCCGCCCAGTCGTCCAAACATCAGCTCACTCCGCGCCAGGCGCATCAGATCGTCGCCCTCGTGGCTCATCACGATCAGATCGATCTGAGCGACACTCACATCGAGCTGAACAGCATGGACCTGAATTCGGATTTCACTCCAGGCTTCTTCAGCTTCATCGTCATTCGCGAAAGCACCTCGCCCGGTCCCGACGAGACTCTGCGCCGCTACGCTATCAATCGCCGCACCGGCGATGTGTGGGAAATGACACTGTGCACGCATTACGATTTCCCCGAGCTGGCCCACATGCTGCAGAGCTATTCCGGCCGCACCAGCATCGGCGCTTCGGAGCTCGCCGCGCAAGGCAAACAGCTGGGCTGTACGCAGGAGCTTTCCAAACCAACATCGTAGGAGGCCGCCTGTGCGAATGAATTGGAATCCGACCCCCGCGATCCTGCTCGGCGCGGCTGTAGCCGCTACTGGCTCGTTCGCGCAAGCTCCCGGTGGTCAGCAGGCTGTACCGGCGGCGACGCCTGACTTTGGGCGCCCTCACGTGGCTTACGAGAAATACACGCTGCCCAACGGACTTCAGGTCATCCTCGTTCCCGATCATCGGGTGCCGAGGGTTTTTGTCGACCTGATGGTGCACGTCGGATCGAAGAACGAGACCGTGGGCAGCACCGGTCTGGCTCACCTCTTCGAGCACATGATGTTCGAGGGCTCAAAGGATGCGCCTGGCGAATTCATGCAGCGCATCGAGAAGCTGGGAGGCTCCGCCAACGCGGGAACAGGGCTGGACGACACGAATTACTTCGAGACCGTGCCCGCGGGCGCGCTCGAATACACGCTGTGGCTCGAATCCGATCGCCTCGCCAGCCTGGGCGACTCGCTTACCCAGGAGCGCTTTGACAATCAGAAGTCCGTCGTCGAAAACGAGCGCCGCGAAAGAACGGAAGACCAGCCCTATGGCCAGGTCGACGCCGTCCTCCGCGAAAGCCTCTATCCCGCCGGTCATCCCTACGGGCATTCGGCCCTGGGCATACCGCATGAGCTGCGCGCCACCACCCTCACCGATGCGAAAGACTTCTTCTCCACTTTCTATGCGCCGAACAACCTCTCCATGACCATCGCGGGCGACTTCGACTCGAGGCAGGCGAAGGAGTGGATCGCACAATACTTTGGCCCCATTCGTCCCGCGCAGACCATTCTTCGCCCGGTGCGCTGGACTCCGCATCTCGATGCGGAGAAAATTGTGGATGTGCGCGACCACGTTGCCGAGGAGCGCACCTATTTCGTTTGGGCGGCAGGCGCCTGGGCGTCCGACGACACGCTCAGCCTCGAAGCGGCCGCGCGCATTCTGAACCGCCGCCTCAGCGCCGACCTCGTCTACGCTGCAAAGCCTCTGTGCTCTGAAGAGTCCGTCGATCTGAGTACCCTGGAGGACTCCTCAGAGTTTGTGGTCATGGCGAGCGCGCGTGCCGGGGTTCCGCTGGCCCAGGTCGAAGCTAAGGTCGATGCTGACATCGCACTGTTCGTCAAAGATGGACCCACCGACAAAGAACTGCAATGGGTAAAGAGCAGGCTTGAACTGGGTGAGCTTTCGGACCTGGATACGCTGCAATCCACTGCGGAGACGCTGAACCTCTCCAACGTTTACACCGGCAACCCGGATCAGTATGACCGTCGATGGAATCATCTGGAGACGATGACGACCGCCGATCTGCAGGCGGCCGCGCGCCGTTGGATCTCGACGGACGGCCGGCTTCTGATCCGCTATCACCCTGACTTCTCGGCCGGAGCACAGGAACAAGCCGCGCTCGACCGGTCTGGCGCGCCGTCGATCCATCCGAATCCGCCCTTCTGCGCTCCAGCGGTCGAGTCAGCGACTTTGCCCAACGGGCTGCAGGTCCTCGTCGTTCGCCGCGCCGGTGCTGCGAAGATCTCCGTGCTGCTCGCAGCGCGTGCCGGCGACATGGTCGACCCTGCCGGGAAAAGCGGCCTTTCTGTCCTGACCGTCACCACCATGGCGCGCGGTACCACGACGCTTTCCGGAACCAATATTCGCGATGGCATGGAGGCCGCTGGAGCCACCACGCTGGAAAGCTCGGTGAACTCGGAACTGGCCAGCCTCAACTTCGACGTGGTCGCGAAGAATATCGATCCCGCCTTCGCGATTCTGGCGGACGTGGTCCTGCACCCCGACTTTAAGAAGTTCAGTTTCGAGAGCCAGAGACAACAGTGGACCGACATGGCGGCCCAGGGCGAGGACGACGTGGGTGCCGTCGCACAAAACGTTGCGCCCGCTCTCATCTTCGGGCCGGATCACCCCTTCGCGCGCGTCCTGGCGACGCCACAAGGCCTCAAGGACATTCAGCGTGAGGACCTGCGCGGCTTCTATCAGGACTGGTGGAAACCGAATAATGCCGCCGTCATCTTCGCGGGAGACATCTCGCTGGAGGACGCGGTGAATCTGGCCACGAAATACCTCGGCTCCTGGACGGGCAGCGCTGCGAAGCCCTTGCCTTTGCCTCCTCCGGAGAACCCGGGCGCCGGAAAGGTCTATCTCATCGACAAACCCGGTTCACCGCAGACGCTGATCGCGCAGCTGTTCCCGGCCGTGGGGCAGAACGATTCGGAACGCTTTCCGCTTACGCTCGCCAGCTTCGTCTGGAGCGATCGTCTCAATGCGTCTCTGCGCGAGACGCAGGGGTCGACCTACGGATTTAATTCCAGCTTCTCGCCTTATGTCGTGTACGGCGCCTGGGCGGCGAGCGGCCTTGTTCAGACCGACAAAACTAAAGAGGCGCTGGTCGAACTCAGGCGTCAGACGCGCATGATCGCCGGAGAGCAGCCCATTTCCGACCCGGAGTTGCACACCGCGAAAGCCGCCTTCGCGCAGGGCTATGCGTCGGGGTTCGAAACCTCCTCCGGCCTGGCTGCCATCGTCGAGAATCTCTGGATTTCCAACTTGCCCAATTCCGCTATTCAAACCGACCCGGATGAAATCGCCCGCACGCCTCTCGGGGATGTTCAGTCAGCTGCCGCGCGCTTTGCCCGCCTGGACGAGGCTTCGCTGCTGCTCATCGGCGATCGCGGCAAGATTGAGGACGGGATCCGATCACTGAACATCGGCCCCATCATCCTGCTCAACGCCGATGGCTCACCGGTCTCGCACGCTGGCGATCACTGATTCCCGATTGCCGATCTATCCCGCGACGCCGGGCGATCCGATCTGCCGGACCACGCGCCAGGCGTAATGGAAGCCGGAGAGGAGCGTCAGAACGACGGTAGCGGTCAGGGCCCAGTGGCGCAGAGCCACGGCCCACGGCGGCCCGTAAAACTGGCACAGCAGCACGGCGGCCAGGGCAAGAATCTGCGCCACGGTGTTTGCCTTTCCGGTAATGCTCGGCTTGAAATTCCGGATCGACGTCGTGGCGAAAAGAATCGCGGCTACCACCATGATTCCCAGGTCGCGAGCAAAAACCAGCACCGTCACCCGCCGCGAGATCAACGCCTCGTGGTGCAGCACCAGAAACAGCGTGCTCAGCAGCAGCTTGTCCACCACGGGGTCAAGATACTGCCCCAGCATGGTTCGCTGATGGAGCAGCCGGGCCAGAGTTCCATCCAAAGCGTCGGTTATTCCCGCCAGCACGAAGAGGGCGAAGGCCAGGCGGAAGCGTCCGTCGAGGACGGCCAGCACCAGGAAGGGCACCATGCACAGCCGGAGAAACGTCAGCAGATTGGGAGTCGCCCGAAGTTCGTTCATCGGATCACTCGCCGCGCCGGCCGCGCTTGCTCATTCATCACCGGCGCATTGGCAAGGGATTCATAGTATCGCAGAGGGTTCCGAATTCCCATGCAGAAACGGCGCAGCAACCCGACCCCGCATGATTCTGCGGACCGGGTGCAGGCGCCGGAGACCCTCCGCCGCCAGCGAGCCCGGGCCGTCCGTTGTCCTGCTATCATGACGAAAGGCCGTTCCGGCTTGTGTAGGCGCGTAGCTCAGTTGGTTAGAGCGCTACCTTGACACGGTAGAGGTCAGGAGTTCGAGTCTCCTCGTGCCTACCANNTACCATATTCTCAACAACTTACGATCTGCTCTTCTCCGCGATTGGTAGCATTTGGTAGCAAATCGCCAGAAACTTTTCGCGGCTTCCCCTTTTTCGTGAGCATTGAGTAGACCGAACCAACCATTTGCTTCACGCTTCCGGGAAGTTCCTGCATGTACTCGTTGGCGGTCGTATCAGCCTTCGAGTGCCGCAGGTGAGCCTGAATGGACACTGGCAACTACCGGATTCGGGTTCTTAAACCCCTTGCTGAGAAACTGAAGGAACCCAAATTGAATTTCCAGTGAACAGCCCTCGGTTAATTGCCCGTGCCCGACAGCG
>PMAD01000130.1:0-2235 GCA_003152415.1 Acidobacterium sp.
GTGCTCCAGACCAACGTGCAGGCCGATCGCGTCACGCTCTATAACGCGTCGAGCCCCGTTCCGCTGCGCGCGCTGTGGCTCACGAATTCCGGCAACCTCACCCTCGACCGCGGCAGTTTCTCTATATTCGAAAACGGCGAATTTGCCGGGGAGGGCCTCACCGACACGATCCACGCCGGAGAAAAGCGCCTGCTGTCGTACGCCGTCGATCAGGCGGTGCACGTGACGACCGAGGGCCACCTGAACTCCACGCACCTGCACCATCTCACCGTGCACGACGGCATTATGACGGAGCGCAACGAGGAGGTTCGCGAGGTCACCTACGTGGTCCACAACGCCGCCACCGACGGCCGCAACGTGATCGTCGAGCACCCGGTGCAGCCCGGCTGGAAACTCACCTCCGAGATCAAGCCCGTCGAAACGACGGCCTCGCTCTACCGATTCAGCGTCGCCACCCAGCCGGGAGAAACGGTCCGGCTGCACGTCGGCGAATCGTACACCCTTGGGGTGAGCTATCGACTCACCGGGATCGGCGACGATCAGCTGGAAGTGATTCTCTCGGGCAGCGGCGAGCGCCCCGCGTTGGAGAAAGCGCTGGCGCCGGTGCTGGCGGCCCACAGCAAGGTCCACGCGCTCGATACGCAGATCGATGCGAAGCAAGCCGACATCGACCAGCTCGCGGCGGACCAGAAGCGCCTGCACGATAACCTGGAGGGATTGAAGGACAGCCCGGAAGAGCGCGAACTGGCCCGCCGCTACGCCGGCGAGATGAACACGGACGAAGACCAGCTCCTGTCGCTGCGCAAAGACCAGGCTGATCTCGTACAGCAGCGCAAGGCGGCGCAGCAGGCGCTGGACGAAGCGATCCGGGCGCTGAATCTGGATGAGGATGTGTGAGGGGCAGCGNNTCAGCGATCGGGAGACCGGCACCTTGTTTGCGAAGCAGGGCACAGCGATCAGCGCACCGAGTGAACCGCGCCCAGGTTTTTCTGAACGCTGAACGCTGTTCGCTGAACACTGGTCTTTACGGCGCCTCGATCAGCTCCATCTTGCCGTCGCGCTTCCGGTGCAGGACGCAGAGCGTGCCCTCCACGTTGCGGAAGACGAAGACCTCGCGGTCGCGAAACTCCGCTTCCTTGACCGCTTCCTCGATGGTCATGGGCCGCAGGGCCACTGAGTCCAGAGACCGGACGATATGGGGCTCGGGAATCGGGCGCGTCGCCGGAAAGGTGTGCACGGTGACTGGCACCATGGTCCTCGACGGACGCTTGCCGTTCGACTTCGCAGGCGCCGCCGGGGTCTCCGGCTCAGCCGTCTCGGAACGGGTGCGGCTGGCTCTGCGCGGCCGCAACGGCAGCACTTCACTCTGCAGCTTCTCTTCTTTGGGCTGGCGCTTGATCGCGTTCTGGCGCTTCCGGTACCGGATGGCCTGGGTTTCGGCCCGCTCCAGCGCCTCGCGCAGCGCTGTCTCAGTATTGTTCGACTCGGCGAACCCCACAATCTTTCCGGCCCGCATCTTCACCGCCACGTCGGCAGTCTTGCGGTACTTCTCCGAGGTCAGCACGATGTGCACCCCCACAACTTTGGGCAGCACTTTGGCAATTCGCTCGATCGCCTCATCTCCCAGCCGGCGCAGCGCCTGGGTGATGGTGACCTGCCTTCCTGTGTACTCAGCCTGCATGGAAAGCTCCTGTCTTTTGGGGGATGCCGCGACCCTGGCCTCTAGCCGCGAACGCGCCGCTGGTGCGTACTGGGAATCCGCAAATCCTCGCGGTATTTTGCCACGGTGCGCCGCGTAACATCGATCCCCTGCCCCTGCAGCATATTGGCAATCTGATCGTCGGTGAGCGGCTTGCGCGGGTCTTCGTCCTCGATGAGCTTTTTTACTTTGCGCTTCAGCAGCATCAGCGGCGTGCCCGCTCCCTCCGGCCCGTTCACGCCTTCTGAAAAGAAGAAACGCAATTCGTAGACGCCCTGCGGCGTATGCACGTATTTGCTGGAGACGGCGCGGCTGACCGTGGATGGGTGCACGCCGATCTCTTCCGCCACTTCCTTGATCATCATCGGTTTCAGCGCGTCGACGCCCCGCTCCAGAAATTCGCCCTGGCGCCGCACGATGGCCTCGCAGGTGCGCAGGATCGTGTTCTTCCGTTGTTCGATGTTGCGCATCAGTTGCAATGCGGAGCGGTAGCGCTCCTTCACGTAATCTTTGACGTCCTTTTCGGCGCCGTCCTG
>PMAD01000130.1:2258-9339 GCA_003152415.1 Acidobacterium sp.
TCGCTGCGGTTGTAGCGCTGGCCCGGCCGCGGATCGAGGGTGCGGATAAAGTCGATAGCCCGCTGCGTCTCCTCGACGGACTTGGCGACTACTTTGGAGAGCTCGCGCGGATCGCGCTTCTGCAGCAGAAGCATGTGGGTGTCGATGATCTGCCGGGCCAGCTCGAAAATCAGCAGCCGGCTGTTTTCTTCCGATTGCGGCCCCTCCGGCTTTGCGCCGTTGCCATTCGGAGTGGGGTGGGTGGCAAAGTGTATTGGATAGCCGGCGCCTGCCCCGTTGAGGCCGTTCGCCTCCGCGGCGTGCTGCGGGCCCGCGGCCGGATGGACATCCGCAGTAGGTTCCGCGGAGGCGGCTTTCGCGGTGTCGGTGTCGCTGTGGCTGAGGCTGCGACCGGCACCCGCAACTCGATGCGCGTCGGCGCCATTCGCCCGGCTCGCGGCTCTCCGACTCGCGCTCGCGGTCCTCTCGAAGATCAGCTCGAATTCCTTCCGCTGCGCCTCCACCTGCACCAGCAGGCATTCGCGCAGGTCACGCGTGCCCACGCCGATCGGATCCAGCTGCCGCACCACATCGAGTGCGGTGGCCAGATGACCCCGCGCGCGATCCGCCATGGCGGGAGGCAGCTCGGCTACGCGCGAGTAGACGTTCTTTGCGGCCTCGCCGGCATCTGGTTCCATCTGCTCGCGCAGATAACCCGCCAGCAGCTCCTCGTCGGTCGCGGTCAGGTAGCCGTCTTCGTTCAGATTTCCAATCACGTATTCCGCGGCTTCGCGCACGGCGGGCGAGAGGCTCAACGAACCAAGCTGCCAGATGAGGTGATCGGTCAGCGTCATCGGCGCGGAGAGGAAATTCTCAATCGACGGCTTCTCGATCTCCTCGTAATTGTTCGGGGAACGGAACCCGGGGTCGAGGTAATCCTGAAAATACGATCCGAAGTCGATCTCGTCGAAGGGATCCTTCTCTTTTTTCTCCCCTTCGGTCACCGGCTGCGTTTCCACCGGCCGGTCGCGGTCTTCTTCTGCGCGGGCCACGTCGTCCAGCAGCGGAACGTTCTCTTCCAACTCCTCGAGAACCGGGTTCTCTGCGATCTCCGCCTGGATCATCTCCTTCAGCTCCAGCTTGTTCAGCGCCAGCACGCTGACCATCTGCATCAGCCCCGGCGTCAGAATCTGGCGCTGCGCGACTTTAAGGCTGAGTTTTGGCTGAAGAAATACCATTTATCCTCAAAAAGGGCCCATTGCCTCAGAGTTTACTCTCCCTGGCCGGGGCTGGATAGCAATTCCACTGCCGTAACCGTATGTTCATGGTTCCGCAGGTAATTGCCGCCGTCCCGAAGCGGATTATCCCAGGGTAAAACTTTCCCCCAGATACACGCGCCGCACCTCTGGATCGCTGCCCAGTTGCTCGGGGGTCCCATGCCTGAAGATGCGGCCCTCGTTGATGATGTAGGCGCGATCGGTCACGGAAAGCGTCTCGCGAACATTATGGTCCGTAATCAGAACCCCGATGCCGCTGGCCTTGAGGTCAAAGATGATTTCCTGCAGATCGAGTACCGCAATGGGATCGATTCCCGAAAAGGGCTCGTCCAGCAGGATGAACACTGGCTGGATGCACAGGCAGCGCGCGATTTCCACCCGGCGCCGCTCGCCGCCTGACAACGCATAGCCCCGCGTCTTGCGGATGTGCCCCAGGTTCAGCTGCTCGATCAGCTTCTCCGCCCGCGCCCGCCGCATCTCCGGCGCGATCGGCTGCACTTCAAGAACAGCGAGGATGTTTTCCTCGACCGTCAGCTTGCGGAAGACCGACGGCTCCTGCGGCAGGTAACTGATGCCATATTGACGCGCCCGTAGATACATGGGCACATGGGTAATCGCTTCGTCATCCAGCAGGATCCGTCCGCCGTCGGGCTGGATGAGCCCCACGACCATGTAAAAGCATGTAGTTTTCCCCGCGCCGTTCGGCCCGAGCAGCCCCACCACCTCGCCCTCGGTCACCTGCACGCTGACGCCGTGAACCACCTGGCGCCCTTTGTAGGACTTGCTGATCTCGTCAGTAGACAGCTTCCGCATGACTCTTTGATTAGCTTATAGGTCGAACAGCACCGCGCGCAAAACGACGCGTGGAAAAAGGAGCGTGGTTCCCTACGGTGTACAGACTCTACTTTTTCGCGCGTGTTTCGGTCACGGCGCTCGATTTTCCCCCGCTCACCACGACGCTGTCGTCCTGACTATTGAAGATCAGCGCCGCCCCGGTCGTTGTGCCATGGACGCGATCCCACATCTGCGGTGGCGCGGCCTCGGTTCCCGTCAGTACGTAGCTCCCGTCGCTGGCCGTGTAGACCAGCTTCTCGCCGTTCCCCTTGCGTCCCGGCTGCGTGAACACCACATGCCCGGTCGCGATCATGTGGTCGAGCTGGCCTGGGCCGCCGGCAGACCCGGCGCCGGCGTGCGGGGCTGGCTGCGATCCCTGTTTGGCCCCGCCTGCCCCGGCGCTCGCTGCTGCCGCCGGTTTCAGGAACAGTAGCGCATCATCCGCGTGGACCACCTCGTCTGTCTGCTCCGCCGATACGGTCCCGTGAAAATCCCCCTGCCGTGTTTTATCGGAGTAGACCAGGGTCTGGCTGTGCACCCTCACCACGCTCTGCTGGTGGTTCGCTCCCATCGCCGAGGTGAAATTCGCGTTGACCACCGGCACTGTGCCGGTGCCTTCGCCCCAGGCCTTCAGCAGGTTCTGATTGCGATCAATCTCGATCACCGGCGCCAGCAGCGAATTGGCATCCTGCCACATCCGCGCCGGCGCCTGTACGGTTCCGTAGAACAGGTTCTGATTCGTCGCGTGCACCAGGGTCGCGCGCTCGGCGATCACGTGCACCGGACTGTTCCCGCCTCCCGCGAATCCGACCGCTGGCGCCGTGTTCTGGCCGTTCTTCTGCTGCTGCGTGTAGGTCGCCTTCACGTTGCCGCTGGCCGCCGCGTTCTGCGTGTCGCGGTGGTAGTCGATCGACTCCGCGGCCATCTGCATCGCCTCGCCGTCGGTGATTCTGGGACTACCCATCAGGTGCAGCACCTCCTCAGCAGCGTGATACTCGGCGTGCTGCGCCCAGCCGGTCAGCGTCGCGGGCTGCGTCGCCGCGCCCGGCTTCTTCGCCGGCGTCTCGGTCAGCACCACGTTGCCATCCTGAATGGCCGTTTCGAGCGCGGTCTGCATTTTCAGGCCCTGATCCTTTTTCTTTCCTGCTCCTCCGGCTTTGTGCTGACTCGCCATCGCCTGGCCCCCTGCAGCCTGACCCTGATTGCCCGGAGCCAGTGCCGGCTGCTGAACAAAAGTCGCGTGCAGAACGTCGCCCTTCGACGCATTGTGCGATCCGTCCGTCGCCGACTGCACGATCTGCGTATTTCCCGTTCCATCCAGCTGGCGCAGCGCGTTCCCCTCGTCGAGGGTGGCCACCAGTTGATCGCCGCTGATGCGGGTGGTCTGCTCCGGCCCTTTCGAGGGCGTCTGCCGCGAGCTGACGACCGGGCTGCCCTCTGCAATCGCCTTCCGCGCCTGGACTGACTGCCCTGCCTGCGGCGGCGCAAACTCCACGTCCACCTTCTCGGCGTGCAGTTGTTTGTCCGCATGCCCCCGCGGATCTTTCGCGAGCCCGGTCACCTCTTCGTCGAAGATCACGTTCCGCCGGAACTCTCCATGCCGCAATCCTGTCTGCGCGTGCGGCCCGGTGCTCACCGTCTCGAACAGCAGCGTCCCGTCGCTGGCCGACCCGTGCATGGTCTCGTTCTCCCGCGCCGAGGCGAACTGCACGCCGCCGCCTAAATCCGCCTGGGTTGGTTGGCTCTTCGCGTCCATCCAGATCCGCGCCGTCGCCGTATCCACTGTCGCGCCGGTATCGGTCTTCATCCGCACGTGACCCTGCGCGTCTATCTTTTCCGTGGTGCCGTCTTTGCGGAAATACACAGTCGCCTCATCCGCGCTGCCATCTTCGGTTTCGTAGTTCAGGGTTGCATTCACCAGCAAAGCCTGGTCCGACGAGCGCAGCAGCGTGGCCCGGGCCGCGTCGACCACCGCGGGCTTGCCGTTGCTGCTGGTCGTGATGTGCACCTGGCTGTTCAGCACCACCACGCCGGTTTTCGAGTTGTAGTCCGCACCTACGGAAGTGCCCGCACCGCGCGGCAGCTGAAACTCCACCTGCTGCGTGGTCGAAGCCTCGCCCGTCTTTTGGAGGAAGGTCAGCCCCCGCGTTCGCACGCGTATGCTGTTGCTGTTTGCGTCGCTCGCCGCGCCACTCGACCCGGGGGTGGGAGTCGGCGCGCTCACCCCCTGCAATTCGATATCGACATCGCCCTGGCTGGTGATCACGCCGTGGCTCTGGTCGTAATCGAAATCGCTGCCGAAGATGCGGTCGGNNCACGTGCCCGGATTTCAACTGCAGTTCTTTCGACGCCTTGAGCGTAAACAGCGCGTGTCCCTGGCTGGTTTGGGTGTAGCTGAACCCGTTCGCCGTCTGCTGAATGTTCATTCCCAGACGCGCCGGCAGGTCTTTTTCGATGTGCCGGAAACGATTGCGCCCGTAAATGATGAGGCCCGCGACCAGGGCCAGCAGCAGGGCCGCCGTCACCACAATCCACCGGCGCAGCCCCTCGATGGTTACGCGCATACCTGTTTTATCTTCTCACTCCGGGCTGCACTGGGTTTCTGCCGGGCGCTTTTTAGCGGACCGGTTCCTGGCTTGCCGCTTTTCGCTCGACGTTGGCTCGCCGTTCGCTCGCAGTTCGCTGTCTTATTCGCTTCTCAGCGTCTCCGCGGGATCGATCCGCGCGATCCGCAGCGCCGGCAGCAGGCTCGCGGCCGCCGCAATCGCGATTAGCAGCAGCGGGACGCTGACCAGCGTTACCGGATCGTAGGTTCCCACCCCGTAGATCGCGCTCTTCATCACCCGCAGCACAAACACGGAGCAAACCAGCCCCGCCACCACTCCGCCGCAGGCCGCTGCCACGCCTGACGACGCGATGTGCCGCATCGCCTGCCCCAGCGTCGATCCCAGCGCGATGCGGATCCCGATCTCCCGGGTCCGCTGCACCACCAGGTTCGACACCAGCGCGTAAATGCCCACCGCCGACAGCAGCAGCGCCAGCCCCGCCAGCGTCCCCAGCAGTGTCACCTCGATCCGCTGCATTTGTAACTGCCGATTGAGCACATCCTGCATGGAGTAGAAGCCCGAGAACGGCAGTCCGGGATCGACGGCGGTCAGGGCCTGCTGCATCTGCTCCGTCAATGCCCCCACCGGCCCCCGCGTCCGCACAATCCACGAGGGCTGGAACCACATGTTCGCCAGATTCACGATCAACTGATTCACCTGCGCAGCCGGCACGTAAAACATCGGTTCCGTGGCGAGCGGCGCCCCCTGGGTCATGCCCAGGCTCTTCACTACATCCGGTACCACGCCCACAATCGTGAATGTTGTGCTTTCCGAGATGAAGTGGCGCCCCACCGGGTTCGCATCGTTATAAAAGGTGCGTCCGAAGTCCGTATTCACCACGGCCACTGGCTGGCTCGTCTCGGTATCGCTGTCACGAATCCCACGTCCGCTCAGGATCGGGATCCGCAGCGTCTCGAAAAATCCCGGCGTCACCCACGCCTCGCTCGATCCGTATTCGAAGCCCGCCCGGCCTCCGTCCAGAATCTTCAGTCCGTCGTTGAGCCCGCGCTCATAAGGCACGCTCAGCGCCACCGCTGCGCTCTCCACCCCCGGAATCCTCTGCATCGCGGCGATGCTTTGCCGCAGCAGCGTATGAAACTTCGCTGCGTCGTGGTAGCGCGCATCGTCCAGCGATGCTTTCGCGGTCATCACATTGGTTGCGTCAAATCCCGGCGGCAGCGATTCCAGATGCGCTACCGTCCGCACCAGGAGCCCCGCACCGGCGAGCAGCACCACAGTCAGCGCCACTTCCGCGCCGATCAGCCATTGCCGCACGCGACCCGATCCGCCGACCACTGACCGCGTCCCCGCCGCAATCGAACTGCGCAGGTCCACGCGTCGTGTTTCCAGCGCCGGCAGCGCGCCAAACAGCAGGCTGGTCGCGACTGAAATTCCCAAAGCAAACGCCAGAACCGGCCCATTCAGCACAAATCCGCCAATGGGAATCATCTCGTCCGGCAACAATTGCTTCATGACCGGGAACAGCGCGAGCGCCAGACCCAGGCCGCAAGCGCCCCCGGCCAGCGCCAGCACCAGGTTTTCAACCCACAGCTGCCGCAGAATTCTGCTCCTCGACGCGCCCAGCGCCATGCGTGTGGCCATCTCCGGCGTGCGGCGATGGATCCGCGCCAGCATCAACCCGGCCAGGTTCGCGCATGCGATCAGCAGAATGAATCCCACTGCTGCCATCAGCGCCTGCGTCTGCTCGCGCATCGCATTGCCCGCATAGGCATGGAGGAGGCTGGGGAAATACCACACGTTTTCTTTGGTGAGATTCGTATTCCGCGGCGGCGGCATATGGGCCAGCTGTGCGCGCACCTGATCCCACGTAACGCCTGGCTTGAGCCGCATCAGGATCAGGCAGTTGTTCCCCACGCAGACCCCATGCGGATCATCGGGTATCAGCGGCGTCCACGCGTCGGCGGGATTCGGCATCTGCGCGCCCTGCGGCAGCACTCCGACCACGGTGTACGGCTCGCGGCCGAGTCGAATGGTTTTGCCGAGGATATTCGGATCGCTGCCGAATCGATCCCGCCATGTTTCGTAGCTCAGATCGACAACCCGATCCTTGCCCGGCTCACCTTCTTCCGGCAGAAATCCACGCCCCAACAACAATGGCTGTCCAAACATTTTGTCGGTGCCGGGCGTTTGATAACCAATCCCAATGAGTTCCGCGCCGGTCGAGTCGGACAGAGCGATCCGAGAAAATTGCAAGGCCACCAAACCATCGAAGACGGTGCTCTCCCGCTGCCAGTCCAGAAAATCGGCGGGAGAAACCGCCTCGTGATTCCCTTCCTGCGTGGACCACACCACCACAAGTTTGTCGGGATCGCGGTACGGAAGAGGAGAGAGCATCGCGCCGTACACCACGCTGAAGATCGCCGT
>PMAD01000296.1 GCA_003152415.1 Acidobacterium sp.
ACGCCCGACTTCTTGTAGATCTGCGGCATCTGCCAGTTGTAGCCAAACGAATCCGGATTCCAGCCGATCCGCACATCCACGCCGTAGTGCTGCTGGTACCAGCGCTTCCCAATCAGCAGCGAGCGCGCCGTCGATTCGCCATCGGGCATGTTCAGGTCCGGCTCAACCCACATGCCGCCGACCACCTCCCAGCGTCCTTCCTTCACGCGCTTCTTGATCTGCGCGTCGATCTCCGGATAATCGCGCGCCACCCAGTCGTTGTAGGCCGCGGCCGACTGCGTGTAGGTGTAGCTGGGATACTCGTTCATCAGCTGCAGCGCCGTCGAGAACGTGTTCTTCACCGTGTCGACGGTTTCCGTCCACGGCCACAGCCACGCCGCGTCGATGTGCGAGTTGCCCGTCAGATGCAGCGTCGCCCGCTTCATCATCGGATTCAGCGCTTCCATCGTGGACTCCGCATCGCGCAGCGACGAATCGAACTGCAGCTGATCCGCGTTGTCCAGCGCCTTCAAATCCACCTGCCCGACCGCCTTGTCCAGCGTCGCCTGATCGGTCGCCGCATCCTTTGACAGGCTCGGAATCAGCACCGCCGCCGAGAGAAATTCCTCACCGATATCCTGCGGGCTCGGGCGCTCACCCGAAAACGAAATGCTCATCGGGCTTCCGCTGAAATGCTTGCGATCGACGGTCGCCATGAGTTTCACGGCGATCAGCACGCGATCCCCGGCGCGGGCACGGTCGAACAGAACAATGGGTTCCAGATCGTCGCCCATCGCCACGCGACGTCCGTTGAAATAGACGATCTGCGGCAGCGGTCCGTTCACCCACGCCTCGAAGCGGAACCAGATGCGCGTGCCGGTCAGGTCGTAGCCGTCGAGGCTCTTCGGGACCTCTACCCACTCCCGGAACCAGAGCGCCTCTTCGGGATAGGTCGAATCCGGCTTGGCCACCGGCCACGAAGAGTCATCGACCGAGGGATCTTCAGCGTGCGCGAGATCGCCTACGTGGTAGTGCCACACGCCCGGCGGCAGATGGCTCAGGTTCTCGAGGCGCGCAATCACCGCGCGCTCCGACTCCGGCAGCTGCTTCTCGATGTTCAGGCTCTGCTGAAGAAACTGCCCCTGCGCGCAGCCGCAAAAAAGAAAAATGCCCGCCGATACTCGTACCCAATCCCTCAACACGTTGGATCCTCTGGCTGCCATGCTCGGTTCTCGAGGCGCAACCCGCCCAGCCGTTGAGGATAACACTTTGCACTCGGCAGCGTTGGGTTCGCGCTGCTCCAGACGCGGCGTTTTGGCGCGCTGGACGCGCCGCCGAAACGGGCATGGCTTACGCAGCGTGGCGGAGCGGGGCAAGAGAATCCGGCAGCAGGCAACGGCGTACAATTCGGGCGGAATCCGTGCCGAAAAAAGGAGCCTCCGTTGAAGCGCTTCGCTCTCCTGATCCTTGCCTCCGTTTTGGCCTCCTGCTCCTTGGCGCAGCAGCAATACACCCGCGGCATCGGCGTCTACCCCGGCGATCCCAGCGAATACACCGGCCCCGCCTTCGTCAGCGACGGCGGCTACCGCAACCTTGCGCTCCACCGCCCCGCGTATCAATCCAGCGCGTACGACTACAACCTCACCGCGCAGCTGGTTACCGACGGCATCAAGGAGCAAACTCCGCCGCAGTACGTCGTCACTTCCACGAGCAGCGGCGGCATTCTCCCGAAGCAGCAGCGCGAAGTCTTCCTCGACGGCAACATCACTTCGTCCATCGACGTCACCGGTGACCATCCCTGGGTCGAGTTCGACCTCGAAGGCGGAGCGAATCCTCCCGAGCTCGATCGCATCGACCTGTGGCTGCGCCGTATGAACGGCAAACTGCCCGCCACTGGCTGGACCTACATCGTCTCCGGCTCCGACGACCACACGCACTGGACCGAAGTCGGGCGCTCCACCGGCGCCGAATGGCCCAGCATGCACTTCTCCGGTCCCAGTTTCATGCAGTCCATCCCTTTCACCGCACCCGCGCGCAACCGCTACTATCGCGTGGATCTCTCCGCTGACGGCATCAAGACCTGGGGCGTCGCCGAGCTCGCCACCTTCGACAAGGGCAGGGAAGTCCACGTCGCCGGGCCAGAGCACTTCCTGAGTGCATGGATGTCCCCTCTGCCGTCCGCTTTGCCGGGTGCCCCCCGCGGGGCCGAATGGGTCTACGTCGACCTCGGCGCACCCTGCACCTTCGACCGCATTGTCCTTGCGTGGATTCTCCGCGCTGCTGAAGGCTCCATCCAGGTCTCCGACGACGCTGCCAATTGGCAGACCCTCCAGCCGATCCCAGCCAATCCCTCAGGCCCCACCGACGACATTCACCTCGACAGCCCCGCGCACGGCCGCTACGTCCGCGTTCTGATGACGAAGCCCGCCAAGGCCGGGGACCCGTACATCCTCAGCGAGCTCGAAGTCTACGGACGCGGTGGCCCAATGCCGGTGGCGTCCATCTGGGATCCGATGCCCGACGGTTGGACCGCGAGCTATGTTGATCTCAATCGAGGGTGGCATCTCCAGCGCGCCTCCCTGGTCTCGGCCGCTGGCGAGCAAATCTCAGCCCCCAACTTCTCCGCGAATGGCTGGATGATCGCCACCGTCCCCGGCACCGTCCTTACCAGCTATCTCAACGATGGCGCCATCGCCGATCCCGACTTCGGCGACAACCAGTACGCCGTCTCCGATTCGTTCTTCTGCGCAGACTTCTGGTATCGCGACGAATTCGTCGCGCCAGCGCTCGCCTCCGGGCACCGTCTCTGGCTCAACTTCGACGGCATCAACTGGAAGGCGGAAATCTACCTCAACGGCCAGCACCTCGGCCGCATCGATGGCGGCATGATGCGCGGCCGCTTCGACGTCACCAGCCTCATCCATCCCGGCGCGCAGAACGCCCTCGCCGTCCGCGTCATCGCCAACGCCAACCCCGGCGGCACGAAAGATAAGGCTGGCCGCACCGTCAACGGTGGCGCGCTCGGCCGCGACAATCCCACGTTCCACGCCGCCGCCGGATGGGACTGGATCTCCACCATCCGTGGCCGCGACGACGGCATCTGGAACAACGTCTCGCTCACGACCACGGGCCCCGTCACCGTGGAGTCGCCGCTCGTCTCCACCACGCTGCCGCTGCCCGATACGACTCACGCCGACGTCATCGTCGAAGCCACGCTGCACAACCAGGACGCGCAACCCATCTCCGGCACGCTGCGCGTCACCGTCGGCGACATCCAGGTCGAAGCGCCCGTGACCCTCGCTGCGTCCGAAACCAAAACCGTCCAGCTCACCCCCGCCACGCAGCCCGCCCTTCATCTCACCAATCCAAAACTCTGGTGGCCGGTCGGCTACGGCGACCCCAATCTCTACCCGGTCACGATCGCCTTCGCCTCGAACGGCGCGGTTTCGGACACTAAATCTTTCCAGGTCGGGGTCCGCCAGTTCACGTACTCCGAAGACGGCGGCATTCTCAAAATGTGGATCAACGGTCGACGCTTCATTGCCCGTGGCGGCAACTGGGGATTCTCCGAATCGATGCTGCGCTATCGATCGCACGAGTACGAAACCGCGATGCGTTACCACCGCGATCTCCACTTCAACATGATCCGCAACTGGGTCGGCATGACCGACGACGAAGCCTTCTACGACGCGGCCGATCGCAACGGCGTCGTTATTTGGCAGGATTTCTGGCTCGCCAATCCGTGGGACGGCCCCGACCCCGACGACAACGACCTCTTCCTCGCCAACGCGAAAGACTATCTCCTCCGCATTCGCAATCACGCCTCGCTCGGGCTCTTCTGTGGCCGCAATGAAGGCTTCCCGCCGCAGCCCGTCGACGACGGCCTGCGCTCACTCGTCGCCAGCCTCGAGCCCAACTCCCACTACATCTCCAGTTCTGCCGACGGCCCTGTCAGCGGCCACGGCCCGTATCGTGTCGAGCCCCTCCGCTACTACTTCGAGCACGCGCCCGTGAAGTTCCACTCTGAAATGGGCGCGCCGAACGTCCCCGAGATGGAAACCCTCCGCCGCACGATGCCCGAGTCAGCGATGTGGCCGCAGGGCTATCAATGGCCGCTCCACGACTACTTCATCCGCAGCATGTTTCCTGAATTTCATTTCCCGCCCAGCGAGATCGACGCGGAATACGGCGGCGCAACCAGCATCCTCGACTGGCTCGAACTCGCGCAGTTCGTCGACTACAACGCCTATCGCGGCATGTACGAGGGGCAGAGCAAAAATCGGCTCGGCCTCCTCATCTGGATGAGCCATCCCGCGTGGCCCTCGCTGCTGTGGCAGACTTACGACTACTTCTACGACACCGACGCCGGCTACTACGGCGCGAAAAAAGGCGCGGAGCCGCTGCACATCCAGTGGAATGCCGCGACGGACGCCGTCGAAGTGGTGAACGACAGCGCCGGCGACCAAACCGGCCTCACCGCACACGCTGAAGTGCGGAACATCGATGGCTCCTTGAAATGGGAGAAGTCCGCGACCCTCGACAGCAAGGAAGACTCAACCGCAACGCCGATCCAGCTCGAATATCCGGCTGGCCTCTCGAAGACCCACTTCATCCGCCTCACGCTTTCGCAGAATGGCAAGGTCGTCTCACCGAATTTCTACCTGCGCGGCCTCACCGAGAACGACTACACCGGCATCCGGACTCTGCCCAGCGTCAACGTGACGATGAAGAGTCACATCCACCGCGAAGGCTCGCAGTGGATNNGGCGACCTCATCGTCCCCGCCCTCTTCGACGACAACTACGTCGCGCTCATGCCTGGCGAGCGCCAGACCCTCCACATCCAGATTGAAAATGCCGATACGCGCGGCGAGCGCCCACGCCTCATCCTCAAAGGATTCAACCTGAATAGCAGCGGCCACAACTGGACCCCCGCCCCAACGGCCCCAGCTGTGCAACAGCAGGGCGGGGAGGATTAGCTCCGTTACTGCACCTTCACCGTCGTGCTCAGCGGCAGATTCGCCGACGAATCGCCGACCATCAGGCTCACCGACTCCGTCTCCACGCGCATCGCCCCGGCCTTCGCGTCCCAGTACGCCAGCCGCGACGCCAGCAGCGGAATCTCTACCGTCTTTGTCTGTCCGACCTCCACCGTCACCCGCTGGAAGCCTTCCAGTTCCTCGCGCGGCCGCTCCACTTTCGAGCGCAGATGCTTCACATAAAGCTGCACAACCGCATCGCCGGTGCGGCTGCCTGAATTCGTCACATCCACAGATACAGTTACCGTTCCATCCTTCGCCAGTTGTGCCGAGCTGGTTTTCAAATTCGCAAACTTAAACGTCGTGTAACTCAGCCCAAACCCAAACGGATACAGCGGCTCGCCCTTGAAATACATATAGGTGTAGCCGTCGCGGATGTTGTAATCCATGCTCGGTGGCAGCTGATCCACCGACTTCGGCCAGGTCTCCACCAGATGCCCGCCGGGGTTGTAGTCGCCAAACAACGCCTTTGCCAGCGCCGTCCCCTCATCCTGCGAGGCATGGGTCATGTGCAGAATCGCCGGCACATGCTCCTCGCTCCAGTTAATGGCAAAAGGAAAACTCGAAATCAGCATCACCACCGTCTTCGGATTCACCGCATACACCTGCCGCACCAGTTGTTCCTGCGCCAGATCGATGATCTGCCGGTCGCGTCCTTCGCGCCCGTCGCTGGGGACGGTGCAGGGAAGCGTCCCGCCTCCATCCGGCGTGTTCACCCAGTCGTGCGCCATGTCCGGCCCGCAGGTCGGATCGTTCCCCACCACCACCACCGCAATATCGGAATGGCGCGCGGCCGTGATCGCGGCTTGGCCCAGCACATCGGCCGCGTAGTTCACCTTCACGTCCGGACCGACCTCATCCTTAATCCCCTCCAGCGGCGTGACCTTATAAGGAGGTGTCCCGCCATACCAGTCCCAGTGGACCGAATCCGCCAGGGGCCCAATCACCGCGATCGACTTGATCTTCGTCTTGTCCAGCGGCAGCAGATCCTTGTCGTTTTTCAACAGAACCACCGACTCCAGCGCGAGCTTCTTTGAAACGTCGCGATCCCGATCCGTATTCCACGGCTCCGGGTCATCCTTGATCTTTGTGTAAGGCACCAAATCCGGCGGATCCAGCAGCCCCAGCTTGATTGCGATCCTGAATTTGTAACGGAGGACGGCATCAATATCCGCCTCCGTCAGCGAACCATCCTTCAGCGCCGCTTTCGTCTCGTCCGCGTAACGATCCAAAAACTGATTCACGCCGTTCTTAATGCAAGCCACCACCGCCGCTTCCTGGTTCGGATACAGTTTTCGCGGATTGACCAGCTGCGTGACCGCGCCGCCGTCACTCGACAGCACGTCCACGCCCCACTTGTCCTGCACAATGCTTTTGAGAATCGGATTCACCACCATCGGCGTGCCGTTCCACCCGTTGTACGAGGCCATCACCGCCTTCGCGCCGCCGTCCAGAAACGCCATGCGGAAGGGAACCGAGTAGTACTCCCAAAACAGCCGCTCATCGAAATCCGACGTCGAGCGATCGCGTTGATTCTCATTTTCGTTCGCCAGAAAGTGCTTCAGCAGCGGCGAAGCCTGCCAGTACTTCGGATCGTCGCCCTCCAGGCCCTTGCTGAACGCGATCGCCATCGTCCCGTTGAAAAACGGGTCCTCGCCATAAACTTCTTCGCTCCGCCCCCAGCGCGGATCGCGCGCCAGATCCGACTGCGGCCCCCAATCCATCAGAATCTGGCGGTCGTACTTCGCCGTCTGCGTGATGAACCGCGCCTCGTATCCCTCCACGCCGCCCGCCTGCTGCACCAGCGCCGGATCCCACGAATCGCCCATCCCCGGCGGCTGCGGAAACTGCGTGGTGGTGATCGGCTGCCGGCCGAAGCGCGCCTCACGCTGCACGATCCCGTGAATTCCCTCGGAGCTGCCGATATTCGGCACGCCCAGCCGCGGCACGCCCGTTCGCGTTCCCAGCACATCGATCTTCTCCTGCGTCGTCATGAGCGACAGCAGGCTGTCGATGCGCTTGTCCTCCGGCACATTTGGATCGTTGAACGGATACTTCGGTTGCTGCGCGAAGGCGGGGATGAGCCCGGCCACCAGGAAACAAGCCAGTGCGGCAAAACTTCTCTTTGTCATGTCAGGGATTCCGTGTCAGCTTTCGTATCGTCGCCGGGCGCGGCCGGAGCTGACCCGGCAGAATCACGATTTTCAAAACGCACCAAGGCTATCACGAACACGGCGGCCCCTGTCCCGGCTGAAACATTTTGGGTATGCCTCGAAGCGCGGAAGAGAGGTCCCACTGAAGGGCGGCAAGGCGAGAGTCTGTGCACGGGTTCCGCTGCGAGGCGCCAATGCCTCTGGACACCCTGGAACCCGTACGCTGAAGAATTACCAGAAAGCCAATGACGCAGCCACGGAAAGTTGGCGCAGTGCCTCGATCAGAGGCTGTTCCCGATCTTGTTGAACTCGTTCGACACTTTGTTCTGGAGTGCGCCCATCGCGGTCACGGCGCCTAAGGCGATCAGTGCCGCCACAAGGGCGTACTCGATCAGGTCCTGGCCGCAATCGTTCGTTAACAGGTCTCTCAAAAGCTGAAGGGTTGCGTTCATTTTCTTCTCCTTGTGATGCTGTAGCCCGCCCGTGGTTGGTAATACCGGAGCCCGGTCGAGCGACGAGTGATTTGCTGCAGTGCCGCTATAGTGAACCCTGCCCGCCAGGGCCGCCAGCCCGAAGATGATGCACTCTCCAGTGACCTGTTAAGGTATTGCGAAGCCGGAAATAAGGCTTCCTTTTGTGATATAGTTTTGCGCGGTTCAGTCAGAGGCCTCCGATTACCAGAGTCACATTCGGATGCGCCGCTGCCGGCCCGCATCACCTCCAGCTCTGCATGCGCCCTACCAGGACGCTCGCACCGTTTCGCTCCAGAGCGCAAACCGCCACGCCCTAGCTCCTGAACAGTGTTCCGCGCCGTGGTCGAGCTAGCAAAGAGGTATCGTGCCCAGTCCGCTGCTAAATCGTTCGAGCGAGGGCTAAGGCTATAATCCCTGGTGAAATTTCCGGAGGCCCACCGTGGTGCGCGTGCGGATCAATCCGTTCATCGTCGCAGCGGGNNGCCCCCGTTAACCCCCACGCGACTCCTGAAGCCCGCGCCCTGCTTCAGTTCATCGATTCCATCTCAGGCCAATACACCCTCACCGGCCAGCACAACTTTCCCAACGACTCTTCGCGTTGGACCGACCGCGCCTACGACCTCACCGGCAAATACCCCGCGCTCTTTGGCGAGGACTTCGGCTTCTCCGCCGGCGACGACAAGGACTCCGTCGAATCGCGCCCCGCCATGATCGCCGAAGTGGAACGCCAGTACACGCACGGCTCCGTCATTGCCCTCACCTGGCATGCCGTCCGCCCCACCGACGACGAGCCCGTCACCTTCCGCGACAGCGTCCAGGGTCACCTTACCGACTTTGAATGGCACGAACTGCTCACCCCGGGCACCGACCTCTACAAACGCTGGTGCACCCAGGTCGACGTCGTCGCCGGCTATCTCGCGCAGCTGCGCGACGCGCATGTCCCCGTCCTCTTCCGCGCGTATCACGAGATGAACGGCAACTGGTTCTGGTGGGGCGGCCGTCCCCGCCCGGACGGCTCCGCCGCCCTCTACCGCCAGCTCTGGGACCGCTTCGTCAACGTCCACCATCTCGACAACCTCGTCTGGGTCTGGAACGTAAACACTCCGGGCCCAAGCGCCGGCCCCATCGCCGACTACTATCCGGGCGCGCAATATGTCGACGTGCTCACCATCGACGTCTACGGCGAATTCAAGCCCGGATATCACGCCGACATGCTCGCCCTCGCCGCCGGCAAGCCCATCGCCCTGGGAGAAGTCGGCACTGCACCCACCCCCGCGATCCTGGCGGCGCAGCCCCGCTGGGCGTATTTCATGGTCTGGAGCAACATCGTCGACTCCGGCAACACCGTCGACGGCCTCAACGCGATTTACCACTCCCCGCAGGTGCTCAACCGCGACGATGCGGCCATCGCCGAGCCCATGGCCGCCATTCGCCAGGCGAGCGCCGCGGAGACCGGCGGCAAAACGGCCGGGACATTAGTAACAGCCGATGCGACAAAAGAAGCGAAAGCGCTCCTCGCCCGCCTCGATGCTGCTTCCGGTGCCGGCGTCCTAAGCGGCCAGAGCAACGCGGCCGATTCTCCGGCCGCTGCCACCACAGCCATCGTTGCTCTCACGCAGAAAATCCCGGCGATTTATGGCCAGGAATTGGGCATCACCACCGAAATGGGCAGCGACCCTTCCTCAGCCCGCCGCGCCATCGTCGAAGAAGCGAAGCGTCAGCACGCCGCCGGCGCCATCGTCGCCCTCACCTGGCATCCCGTCCGACCTACTGACGATGAGCCGGCCAGCGACGCGAAGAGCGTCCGCGGCCAGCTCACCGATTTCGAGTGGAGCGAGCTCCTCACCCCCGGCGCCAACCTCAACAAGCGCTGGTGCGATCAGGTCGACGCCATCGCCGCGACCCTCAAATCCCTTTCCGACGCCGGCATCGCCGTCCTCTGGCAGCCCTATCCCGAGCCCAATTCCAAAACCTTCTGGTGGTCCGGCCGCAAAGGCATCCACGGCTCCGCCCAACTCTACCGGCAGCTCTTCGACCGTCTCGTGAACCTCGATCACGTCCGCAATCTCGTCTGGGTTTGGGACGCCGCCCCGCCCGGATTCGGCCCCAACAGCTCCGGCCCCCTCGACGACTATTTCCCCGGCTTGCTCTACGTCGATGCCCTCGAGATGAATGTGCAGGGCGGCGGCGGCCGCTTCCGCACCGACGTCTTCCTCGCTCGCCTGGGCGTCGGCAAACCCATCGGTGTCGTCCTCACCGGGACCGTCCCGGCCCCGGACTTCTTCGCGCAGCAACCGGACTGGGCCTGGTTCATCGCCAACCCCCAGGCCGCCACCTCGCAGGGGCCAGCTCTGCTATCGCTCTATCAGGACGCCCGCACCCTCTCGCTCCAGAGCGCAGCTGCCACGCACTGACCTCGCGAACCACCGGCGCGCTCACGAAGGACTGCCCTCGAATTCCGCTGTTCGCTCCACGCTCGGCTCCTGTATCATCGCCGGGTCGAAATTCTCCGGGGGAAACCGCTGATGAGGAAAATGAAGGCCTGGTTCGTTCTCTGCGCCGCGTTGCTCGTTGTGTTCGCCGCGAAGCCGCTGTTTGCCGCTTCCGATATGACCGGCAAGTGGACCACCACCATGAAGGCGCCCGACGGCAGCGATTTTTCGCTCACCTTCGACTTCAAACAGGATGGCGCCAAACTCACCGGCACCGTCACCGGCCCCCAGGGCGATCCGCTCGCGATCGACAACGGCAAAATCGACGGCGATAAGTTTTCCTTCACCGTCTCATTCAACGGGACGACCATCACCCACGATGGCACCATCAGCGGCGACGAAATCAAGATGAGCACGAAGAGCGACAACGGCGGCATGCCGCCCATGGACATGACGCTCAAGCGCTCAACCGACGCGCCAAAATAATCGGGAAGGAAAGCGCCCCCGGGAACGACAAACGCCCAGGATCGACTCGGATCCCAGGCGCTATCTCGCGTGCGCACCGCAGCGGACTCGACGTCCCTGCTCGCGCTTTCGCGGAACCTCTGTGCATCGGCGCCCCTTACGGCGACAAACCAGGCAGCGCGCCGTCGATTCGTCTACAGGCTGTTGCCGATGCCGTTGAACTCGTTGGACATCTTGTTTGCGATCGGCGCCATCGCCGCCACTGCGCTCAAAGCCAGGAATGCAGCCACCAGCGCGTACTCAATCAGGTCCTGTCCGCTGTCTTCGATCAGCAGGTTCTTCAGAATGCGTCCGGTTTTCATCTTCAGTGCTCCTTGATTTCGGCTCGCCCCGATCGAGGAGACTTCCCCGGACCGCGCAGCATGGGTTCGACTTGTCACATTGTGACCAGTCGTATCCACACCCGCTATTCCATTTAAGTGGTAACCGGTAATGGCCTGTATGGCACTCGGAATGGTCACCTTGATCGCGGCAGCCGGGCCCTACCCGGGCGAGCCGCCCCCAGCCCTGCTTGCGCTCTTCTCAGGAGGACGGTATGGGGTGCTTTTTCCGGTGGTTGTCGATCGCGACGCGCACGCTGTCGTCGGACTGCCAGTCGAATTCCGCCGGGATCGTGTCGTCGTCGTGGGTGAGCACCACCAGCGCGATTCCAGCTGCACAGCTCACGCAATAAATCCCCAAACTCAGGCCACCGCCCTGGTTCTGGACCAGTCTCGCCTCCACTCCACGCTCCTCAACCACTCCAAGCCTCATCAAATGCCTTTGCCATAGAACAAACTACTGACGAAACTGGGGTTCCGGGGCCGCATTTGTCGCCTCTCCAACTGAAAGATAGGAGAACAAACGGCGAAATTACAACTTCAGTTGAATGACGAAGACCATGGGCCGCACTTATTGTCAGGGTTGAGCTGCATCACACTGCACGATCGATGACGCTCACTTGAAAGCCCTCGGGTCGGTCAGGAGCCCCTGAGGGCTTTTCTTTTGTCTGCGCACAGGGGCGCAAGCGCCGGACCTCACGGCAAGGATCGGCGTGGGAGCGATGGGGAGACGGTTCGCGCCGAGTGCTTAGAGGAACACGCGCCAGGGCGTGCATGGCCCACGGCCAGTTGCGCTGGGAGGGAATCGGGGCCGTGAGGGAGTCCCGCTAAGGAAGGCGGCAAACCGGAAGAGAGGTTTCCGGCCGCGCCTTCAGAGTTGTGAACGTATCAGAGACTGTTACCAACTTTGTTGAACTCGTTGTTGATCTTGTTGGTGAGCGCGGTCATTGCGCCGATCGCGGACAGAGCTATCAGCGCCGCAACCAATGCATATTCGATCAAATCCTGACCGCTATCGTCGTTCAGGAGATTTGCCAGGAGCCGGACGTTTCTCATTGGAGTCATTTCTCCATCAACTTCGTCTGGGGATTGTCGTTCGATTGCCCTGGGGGGCATCCCTGATATTTTGAAAAGCGCCAGCCTCCTCAGGTATCCCATGCAGGTGGCATGGGCATAACCATCTTGTTCTGCACCCCGTGAAACTTTTTTGCGGTTCCTGTCGTCCTCCCGGCTCCCGGGCGAATTTCGAGCGATCCGTGGGGGTCTTCGGCCCCACTCCACCAGCCCTGCCGGCCCGCCGCGGCGGCCAGAACCTCGCCATTTTTGCCGGATTGATCATCCCCTCCGGCGCTCGGCGCTATTCTGGCGAAGCGAGCGAATTCCTCAGGAGGGTAACAATGCAACTCGGAATGATCGGTCTGGGTCGAATGGGATCGTATATGGTGCAGCGCCTGCTGAAAGCCGGTCACCAGTGCGTGGTGTACGACACGCACCCGCAAGCTATGCAGGACCTCGTCGCCAAAGGCGCCGCCTCATCCGCCAGTCTGCAGGAATTCGCGAAGAAGCTCACCGCGCCGCGCGCTGTTTGGATGATGGTTCCCGCCGCCGCTGTCGATTCGGTGCTGGCGTCTCTCGTGCCCGTGCTCGCCCCCGGCGACATCATCGTCGACGGCGGCAACTCGTATTACCACGACGATATTCGCCGCGCCGGCGAACTGAAGGCCAAAGGCATCCACTACGTCGATTGCGGCACCAGCGGCGGCGTCTGGGGGCTCGATCGCGGATACTGCCTCATGATTGGTGGCGAAGACGCGATCGTCACGCATCTCGACCCGATCTTCAAGTCCCTCGCTCCAGGCGTGGCCTCCGCGGTGCGAACCCCGGGGCGCACGGGCGAAGCCACTCAGGCGGAAAACGGCTACCTGCACTGCGGNNTTGAACATCATCAAAAATGCCAATGCCGGAAAAGTGAAGCGCGAGGCCGATGCCGAAACCACGCCTCTGCGCGATCCCGAGCTCTACGAATACGACATCGACGTGCCCGCAGTCGCCGAGGTCTGGCGGCGCGGCAGCGTCATCGGTTCATGGCTGCTCGATCTGACCGCTGCGGCGTTGCAGGAGAATCCCGAGCTGTCGAAATTCGCCGGACGCGTCTCCGATTCTGGAGAAGGCCGCTGGACCGTGCAGGCCGCCGTCGACGAGGGCATCGCGGCGCCGGTGATCAGCGCGGCGCTCTACTCGCGGTTTGTCTCGCGCGGCAGCGATGAGTACGCCGACCGGCTGCTCTCGGCCATGCGCTACGAATTCGGCGGCCACCTGGAAAAGGGCGTCGGATCGGGAGGCGACTGACGCAGAGTTTCCGCGGGCACATCCAGAACGGACCACGCCCGCTCGTCCGCAAGCGGCCCGCCAGTCCTCAGCACGGTTTCTTGTCATCCACGACCGGGTCGATCCACGGCCCATCGTTGCTGATCAACTGGCCGGCCTCTTCTGGCCCCCAGGTTCCCGGCAGATACGAGTAGACGGGCGTGACATTCCCCAGAATCGGCTCGACGATGCGCCACTGCGCCTCCACCAGGTCCTGCCGTGAAAACAGCTCGGCATTGCCGCGGCTGGCGTCTCCCAGCAGCCGTTCGTAGGGAGGCATATCGTCAAGTTCCTGCCGATGCATATCGAGTTCCACGTCGCGCCCCACCATGCGCTCTCCGGGAATCTTGGTCCGCACGCCGAGTCCGATGGCAAAATCCGGGCTCACACGGATGCGCATGTGTGCCGAGTTGACCGGCACCAGCTCTCCGAACGTCTCCCGTGGCGGCCGCTTGTATTCCACTGTCGCTTCCATGCAGGTCAACGGCAGCATCTTGCCGGCGCGGATGTATACGGGCACCCCGGCCCACCGCCAGGTGTCGATGTACAGCCGGATCGCGACGAAGGTCTCGACATTCGACGTTGGCGCTACACCCGGCACCGAGCGATAGCCGTCATATTGCCCGCGCACCACCGCATCCGGTGTCAGCGGGCGAATGGCCTTCATCAGCTCCGCCTTTCGATCGCGCATGGCATCGCAGGCCTCGCCCGTCGGCGGGTCCATGGTCAGAGTGGCCACCACCTGCAGCATGTGGTTCTGTACCACATCCATCAGCGTTCCCACTTCGTCGTAGAACTTGCCACGATCCTCCACGCCGAAGTTCTCCGCCATGGTGATTTGAATGCTGCGCACGTGATCGCGGTTCCAGATGGGCTCGAGCACCGGATTGGCGAAGCGCGTGTAGAGGATATTCTGCACCGGCTCTTTGCCCAGATAGTGATCGATACGGAAAATGTCCTCTTCCGGGAAAAACCGATGCAGAGTGCGGCTCAGCTCCTGTGCGGATTCGAGATCGCGCCCAAACGGCTTCTCTACCACCACGCGCGCATTGGTCGCGCAGCCTGACTTCGCCAGGTTCTCCGCGACCACCGCGAACAGGCTCGGCGGAATCGCCAGATAATGCAGCGGCCGCTGCGCCTGCCCCAGTTGCTGGCGAAGCTGCGTGAAGGTGTTCAGGTCGTTGTAGTCCCCGTCGACATAACGCAGCAGGCCCATCAGCTTTTCGAATGCAGCCTGATCGACGCCGCCATGTTTCTCCAGGCTGTCCTTCGCGCGAGCCTTCAACTGATCCAGATTCCAGCCGGCCTTCGCCACGCCGATGATGGGCAGATCGAAGCCTTCGTCGCGCACGAGGCCCTGCAGCGCGGGAAAAATCTGCTTGTACGCCAGATCGCCCGTGGCGCCAAGAAAAACCAGTGCGTCGGACCGAACAGGTGCCATTCACTCCGCTCCAGAATCGAAATGCAGCGTCTCGATGAGCAAGCGGGCGGAGAAACGAATCCGCGCCACACGCAAAACGCCGTACCCCAGATAACCATAAGAACAGATGTCCGGGCTCGCAGGGCGGATTGCCATTTTTCTTCGCGGGGGCGATACTTTTTTCAGGCGCGTGGATGCGAAACTGCTGTCCATCGACCCCGTTTCAAGGGTCCCGACAGAGCGGGAGTAGTTCAGTGGCAGAACGTCAGCTTCCCAAGCTGAATGTCGCCGGTTCGATCCCGGTCTCCCGCTCCATATCTTTCAGGAACTTCCGAACATCCGCCAAGAGTTGAACACCGTTTGAACACCGT